>JACJNV010000198.1 GCA_014695175.1 Microcoleus sp. FACHB-DQ6 | reverse complement strand
AGCGGCATCTTCGTCAGAATATACAACTTTTCAACTCTCATTCCAATCGACTCGGCAGCAGTTTAATCAGTTATTGACGCTGTTGGCAACTACAGGAAAACGCCAACAGCGACAATGGCATCAATTGCTGTTGGAACAGGTGGCAACTAATTTACTCACGATGCGACCCGATCGTTCCGAACCTAGAGTTTTGAAATGCAGACCGAAGCCGTATCCTCGAATGCAGGAACCTCGCTCTATCTTAAAAAGTAAACAGGCTAGGTGATTGAGACTTTTTCAGTGCCATTGAGCTTTGGTTTCCGAGATGAGCCGTTTGTCGCCCCTATAGCCCGCCAATAAAAAGTTTTCGCGAGTAGCCCAACTTTTGAACCTGCGATCGAGTTGGGGTAGAACCCGGTACGGTAAAGTGTGCCACAGACGATCCAAGCAAGAATAGCGGCATACATCACCGAATGGCGATCGTGCAACCAACCAATCATATTAATACCTTCCGGTGCAGCGATTTGTTCGGCGGCTGACAGGCTTCACAGTTTTTTCTGCAAAAAAAGTTGAGTTATGACGATTCTCCCTGAGACATGGGAATATCCTCGGATTGGTAACCACCGGAAAATAAACAAAGCCCTGAAAGCATTTTTTACTGGGAAATTAGAGACAGATGCTTTATTGCAGACTGTTCCCGCGCTGAAAAATATGGTAAAGTCTGCTACACTGCAGCAGCAAGAAATCAATGCGAGTTGAAGATAACAAGCGGCAAGGTAGCTTTGGGTATTGACAGAATCTGTTCATTCACCAAAATATGCTGACCATTGGATACCCTGCTTGAAATGGATTTTTCACGCCTGGTTCATGCCTGGTTATTTGTCATGTAAATCTGCCTATCAATACACCTGTGAAGTGGCAGGTTGATACGGTTCCGCATCACTTACCATTCCTAACTGAATTAATTTTCTAGCAAAGATAATCATCTGCAACGACGGTTAATAGAGCGCTCCCCTATCTCACATTTGCTTGAAATCATGGTCATCTAAAATTCCACCAAATAAATTATTATTTTCCTAACAGGTAAGGATAAAATAGAAATCAATTTTTGGTCAGGATTAGCAATTAGTCCCGCAGTTTGTTATGATTAAGTACGTCAAATCGGGGATAACCTTCAGCTTGGCGGAACTACAAAAAGGAGGAGGTAATGAACTAAATATTATCAGCAGTTTTGTAAAGTATGGGTCAATTTTAAACCGCAATTCACCCAATTACCTGCAATAAAACAATGCCAAAAATAGCCAGCATCTCCTGATGGTAAGCTAAGCAATTCTCCACACACCATAGATATACTGAATGAAAAACGCGATCAAAAAGTCGGATTTTGTGCTAGCTCCTTATATGAAGAGCAACAACTTGAAAGCTAGTTGCCAAATACTCAATACAGTGGTTCCTTATACATTATTATGGTTTTTCGCCTTTAAAGCTGCTGCCATTTCTGTATTCCTGCTCCCGCCGATAATGGTGTTGATGACACTTTTTTCAGGACGTTGTTTCTCTTTGATGCACGATTGCGGACACTATTCTCTTTTTAGTTCCAAAAAAGTCAATCGTATGATGGGTTTTCTGCTAGGTATTATCAATGCGATTCCTCAGTACCCCTGGTCGAGGGGACACGCTTATCACCACAAACATAATGGTAATTGGGATATGTACCGAGGCCCTTCGGCGTTGATATCCACCGAAAAATTTGCGGCGCTAAGCCCCTTTAGTCAAAAGATGTATCAGTTACTCAGACACCCATTGATGCTGTTTCCCGGTGGTTTTTTCTATCTAATTATTAAGCCACGACTCGCGCTAGTCTTGGGAATTACTGGTTTTATTCGACATATTTTTGCTTGTTTAAATCAAGATTTTGGCATGGGTTTATCTGCAATCATTGCTTCTTATAAATCCAAACATTGGTATACGACGGCTGAATTTTGGGATTTACTGTTCAACAATATTTGTGTTGTTGCTAGCTGGATTTATCTGAGCAACTTACTGGGGTTGGGCTTTTTCTGGAGTGTTTACTCAATTGTCATGACTTGTTCAGCAGCGATATTTATCTGTATTTTCTTTGTTCAGCATAATTTTGACGGTTCCTACGCTCATAAAGCCGAGGGTTGGGACTATCTTCTTGGCGCAATTGAAGGCAGTAGTTACCTAAAATTACCCAATCTTCTCAATTGGTTTTCGGCTGATATTGCTTACCACAATATTCATCATCTCTCTGAGCGTATACCTAACTATAATCTTCGGGCTTGTCACAATGCTAATATTCACCTGCTAGCTAACTCAAAATCCCTAACAATTCGTGATATTCCTGACTGCTTCAAATTCATTCTTTGGGATGCGGCTTCAGATAGTCTGCAATCGATTAAATTATTTCAACTACAAGAAGAAATTCCCTTCAGTAATGTAGCTAATTAAAATCGGTTGGCAATAAATTGGGTGGCTTTTTTATAAGCCAAATCCTGTGATTAGCCGTGCAGCTAGTGGGATAAATTTCAACCGTAACTTTCCGAGTTAAGTAGCTGGTTACAAATAAACATTACATGGGTCTGGCGGGTTTAGCCGGGATCTATGCTAGCAGCCAGTTTATTCTGACAAACCCCGCCCTCCTCTTGACCAGTTTATTTGCACCAACCTACTTATCTAGGGTCTAACTATAGATGACTCAAAGTATTTGTCACTTTTCAATGCAGCAATTCCTCTAATTTTTGCTGGTTCCATAAATACTGATAAAGCCCTCTTTGCCCTACCAATTCAAGGTGAGTGCCACTCTGAACTATTTCTCCTCTCTCCATCACAAAAATGCGATCGGCACTAGCCGCCGCTGACATTTGATGGGAGATAAAAATTACCGTTTTGCGATCGGTTCCCGTTGCCAAGTTTCGCAAAATGTCGGTAGCAGTTTGATTGTCAACGCTGGAAAGAGCGTCATCCAAAATTAACACCGGGGCGTCAACTAACAAAGCGCGCGCAAGTGCCGTCCGCTGGCGCTGTCCGCCGGATAAAGTAATGCCGCGCTCGCCGACAACTGTTTTGTACTGCTGCGGAAAGTTGAGGATTTCGGCGTGAATTTGCGCTTGTTTTGCCGCGGCTTCAATCTGCGGCTGTTCCGCTAAAGGGTTTCCGTAGCGGATGTTATTCTTGATGGTAGTGCCGAACAGAAAACTTTCTTGCGGAACGTAGGCGATCGCCCCGCGCAATTGGGTCAATTTTACCTCGGTAATATCCTGTCCGTCTAAAAATAACTGACCCGGAGCGATGTCCAGCAGTCTGGGCAGCGCATTAGCTAAAGTTGATTTTCCCGAGCCGATCGCCCCCACAATTGCGACAGTTTCTCCCGGTTTTATGGTAAAATCTACATCTTTAAGCGCGGGTGTCTTAGCACCGGGATAAGTATAATTTAGATGGCGGGCCACAACTTCGCCTTTGACTGGAGTTGGCAGTTCACCTGCATCGGCAGCATCCTTAATTTGCGGTTCCACAGTCAGAATTGATTCGATGCGATCGACACTCACTTCTCCCCGCTGGTAAGCAGTAATGGTGAAACCCAACAAAGCCGTCGGAAACACCAAACGCTCGACATAAATCAGCAACGCCACAAAATCGCCAATGCTAATTTGACCATTAGCAATTGCCCCGCCACCAGCAGAAAGCAGCACCAACAAACTGATGCTTGCCAAACCGCCCAGCAGCGGAAAAATAAAGTTTCTAGTTTTTGCTAATTCCAAATTTGCTGATAGCAACTGTGCGTTGGAATTGCGAAAAGCTCGGCGTTCGTTCTCTTCTTGAGCGTAAATTTTAATTACGGAAATCCCGCTCATATCCTCCTGAATCAAATCGCTCATCGCCGACAATTCCTCTTGCACGGCTAACTGTTGGATGCGAAGTTTGTCGCTGAATAACTGCACCAAAACTAACATTAAAGGATAAACGGCGATCGCAAACAGTGTCAACCTTACATTAATCCCCAGCATCACCGGCAAAGTCAAAGCATAAGCAAAAGCTGTATTCGCCAAACTGAGTACCGCAAACCCCACCAAGCGCCGAATATTGTCCAAATCGGAAGTAGCGCGGTTAATTAAATCCCCAACCGTATTGGCGGCAAAATAAGACGGTTCTAATGTTAATAAATGGTTAAAAATTTGCTGTTTGAGGTCAAATTCGACTTGACGCCCCACGCCAAACAGCAAAATCCGCGACATCATCCGAATTACCCACATAATTGAGGCGAGGATCAGAATTAGTGCCACGAAGTTGAAAACTTCGTCAAATTTAGTCGCAACTTGGAGAGTGTCAACTGCATTCCGAATCAGCAGGGGAATGTAAACGCCCACAGCATTGACAATTAACAGCGAAAAAATGCCCCAGAAGGTTGGCTTCCAGTGCGGGCGCATATAAGAGCCGAGTTTTTGCAGTCGAGAATAACGAGCCATTTGTTAGTGCGTAATTTGAGATTGATTGAGGAAAGGAAGAAGGTTCGGCAACGGATTTTGTAACGGATGTAACGGATGTAACGGATGTAACGGATGTCAGGAAGAAGGAAGAAGGAAGGCGCAATCTTCAGCTCATGTTTCAGCAATTAAGAACGTCCTAATAGTTTTGGCGGTTGCTATAGAAGGTAGAAGTTTGAAAAAAAAGAAAAGCTATATCGAAAGGTAGATGACCGAAAACACAAGTTAAGAAATTTTTAATAAAAATTCTGCTTTGGGATAACGTGCCATCAAAATTAGGTTTTGGTATTAACTAAAACCTGATTATATCGATATGTAACAAACCCCATTATATCTGTGGAAACACGAGATCTGTGGGGACACGGCAATGCCCTGTCCTTAGCCACCCGGAACGAGCTCGCCCAAATCTCCAATCCGTCTCCCCAATCCCCCACACCGTTGAGGCGCGCTACAATCAAAAATCGATCAACTTAGCACTCAGCCTCAGAGAGTGCTAAATTTGCTAATGTAAGCGATTGGAGACAAACATGACCAAAATAGTTGCATTTAGCGACAAATCTCGGCGGGCACTAGAACGCGGCGTCAATCAACTCGCCGATGCTGTCCGCATCACCTTGGGTCCGAAAGGCCGGAACGTCCTATTGGAAAAGAAATACGGCAGTCCCCAAATTGTTAACGACGGTATCACCGTTGCTAGGGAGATCGAACTCGAAGACCCCCTGGAAAATGCCGGCGCTCGCTTAATTCAAGAAGTCGCCTCCAAAACTAAAGATATCGCAGGCGACGGCACAACAACCGCAACGGTTATAGCTCAATCCCTGATTCGCGAAGGTTTGAAGAATGTCGCAGCAGGCGCAAACCCAGTCGCGCTGCGCCGGGGTATTGAAAAAACGATCGCCCACTTGGTACAGGAAATCGAGAAATTGGCGAAACCCGTCGAAGGCAGCGCCATTGCTCAAGTCGCCACTGTGTCCGCCGGTAACGACGAAGAAGTCGGCGCCATGATTGCCCAAGCAATGGAAAAAGTCACGAAAGACGGCGTAATTACTGTTGAAGAGTCGAAATCTCTGACAACGGAATTGGAAGTTGTCGAAGGGATGCAGTACGATCGCGGATATCTTTCTCCGTATTTCGTCACTAACGGCGATCGCATGGAAGTTGATTACGAAAACGCTCGCATCCTGATTACCGACAAAAAAATTAGCTCGATTCAAGAACTCATTCCAGTTCTCGAAAAAATCGCCCGCACAGGTCAACCGCTGCTAATTATCGCCGAAGATATTGAAGGCGAAGCTTTGGCAACTCTGGTAGTCAACAAAGCCCGCGGCGTATTGAACATCGCAGCAACGAAATCTCCTGGTTTTGGCGATCGACGCAAAGCTATGCTTCAAGATATCGCCGTGCTCACCGGCGGTCAACTGATTTCTGAAGAAGTCGGACTCAGCATCGATACCGCAACCCTAGAAATGCTCGGTACCGCCCGCAAAATTACGATCGACAAAGAAAACACGATCATTGTTGCTGGCGAAGAACACAAAGCTGACGTGCTAAAACGGATCGAGCAAATCCGCAAGCAGCTAGAAGCGACGGATTCCGAGTACGACAAGGAAAAGCTAACCGAACGCATCGCCAAACTCGCCGGCGGCATCGCTGTAATTAAAGTCGGCGCAGCTACCGAAACCGAGCTCAAAGACCGTAAACTGCGTATTGAAGACGCTCTGAACGCTACTAAAGCTGCTGTGGAAGAAGGTATCGTTGCCGGAGGTGGCACGACCCTAATTCACCTGATTACAAAAATAGATGCGATCGCAAATACTTTAGACAGCGAAGAACAAGTAGGCGCTGACTTGGTGAAGAAAGCTTTGGAAGCACCTTTGCGTCAAATCGCTGATAATGCCGGCGTTGAAGGTTCGATCGTCATCGAACGAGTGCGGGCGAGCGAGTTCAACATTGGCTACAACGCTCTCACCGACGTGTACGAAGATATGATTGCCGCCGGGATTATTGACCCGGCTAAGGTGGTGCGATCGGCTTTGCAAAATGCCGGTTCCATTGCTGGTATGGTGCTGACCACTGAAGCTGTGATTGTCGAAAAACCCGAGAAGAAAAAAGCCGGCGGCGGCGACATGGGCGACATGGGCGGCATGGGCGGCATGGGCGGCATGGGCGGCATGGGCGGCATGGGCGGCATGGGCGGCATGGGCGGCATGGGCATGATGTAGTCTTCAGCCATGAGTTTGTAGTCTGTAGAGTGCGCCATAAGCACCGTGGGTGCAAACAAGCGCGTCTTATGTACTACCCGTCTACTGTTTGACGATTAAGGCAGCTTCTCCCTCCGGCATCCCCTGAGAGTCCGGGGGGAGAAGCTATCCAAGTCCCCTTCTTAAGGGAGATGCAATGGGGCTCGGCATTAAGCTATAAGCGATATTTCTCAGGGATTTTAAGCTTAAGTTGACACCTATGCAGTGCGCGCCCTCTCGGTCAACTAAAATCCTTCCCAGAAACCGCGTCTCCCCCTCTCCCCCGATCCTTTAAGACGACGGAGTTACATTGTTGCTGTGCAAGTCTTGAGGAGATTGAAACAGAGTTTCGAGATAAACTCTCGCAGCTTGGCGATAACTGCGCGAAGCTTCAGGCGTACCGCTATCGGCATTCTGCAACAAAAACAGCGACAGGGCCGCGCAAAATACTCGGTCTAGATCCCATTCGGGATGGGTTTCCAGGTAAGTTTTGAGAGAATCGTGCAGCGTTTCGGGAATTTCAGCAAAAATACTGACTGTTGGGTTCATCATTTTTTTTAGTCTCGCTAATAAATTGAAAACAGAACCCCCCCTTCGGCCGGATACAGGTGCAGGCACAGCCGAAATCAGAGCGCTTTTTTTTAGGTCGGTCGCATCATTGTGCGCTATGAGGGGGTGGGTTTGTCAATGTTGCGAAATATTACAAACTCCTTTAGATTAAAAAAAGGTTTACCAAAGAATCAGCTTTTTAGGGCCTTTTTTGTTACATATCTTTATGTGTTGGGCGGTTTATGAGGAATTGGGCAGCAAGTTAAGGAAATCCCCAATTCCGCAGCAAGAGGCTACCGTGCCGTTAATTTCTGTGGAAAACTTTGTCGGATCTGTGGAAAACCTCAGACTTGCCTGTGGAAACGCTGTGGAATGTTTAGGGAAAAGTCAGGGAAAAAATAAGAATTGCAAAGGGCATGGGGCATGGGGTATGGGGCATGGGGCATGGGGCAGGGGTAGCAAATAACAAATGATAATGACTACTGACTGCTGACTGCTGACTGCTGACTACTGACTAATGACTTCCTAAGTGCCAATCTGCCGCTTTTTGCCGGATGGTTGCCAATTCTGCCGGCGGCCTTTTGTCGAGATTGGCTAGGAGAAAGCTCATGCGACCGATCGACTGAAGTTTGTCGCGGTGGCGGGCTAGGAAATCCCAGTAGGGAAGATTTATCATCTGTGCGGTTGATAGCAGCTAGGTTCTGCCAAAGTCGATCGCCTAATATCCAAACGCCAACAGTCATTTTATTTGTTTCACCATTTCACCATAAAAGTTGTTATCTTTTACTTTTCATGAGGGCTGGTCGTTTATTCAGAAAAATTAATTGGCGGAAAAATCACAACTCAAAACTCATAATTTCTCCGCTTGTGGCGAGAACGTACTAGAGCATAACATTGATTTCCAAAGATAGGGACACCGACCAGTAAATTTAAATTTTATGTCGGTGTATCCTTCAGATGTTAATAACTTGGTCAGCGTCTCTACTGAAAAAAATTTGATGTGACCGTTATCCCAAAGAACGGTAAAATGTTTATCTAGTTTGCCAGAAACCGCTAAAGCCAGATTTTTTAAATAGCCGTGATAGGGTGTGGAAATAATTAGTCTTCCTCCCGGAGTGAGGCATCTTTTGGCAGTTTTTGCTAGTTCTTTAGGATAAAGCAAGTGTTCGATTACTTCAATAGCTAAGACAACATCAAATGATTTCAGAATATCGGTATCTGGGAGGTCGTAAATATCTGCTTGGATAAACTGACACTCGGGGAAACTTTGACGGGAGATGGCAATTCCGGGCGCAGAAGTGTCAACGCCGACAACTTCGCAGCCGTGCTCTGCGATAACGTGACTGAGACTGCCATTGCCGCAGCCGAGATCCAAAACTCGGAGTTTTGTCTTGCTGGTCTGCTGAAGTGTCGCCAGCATTTCTAAAAGGGGAGATATCAAATAAGCGTGATGATATCTCGGACGGTTGTTTGTGTAATAATACGTATAATTGCTAAAGTTTTTTTTCATCGATTAAGCTATGGAGATTATTGCCGAGACCGCGAATTTACGGAGCGTGGGTCCACTGTTTGGGCCAAGGTTCCCCAGATGAGGGTTGTCAGAGTCGATCGGCAGCTCGATTGTCTCATTCTTTTTGTTTGACAGGTGAATTATTGTCACCGAATCAATCGGGTGGTAAAAGAAATCTTTGACAGGGTGCAAAATCTTGCATCGCCCATCTCTGGCCCATTTCTCGAAGGCATTCGGAAAGAAAAAGTTCGATCGAGCCAGAATTCTCTGTGTACACTAGCCGGAGACAGAACTTTTTGCCCGTTAATTTTGATCCAAGTTTGATCCAAGAGTGCATCCATGCGATTCTAGCTTCAAGTAACTGCGGTATGTCCACCCGAGGCTTTTTTGCAGCCTGAAAAATTGGCCCCTAGGCGATGAGGTGCCAGTCGCTCCGAGAAGTGAGAAGGGAAGTGTGACCGAAATCACAGGCATTTGCGAAACAAATTGCTGAGCATATTTGGGTCCACACACTTAGAATCGAGATTACTACAGTGGCTTCTATAATTGTGTTTAAATGTTGTTCTGAAGCTGTGTTGTTCAGTCAGCAGAGCCCCCTAGACAGATTCAGGCTTTCGGTCTGGTTTATTTCACTTTAATGGTCGCTGTTGGGTGTTGCACCTTAATTTAGATATTTCCTATGGTTAAGTTAGGTCAATCCTCCTTTCGCCGTATTTTACTGTCGCGGATTTTGTTGCTCAGCGTACCTGTTCTACTGGTGGGGGAGTATGTTACCTATCGCAAGGCACGCTCGACGCTTCTGGAAACTGCTCGTCAAAACTTGACAGAAAGTGCAGTCAGAAAAGCAGAAACTATTGAACAGTGGGCGAAATCGCTGAAGTCGAATCTGATCGGCGCTTCGGAAAGCTCGATGTTGCAGTCGGTAAATCCGAAGGATTATCAAAAGTTTATCGCCCAATTAGGGCAGCGGTTGCCAGCGCAGGTGGATTGCTTGCAATTGACTAATTTAAAGACAAATCAAGTGATAGCAAGCACTTGCGGGCAGCAACCGATTCAGTCGCTGCCGGCAAAATTTTGGCCGCCCGTACAGCAGCAGCAAACGCTGCTGGACGACAAGAGCGTTTACATCAGTCTGTCCTTACCTCAGCAGCGACAGGGGACAGCAAACGATCGGAAGGGGGCTTTGGGGGGTGAGGATTTTCCAGATGCGGGTAAAGAAGGCCGCAATACCCAAGCGAGTTTGGTGTTGAGCGCTCCTGTTTACATTCGTCGGGGCAATACCCTGCAGTTGAGTTATGCTTTGAGTTTGCAGTCGGCCTTGCCTGTGCAAACGAGCGCTCCCAAGGGTTCTTTAGCCGGCTATACGGTGGCGATAGACCAAGATGGGAGGATTTTGGCGCACCCGAATATCAATCGCGTGGGCCGCAATATCGACCAAGAGGCAGATGCCGATCGACTAAAAAGTATTGTCAGAAGGGCGATCGCCGGCGGAACAGCTTTTCTCCACCTATTTTCCTTTGAAAGAAATGGTGTAGAGTTGCTAGCAGGATACGCCGCTATCCCGAGTCCTTCAACTACACAGGAGAACAGCAAGTGGATTATTTTAGCTGTCTCTCGTTTAGATTACGCTCTGTCAGGTTTGGAAGAAATTCAGCAAGTTTTATTTAATTTAATTGTAGGTTTGGTTGCTGCTAGTATCATCGCGACTTTATATCTGTCTCGCGACTTGGCGCGTCCTGTGGAAAAACTGAGAGACTACGCGATGAAAGTAGAGACAGAAGCGTCGCAGACAGTGCCCCAAGATTTCCAAATTAGGGAATTTAATCAACTATCAGAAGCACTCAACAGCATGGTGCAGCGCCTCAGATCCAGGGCCCGAGAATTGGAAGTCGCAACCAAAGAAGCGCAAGTTGCCAATCAATTAAAAAATGAATTTTTGGGCAATATTTCTCACGAATTGAGAACGCCGCTCAACGGGATTATTGGTTTTATTCAAATTGTGCGGGACGGCTACTGCGATGACCGAGAGGAAGAAATGGAATTTTTACAGCGGGCCCACGATTCGTCAATGCAATTGCTCAATATTATTAATGATATTTTGGACATTGCTAAAATAGAATCCGGCACGTTCTCGATGATATTAGAAGTAGTTGACATTACTCAGGTACTTGAAGACGCGATTGATTTGCAAGTGACTCAAATTGAGGAAAAAGGCTTGAAGTTAATTTTGCCCGAGCCTCACGATCCGATTATTGTTCATGCCGATCCCGAGAAGCTAAAACAGGTGTTTTTAAACGTATTAAGCAATGCCGTTAAGTTTACAGAGTCGGGCAGCATTAAGATATCTTTGCGCCTAGAATCGAGGACTAATTCTGGTAGTTTTAACGGCAGTGCTGAAAGTACGACGGGTCCCAGCGGTCAAAGCGATTGGGTGGTGGTGACAATTAAAGATACGGGAATTGGTATCGATCCCGAGCACCAGCAGAAATTGTTTCAACCTTTTGTGATGGCTGACGGTTCTACAACTCGCAAGTTTGGCGGTAACGGTTTGGGCTTGGCTATCTCGCGAAGGATAATGGAATCTATGATCGGAAGCATTACCCTGCACAGCGCGGGCGTGAATCAAGGTACTACAGTGATGATTTCTTTGCCTGTCAATCAGCAGTCAAGTTTTTATTTTCAGAGTCCGGACTTAGTAACGGAAAAGGGAAATTTCACAAGTTGAGGATTGATTTTCCCGATCTAAAATCTAAAATCTAAAATGGTATTAGTGGCTGTCCGCCGAGTTCGAGGGATTTGCTCAAAGTGCTGAGAATGCGGATTAATTCGACGGAAGCCGCGCCCGAAGAGGTAAGACAGGGGGTATTTGTTTGCACGCAGTTGAGGAAGCGATCGCACACTCGCCTCAGCGGTTCTACTTGTTCTAAACTCAACACTTCGCGGTGTCTGATGCTTGTTGGCTGCGGCGCGATCCTCTTCGAGGGCTTCGCGATCGCACTTTCAAAAGAGTTATTCTCTTCGCCCCGGTAATCTGAAGGGCCGCGCTGCAAAATCAGGGGAGTTTCTGGCAACATTTCATCAAAAATCAACGTTCCCAAACTGCCAACAACTGTTAAGCGCCGTTGTTTGTCGGGATTTAGCCAGCACAGGTGAATAAATGCTTGAAATCCGTCGGGATAGGTGAGCGTTACCCAAACTAAATCTGCTAGTTTTTCTGCAGGATTAGTAGTCAGCAGTGAAGGAGCCAATTGATTTTCAATTTCTGCTGCTTCTTTATTTATTCCTCCTTCCTTTTTCCCTTTTCCTGATTCCTTCGGAAATACAGTGCCGATCGCCCTTACTTCAATTGGCGTTTGTTCCAGCCAAGTATTGAAAATAGCGATATCGTGAATAGCCAAGTCCCAAAGGGCATCAACGTCATGGCGTACCGGTTTAAAATGGGTGCGCTGGGCGTAACCGTAGCGCAATTTTCCGAGTTGATGCTGTTGAATAATTCTTTGACCTCGATCGACTGCTGGATGAAACAGATAAGTGTGGTCAACGAAGAGTTGTCGCTGCTGTTTTTCGGCTAATTGACAGAGTTCTATTGCTTCAGTGAGGTTGAGGGCGAGGGGTTTTTCTGCTAAGACGTGGTAGCCTTGTTTCAGCGCTGTTGCTGCGAGGGTGTAGTGTGTGGAAGCTGGAGTAGCGATCGCCACAGCTTGCAGTCCCGGCAAGGCTTGCACTTGAGACCAATCGGTAGCTAGAATCACCGAGGCATCGAGATTAAACTGTTTTTGAACAGCCACCAATGAATCTCGATTCGGGTCTACCACCGCTAAAACTTGGCTGTTGGGATGTTCGAGAAAGTTGCGAATTAGGTTAACTCCCCAGCGACCTGCACCCAATACAGCTATTCCGATTTTCATTGATAATAATAACAAAAATAGCACATATATTATAGCATATTTTGTTATTATTATCAATGTTTTAACTCAAAAAAATCACTGTTGACTCTTGGCAGTAGTTATTGGTTATTGGTTATTGGTAGCAGCTAACAAATAACTGATAACACCAGTCAACAGTCAACAGTCAACAGTCAACAGTCAACTAACTACTGACTATCAACTAATTTATTGAAAGCTACCTGAGCCGCTGCTTGTTCGGCCGCTTTGATCGATCGACCTTTTCCCTCTGCTACCAACTTTCCCTGAATGAGAACTTCTGCGGTAAAACGATCCTCCCCGCCCTGCACTGTCCCGGTTTCTTGGACGCTATATTTGGGCAAAGTTTTGTATTTGCCTTGAGTCAACTCTTGAAGAGCAGCTTTGTAGTTTTGGCGGGCAGGATCGCTGCGGATTTCCGCCGCTAGGCGTTGAAAGTGAGAATCTAGCCAAGGGCGAATTAATTCTAACGTCTGGGTACTCAAATAAAGCGCAGCCAGTACCGCTTCCAAAGCATCTGCCAGCCGGGGTTCAGCGCCTGTTTTGTCCGAGGCAGCACTGCTGGAAACAATTAAATAGCGATCGAACCCGTAACTTTCAGCGATTTTAGCAAGAATGCGATCGCTCACCAAGATCGATCGAATAGCAGCAAATTCCCCCACTGTACAGTCAGGATAAACCTCAAACAACAATTCCGACGCCGCCAGCCGCACAACTGCATCCCCGACAAACTCTAGTTGCTCGTAATTTGCCTTAGCTGACGCGCTCGCATGAGTCAAAGCTAAATCGAGGAGATGCCATTTTATCGAAGCATCCTTCGTCAGTCCCAATTTTTGAATTAATGTTTCAAGTTGCTTTTGGCGACCCGGATAAATCATACCATTTTAGATTTTAGATTTTAGATTTTAGATTTTAGATTTTAGAAGGACGGATGACTATCCGGGTTTCGAGCTTGTCAAAAGTTGCATTATTTTTTTAAACTTGTATCAGATTCCTATTAATAAATTTTTTTTACTTAAAAAACTAAATATTTCTCCGGATGCTTATGGTGCACCTTACCCCAAATCTTCCTCCGGGTGTACAGTGCACACCTTTCCCAACAAAAAACAGGTCGAAAGGATTTGTTGACCTTATTCCCAAGCGGTAATTTTAATTAAATGGGGGGGAAAAAGTCGGACATAAGCCGGGTTCTGTTCTCTCAACTGCAAGCAGTTTTCGAGGGCAGTTATCTATCTGGGGCGCCTGTTACCAGACGCCTCAAGCGGTACCAAAAAACGGAACTGGTAAAAAACCAACCATAGTTCCTCCGACCTTGCTCCCAACTGGGGTTTACCGAGCCAGCACCTCTCGATGCTGCTGGTGCGCTCTTACCGCACCTTTGCACCCTTACCCCCTAACACTTTGCGATTTTCGATGCTTGATTTTTGATTCAATCTCAAATCTCAAATCTCAAATCGGGGGGCGGTATCTTTCTGTGGCACTATCCTCACGATCGCTCGCACTGGGCGTTACCCAGCAAGTTTGGTTTTTCGGGAGCCCGGACTTTCCTCAGACAAGCTTTCGCTCATCCGCAACCGCCTGCGCCTACTTTTTCCCCAGATTTATTGTACGCGATCGTTCGTCAATCAATTTAAGATTTGAGATTGAATATTTTAACTTGTCGCCCACTTAATTTGGACATTTGTGTTTGTTCAAACTCTTGTACGGTGGGCCCGAAAGCCCGCCCAACAATTAAATTTCCATGCAACTCCCCTTAAATTGACTCACGGATGAATCCGGGGGCTGAAAAGTTGGGAATTATCATGCAAGGATTGATAGCACGGATTCAACTAGGGACACGAAACCTTTTTACCTGACATAATTTTAAATTATTCAATCTTCAATCCCCAATCTCAAATCTTCAATTAGGTTACTTTAATGAGTCCTCTTTCACAGTAGAAAAATTATCAAACCAGCCGCGTCGCCAGAAGAAGTAAACTAAACCAGAGGCGATCCCTAGCATAATTGCCCAACAAAGCGGATAGCCAAAATACCAGTTCAGTTCCGGCATATTCCAGGGAGATGTCTCTGTATTGAAATTCATCCCGTATACTCCCGCAACAAAAGTTAGAGGAATAAAGATACTCGAAATCACCGTCAGCAACTTCATGATTTCATTCATTTTATTACCAACCGAAGACAAGTAAACATCCATCAAACCCGAAGACAACTCTCGATAGGTTTCGACCATATCCATCACCTGCACCGTGTGATCGTAACAGTCGCGCAGGTAAATTCGCACCTCGGGACTAATCAAATCACTGCTATCTCGAATCAAAACATTAATTGCATCCCGCTGTGGCCAAATGGCGCGACGCAGAGTCAGCAATTCTCGCCGGATTTTATAGATTTTTTCCAGGGTTTTGCGGGTAGGGTTCAGCACCACTTCATCCTCTAATTCTTCAATGCGCTCTCCGTAAACTTCTAATACAGGGAAGAATCCATCTATAATCGAATCTAACAGAGTATAAGCCAGATAATCAGCTCCGTGTTTGCGAATTATTCCTTGTCCTTTACGAATGCGCTCGCGCACTGGTTCAAAACAATCATAGTCCGGTTCTTCCTGAACAGTTAGCAGGTAATGCTTGCCCAAAATAAAACTTACTTGTTCTTTATGAAAAGTATCTGATTCTGGATGGAGCATCACCATCCAAGCAATGATTAAAATGTGTTCTTCATAGTCTACTACTTTCGGTCGCTGGGGAACATTAACTACATCTTCCTGAGCCATTAGGTGTAAATTAAACACTTCGCCCATTTGTCGCCAAGTTTCTTTGTTTCCCAATCCCAACATATCAACCCAAGAAACA
Organism: Microcoleus sp. FACHB-DQ6; assembly: GCA_014695175.1. Classification (GTDB taxonomy): domain Bacteria; phylum Cyanobacteriota; class Cyanobacteriia; order Cyanobacteriales; family Microcoleaceae; genus Microcoleus. The sequence continues at coordinate 13,332 of JACJNV010000198.1, read as the reverse complement.
GATTCTGTATCTAAATACGCAGCAGCTTTTTGAGGATTTGCCAATTTGGCGCGAGTTGCGGCTGTTTCGCAATAGTCAATTAATACAATCTCCGGAGGCGGCGCATCTGGTTCTAAGTCGAGAGTTCCCGGCGGAGCCCCCGGATCGTCATAAAAATAGTCAACATAGGAATCATCATCATCTTCTTGAATTTGTTTTGCAACGGCACTAGAAGTATGTATGCTTTTGTATACCATGCTAATATTCCTAACTTTTAGAAACTTTAATTAGATTATCATTTTTCTGGTGCAACTACCAATTACCAATGACTAATTACCTCTGCCGAATGGGAATCTCGATCGCAAATTCAGTTCCCTCTCCCAGCGCGGAAATGCACTGCAGCGTCCCTCCGTGTCTTTCCACCACAATCTGATACGAGATAGACAGTCCCAAACCTGTACCTTTACCTACGGGTTTAGTAGTAAAAAACGGGTCAAATACCCGACACTTAACAGACTCTGCCATGCCAGACCCGTTATCGGAAATTACGATCGCAACCCGATTGTTCTCCAGCACCTCCGTGCGAATCCGAATCCACGGCAATGTGTCGCAAGTTAAAGGTAAACTAGCAAAATCTTGCCGTTCCTCTTCTGAATAACTCGCCAATTCCAACTTCCTATTCCTGACATCCGCTAAAGCATCAATAGCATTATTTAAAATATTCATAAACACTTGATTTAACTGCCCTACGTAGCACTGTACCTGTGGCAATTCCCCATATTCTTTAACTATTTGAATATGACGATTCCTGCCATTTTCTTTAATTTTGTGTTGTAAGATTAACAGAGCGCTGTCTATCCCCTCGTGAATATTAACACGCTTAATATCTGATTCTTCCAGGCGGGAAAAGTTACGCAAAGACAGAACTATTTGGCGAATTCGCTCGGCTCCGGTTTGAATTGAAGCCAGCAGGTGCGGGAAATCCTCTTTCATGAATTCCAGTTCTATTTCTTCTGCCAAATCTTGAATAACAGCAACAGGTTCCGGGTAGTGTGCTTGGTACAAACTGCACAGTTCCAGCAAGTTTTTGGCATACTCACTAGCGTAAGTGATATTACCGTAAATAAAACTGACAGGATTATTGATTTCGTGAGCAATTCCCGCCACTAGCTGTCCCAAACCCGACATTTTTTCCGCTTGAATTAGTTGAGCTTGAGTCCTGCCTAATTGTTTCAATGTTTGCTCTAGCTGGCGATTTTTATGTTTTAATTGAGCTTCGGCTTGTTTGCGATTAGTAATATTGCGGGCTAGAATAATAATCTGATCTGAATTAAACGGCAACAGTCGGGCTTCATAAGTTTTTTCTCCTTCCGACATGGAAACCGAATATTCTATATCGATTGAATTTCTTGTTTCGGAAATTTCCAAGATTGCTTGGGCAAATTGGCAGGCGACATTGGGTGGCAATATGTCTGTCATTCGTTGACCGATAAAATGTTCGGGAGGTACGTATAAACTCGATGAAGTTCCTGACAAATAATCCACAATTATACCGTCAGCATCTAGTCGAAAATACAAATCAGGCAAAGCGCGAAAAACTGCTTCTAACTCTAAAGTTTTTTGGCGCAATGCTTCCTCAGCGTAGTACCGATCGCTAATATCAAAAATCACCCCGTCCAAATAGCAAACGTTTCCATCTGCGTCGAACACAGGAGAACCTTTATCCCACACCCATTTAACCGTGCCGTCTGCTGCTAGCAAGCGGTATTCCAAGTTATAAGACTCTTTGTTTTCTATGCTTTGCCGAATAGTTGCTTCTACTTTTGCCAAATCTTGGGGGTAAATAATGCTAGCAAAAGTCCGGCATCTCCTGTCCAAAAGCCAAATAAAATCTGCCGCAGGGTAGCCGGTTAATAAGTAAACGGCATCGCTAATAAAATTAGTTGAAAAATCGCACTTCCAGCGATAAACCACGCCGGGAATATTAGCTACCAAAGACCTAAATCTTAATTCACTTCTACGCAAAGCTGCTTCGGATTCATGTCGTTCTGTAATATCGTGAGCGAAACCTAGCACTGCAAATACATTACCTTCAGCGTCGCGCAGGGGAAGTTTTTGGGTATCAAAAATATGTACTGAACCGTCAGCAATAGTTGCCGCATCGCAGGGATTGTGGATGATGTCGCCGGCCAGTACAGCAGAGTCGTCTGTGCGGAAGCCTCGGATATTTTGGGCGGAATTGCCAAACACAATATCTTCTGAAAATCCTAATTCTAAATCGGATTTGCCAATTATTTTTTCTACTGTTTTGCCGATCGCTTGAGCGAAACTATTGTTTGCCAAAATATAGCGAAAATATTTGTCTTTGGCAAAAATCCAGTCGCTGGTTTTGTCTATTACTGTGCGTAGGAGTTGTTCGGAACGTTCGGTTTTTTCCAACGACGCCTGCAGTTCTAGTTCCAGGCACTTGCGAGCAGTAATGTTTTCAAAAGCAACACCGACGCAGTTGTTGGGTAATGGAAAAGCTTTAATAGAAAAAGCGCGAGTTATTCTGCCGCCTTCATCGCAGTCAATATCTTCAAGTTCTACGGCTTTATGGCTGCGAATTACCGAAGCAAATGCTTGGGGAATGTTTTTCGATCGCAGGTGGGGAAAAATCTCGTCGATTGTCATTCCCAAAACATCAGCCATTTCTAATCCGGTAAATAGGGTAGCCGCAGGATTTGAGGCGATCGCTCTGAGGGTGCTGTCATCGTCTATGTTTTCTAAATGGTAGACGTACAAACCAATTTGCATATTCTCGACAATTTGGTCGTAGAGGCGCACGCTTTCGTCTACCTGCCTGCGTTCGGTGATATCTTCAGTAATCCCCAAAACGTACTGAGGGCGGCCTGCGGCGTCGAGAATTGGCACTTTGCGGGTGTGCAGTATTCTCATACCTTTGTGGCGAGTTTGGATCGGCTCTTCGGCTATGTCTTTAACAGTAGATTGGTTATGATCGCCGGTCAATATTTCCCTGTCTTGAGCAGTGAAAACATCAGCTTGTTCTTTGGGATAAATATCGTAGTCATTTTTGCCGATCGCCTCTTGAGAGGTAACACCTGCGATCGTTTCTCCGGCTTTATTCCACAGCACAAATTTCAGCGAAGACGCATCTTTAGCAAAAACTCCCACCGGCAGATTTTCTACTACGGAATTGAGGAAGCCTCTAGCTGATTTTAATTCAGCTTCTGCACGCTTGCGTTCGATGCCTAAAGCAATGACATCGGCAACCGATGCTAAAGTGTCCTGAAAGGGTTTTGTCAGGGGCTGGCGGCTGATAATTACCATGACTCCCACCAGCCGTTCTTCCACTATCAAAGGGTAGCCAGCGAAGGTGAGAATTTGCTTAGGTATTGGGCAATCTGTCGGCTTTTGGCTGGTGTTGATAATTGCTACTTCGGAACTCTGTGGCGGTGTTGCTTTCGGGAATTCTTCCTCTGGGAACCCAAAATTATTAAGTTCAAATCCGCAGTCAAATTCCGGTTTTTGCTGTTTGGCGATCGAGTTAACCTTACTTTCAATATAGCTAGCCCGATCGTCTGTGCGACTGTATATTCCCGAGGCTGCTTGCAATTGCCAAAGATTATGTTGAGAGTTGAAAGTCCAAATTTCAGCAGAAGCGACATCAATATTCCGCACCATTGCCTCGCAGCAGGGAAGCAGGATATCTTGAGGGTGTTTGGTGAGGGCAATCCCCACATCGGCTACCATTGCTGTGAGGCGAGAAGCTTGGGCTTTTTCTGCTTCCAATCGTTTGCGATCGGTGATATCTTCCACTAAAGAAAGCACAGTAAAAGTGTCGCCGCTGCGAATAATCGAGTTGAACCAGCGACACCAAATTACCTGTCCGCTTTTAGTATAGTTGCGGTTAATTGAAGTATTGCCGTTGCCAGTGGCTAGTTCAAGCTCGATCGCGCTTATAGCCTCTCTATCTTCCTGGCAAACCAAAGCCAAATCGCCGAAGTGCTTGCCCATCATATCATCGGATGTCCAGCCAAAGATTTCCTGGGCGCGTTTGGACCACTGAACGATCCGAAAATCTTCATCCCAGCCTACCATTGCCAGCGGACTGTTAGCTGCATTCAACCACAGTAAATGGCTCGATCGGCGTAACTGTTGAGTTTTCTGCTGCTGCCAGCGGTAGTGCCTGGTGATATCTCTACCGACGCCCAAAACCCGCATCTGGTTGCTAGAGGCATCCACCGCTGGCGTATAAGCAGTTTCGTAAATTTTAATCCCGCCGTCGGCCGCCGTCACCTCATGAATTGCCAGCCGTTTTTCCCCGGTTATAAATACTTGTTGCAGGCAGGAATCAATCTGCGAGATTATATTTTTGACAGCCGCATTATTGGGATATAATTTTAATAATTCCTGATTAGTTTGGTTGACTATTTCAGTAGGCTCCAATCCCATCCAAGCAGCAGCGACAGGATTGATCGATAGGTACTTTTGCTGTCGATCGCACTCTAGGAAAGCATCAACAGAGTTAGAGAAAAAAGACTGAAACGAGTTGATAACTTCCTGCATGGGTATTTTTTCATGAGAAAAGCTTAGTATTAGGGAAACCTCGTGTCTTTAGACCGATCGAGGAAACACTCATCAGGCAGTTTTCACCGCCTTGAATATTGATTGTTGCTACAGGGAGATACTTGGTCTATTGGTACTTTGGCGATCTATTTTCAACGGAACAATTACCGTTTCAAACATTTCACCCGCGATCGGATAGCAGCTTGGGCTTACACCCATATTTTTGATAACGTAATCAGTTAAGACGATAGCTAGTCAACTATCTCTTTTGATTAGGGCATAAAGCCCCATCTCTTCCGAGCGGGGTGCTGACTTGCTTAAGCTCTAAAATTTTCCTAACGTTAGTTTAACCCACTCAAATCTTTTTGAGCACTGTACTGCTGCGTTTCCCGGTGCAATTTTCGGCGCTGTTCCCTATAATACAAAAATTTTAAAGAAATAGTATTTTTGCGAATATAGCTTAATTACAGCAGATGCTCTTTTTTTAAACCAGACCCAGCGGATACAAAAGCGAGATGGAGAGACGGGGACACGGGGAGGTGGGCAGAGGTGGAATCCACAACCTGCGAGAAAAATGCTTCAGAAATGCCAGACAGCTTACCGATTCGCAATTCCCAATTCCCGATTCTCAATTCTCGATTCGCAATTGCCAATTCGGTAATCAGAAAGCGGTTTGGCAGTACGCGAAGCAAAGAACGCAAGCCGTGCAAAGCCATGTAACATAAAGATTGCGATATTTTTCTACGTAATATGGAACTATTAGATACCTTGATTGTGGGTGCGGGTATTACCGGTTTGAGTTTGGCGCACGCACTTCACAAGGAAGCAACGAGTCCATCCTCGCTGAAGATTTTAGTCGCTGAGAGTCAAGGACGTGTGGGCGGGAACATCACCACTGTGACAGCGGAAGGGTTTCTCTGGGAGGAGGGCCCGAACAGTTTTTCGCCGACGCCAGAATTGATGAAGTTGGCTGTGGATGTGGGATTGAAGCAGGAGTTGATTTTTGCCGATCGCAAATTGCCTCGTTATGTTTATTGGCAAAAAAAGCTGCAACCGGTGCCGATGACTCCCCCGGCGATGATTCAGTCTCAGTTGCTGAGTTTTCCGGGAAAACTGCGGGCGTTGTTCGGGGCTTTGGGGTTTGTTGGGCCGGCAATGGGCGCTGGACTTTCGCAGCAGCGTGACGAGGAAACTGTTTCTCAATTTTTCCGCCGTCATCTCGGTACGGAAGTGATGCAGCGGTTGGTAGAACCTTTTGTTTCTGGGGTTTATGCGGGCGATCCGCAACAACTTAGCGCGGCGGCGGCTTTCGGCCGGGTCACAAAGATGGCTGATGTGGGTGGCGGGCTGATGGCGGGGGCGCTGCTTTCTGCTAGGAAAAGACCGAAGCCAATGCCTGCAGACCCGAATGTTCCTAAGACTAGACCGGGGGAGTTGGGTTCGTTCAAACAGGGGTTGAAGGCTTTGCCAGAGGCGATCGCTGCTCAATTGGGCGATCGTGTGAAACTCAACTGGCACCTGACTCGCCTCCAGCGTACAGAACGCGAAACTTACATTGCTGTATTCTCGACGCCCGACGGACAGCAGGAAGTTGAGGCGCGCACCGTGGTTTTGACAACGCCCGCTTACGTTACAGCCGATTTGTTGCAGCCTCTGCAACCGGAAGTTAGCAGCGCTTTACAAGCTTTTACTTATCCTACGGTTGCCTGCGTTGTATTAGCATATCCGCAGTCGGATGTCAAGGGAAAATTAGTAGGTTTTGGAAATTTAATTCCAAGGGGGCAGGGAATTCGCACTCTAGGGACGATTTGGACATCAAGTTTATTTGCCGATCGCGCGCCCGCAGGGTGGCAAACTCTCAGCAGTTACATCGGCGGGGCTACTGATTCGGAAATTGGCAATCTCGACTCAGAAGAAATCGTTCAGGAGGTACACCGAGATTTGTCTCGGATTTTGCTGAAACCAGATGTGCCACAGCCAAAAGTTTTAGCGGTGAATGTGTGGAAGCGGGCGATTCCTCAGTACAATTTGGGGCATTTCGATCGCCTGCAACAAATTGATGAGGGCTTAAAATCTTTGCCTGGGGTGTATTTGTGCAGCAACTACATCGGCGGCGTGGCTTTGGGAGATTGCGTGCGAAGGGGTTTTGAGCGTGCACGAGAAGTGGGCGAGTATTTGCAGAACAAACAATCAGATACTCGATCGATCTGAATGATTGTCTGGGGAGGGCGGGTTTACCAATATCGAGTATGTTAATCCGAGATATTGGTGAACCCGCGCCTACAGCCTTCTGCCTTCATATCCGCTGCCCAATGTTACTAGGTTGTGGGTTCAAACTTGTAACCCACGCCTCGGACGGTTTGAATCATCGAAATTTGAGTGGCATCTGGTTCAATTTTGCGGCGAATTTGACCTATATGGACATCCACCACGCGATCGGCTCCTACATACTCGTAGTCCCACACTTCATGCAGCAATTCCGATCGCCTCCACACGCGACCGGGTTTGCTGGCCAAACAGTACAGCAGGTCGAATTCTAAAGCAGTCAAAGCAACTATCTGACTGCCGAGAATTACCTCGCGGCGAACCGGATCTATTAGTAGCTCTCCAAAAGTAAGAGTTTTTTGTTCGGCGGGAGTAACAATGCGTTTGCGCTTCAAAATTGCTGCAACGCGAGCTCCAATTTCTACAAGACTAAAAGGTTTAGTAATGTAGTCGTCAGCACCTTCGGCAAACCCTTTCATTTTGTCAGCTTCATCGGTTCGGGCAGTCAGCATCAACACAAACACGCCGGTGCGTCTTTGCATTTCTTGACACAGTTTGTAACCAGTTGTATCAGGTAAATTTACATCTAGAACTACTAAGTCAGGATTGAGTTGCTCAAATAATTCCAGACCAGTCTGACCGTCCTCGCCAGACTCAACTTGATAACCTTGCTGGCTCAAAAAACGGTGAATTAAATTTCGGATTGCCGGGTCGTCATCAACCACAAGGATTTTTACAGGGGCCATGACCACAAGTTTGCTTGAAGAATTAGGCAAGAATATTCAGCCATAATAATAGAAAACTGGATACAAATCTCGAAAAAATTGAGCTTTTAATAGTTATAGCCCTATTTATAACCTACGCAAAATTTCAGGCAATAAATCTCCAGGAACTTTGGATAAGGCTAAATTTTGGCCTGGCAGCCCACATTCACTATAGAAAGCTCTAATCGTTTTGACAATATAGCTCAATGCTGTTTGCCGGGAATCAGCAGCTTGGGAGTTTGCCGCGGCTTGCAAGTTGAGTTTATCCCCATATGTTAACCCTTTGTCATTGAGATGTTGTCCCCATTCGGCACACACTTGCAACTGGTGGTGCAGTGCTGCTTCTAGATGGCTTGTCTGTGCGACTTTATTAGCGGGGAAATGTGGGTCGGTGGCTAGTTGATAGTGGGCTAGTCCGAGATTGTTGCGGGCGGCCAAGGCGTCAAAGGTGAGTTGGGTTCGATCGATCTCTCCGGCGATATCCAAGGCGGTTTCGTAGGCGGTAATCGCCTGCTGCAATGATTCCGTCCGCGCCTGTTTCTGCTGAAACTGGTTCGCCAAATGCCAATAAGCGGTACCGAGATTATTGTAGGTGGCGGCTGCTGCTGCGGGTACTAATTCTCGGGTGCGGTATTTCAATGCTTCGCGGTAGGCGGAAATCGCCCTGACTAGCAGGGGTTCTGAGGGTTCGTGCTGGGCGAGGTTCCAGCAGGCGGTACCGAGGTTGTTTTGCACTCCGGCATAGTTGAGGGGTTCTCGTTCGGGACTGTAGCAGGAGAGGGCTTGAGTGTAAGCTGCGATCGCGCTTTTGAGATATACGATCGGCTCACCATCTTGGGCTAAATTCCAGTATGCTGTCGCCAAATTATTCTGAGCAGCAGCGTACTGCTGGGGCTCCACGGCGGGGTCTAGATCCAGCAGCGCTTGTTGGTAAGCTGCAACTGCGTACTGCAAGTTCTCTGTCTTGTCTCGGTAGCGGGCTAAATCGGCCGAGGCGATTCCCAAATTTTTGTTTAATCTAACGCGGGTTTGGGGTACGGTTTCGCCATCTGTTCGGTTCAAACCTTCAAGGTAGAGGGCGATGCTGCGTTCAAGGCTGGATACCGGATCTGAGGCGTTGAGGGCATTGGTGCGATCGCGCGACAGCATCCAGTAGAGAGTGCCGAGATCGTTGAGCAGATCGGAAATTGGCGGTAGGCTGTTGGACTCCTGGGCGTACTGAGTTAAATTTTGTTTCAATTGGGCAATCAGCCGCGCGCATTCCTCAGTTAGTGGTTGATTTTGCTGCGAGTTGGTGTCAGCGTCGAGATACGCAATCACTTGTTCGATCGCGCGAATGGCGATTGTCAGGTTGTGCTCTGAAACGTCTCCCCCCAGAATGCGATCGCGGTAGTAATTCCCCAAACTGTGATATGCCAAAGCCAAAGCTTCGCAAGAACACTGATGTTCTTGCAGCAGTTCGATGTATTGCAGAGTTTGCAGCGGCAGAAAATTGTCCTCCGATGCGGCATCATTTTCTGCTTCCAACTCCTCAGAAGCCGCTGCTAGCACCAAATCTGCCAGTTGGACGGATTTAGAATCTGGCGCTGGGGACGGGGGATGGGAAATTGGGGATTGTTCGTCCTCTGTCAGTTGGACGGATTTAGAATCTGGCGCTGGGGACGGGGGATAGGAAATTGGGGATTGTTCATCGGGAATTGGGGATTGTTCGTCGGGAATTGGGGATTTTCCAGACAAAGAAGGTATTAAAAGTTGGTTGCCAAAGTCTCCCTTGTCCCGTAAGTTTCGCAAGTCTCCGGAGTTCCCGAAGTCATCAAAGTGCCCGAAGTCTCCCTTAGCTGGAGTTGGTTCGCCTTCAAACTCAAATACTCCGGTTCGCCAGTGCCAAAATTCCGGGGCCGAGTGCTCGATCGAACTCAGCCAGGGCCGCGACACCCACAGCAACACAGTAGACTCGCACATTTGCAGGTGTGCTTCAATGTCCCTCAAATAGCTCAGGAACGACCACTGCACTGCTGCTGACTGCCTGGTCAGGTGTTCTGCCCCGATAATTTGAAATGTCGGCCAAGGGCTGTAACTGCCCCTGTTTTGCGGCGGTGGGTGTTGGGTCAGCCACGCGGCGATCGAACCCCAAGGATTTGGATCGCTCAAGTCAAGTTCCAAACTGACAAATCGGGGGTAGTGGATCGGGGAGCGAGGATCGGAACCTGCGCTCTCTGCGGCTAATTCTGTCTGCAAGCGGGCTGCCAGACAGTCCCGCAAGCACAAGTCGTCGCAGGCGGCGATAAAAATTTGACGGCGTAAATTGAGGTCGATCGCCTGTTTCAAGCGTTGGTAGATCAGCTTGTTTGAGCTAGAAACTTTTTGGGAAGGAATAGACATCAGGGTCAGCCGATTTTAGATTTTAGATTTTAGATTTTAGGTTTTAGATTTTGGATTGTAGATTTTAGATTGTAGAGTTGAGAGTTGAAATCTCGATCGCTCATAACTCACAACTAAGCCCTGAAGGCAGTCAATCGCACCGGTGATGACTAAAGGATTGTAGATTTTCAATTGGCAATTTTATGTGGGTGACGAACCAGTGTGATTAAGTGCAACCCAACTCCCTGAAGCTGACAGCCGAGAGCAAAGAACCAAATTTCTGCGGGTCTTATATCGTTTCCGGTTGGAGGGGCACGATCGAGTCAAGGTCAATAATTCCACATTCCACATTCCGCCACTCCCCACTCCCCACTCCCCACACCCAATCATTCCGGTGTAACCGGAATTGATATTATTTAGCTTTCCAGCTCGCTCGGCACGCTTCAGGACTATCGCAACTACCTGCTTTGTATTGAAACACAAAAACCATGTTTCCATTGGTTGGAAAACATGGTTTGTTGAATGATTATTTAAAATTGCGATTTGAATCAGCTTTGAGTGTAAGCCCAGCTTTTAGACGGAAGCAGCCACAAACACCAAACCCGCGACCAACACGGCTGCTGCAATTCCCATGATGATATAGTTCCGTTGCTGCTGCTGGTTGGGAGGTACGGCTTCATACACCTTCGGCTCTTTAGCAAAGTTGTTCAGGCGTCCATCGTCATCTTTGATGTAAGGCATCAGTCACAATCCTTAATATTTTTGATGTTTACAACTGTACCAAAAAAGCGCCCAGGAAAATTCGGCCATTTATTTGGAGGTGACAGTGCCTGTTTGGGGGGAAGAGGCGATCGCGTAATCTTTGATCGGCATTCTGCCTGCTAAGTACGCCATCCGCCCCGCTTCTGCTGCCATTCCCATTGCTTTTGCCATTGCGGGGGAATTTTGGGCATTGGCGATCGCGGAATTAATCAACAGTGCATCGGCTCCCATTTCCATTGCTCGCGCCGCTTCGCTGGGCGTTCCGATCCCCGCATCGACAACTACAGGAATATTTACCGTGTCAATAATTATTTGAATGTTGGCTGCATTGTTGATCCCTTGTCCTGAACCGATGGGCGAACCTAAAGGCATGACTGTCGCACAACCGACTTCTTCGAGGCGTTTTGCCAGCAAGGGATCGGCATTGATGTAGGGCAAAACGGCAAAACCTTCTTTAACTAATTGTTCTGCAGCTTCCAAAGTGCCGATCGGATCTGGCAGCAAATATTTAGCATCGGGAATCACTTCTAATTTGACAAAATTATTGTCTTCTTGCCCTAAAAGTTTCGCCATTTCCCGCCCCAAACGAGCTACTCTAATCGCCTCATCCGCAGTTTGACAACCGGCAGTATTTGGCAGCATCCAGATTTTAGTCCAATCAAGAGCCTCTGCCAATCCTTCATGCCCCGGAGCATTTGTTTGCACTCGCCGCACAGCTACAGTCACAATTTCGCACCTGCTAGCGTTGACACTTTGCTGCATTTCTGCGATGCTGCGATATTTTCCCGTCCCCGTCATCAAGCGAGAATGAAAAGTTTTGCCTGCAATAATTAGAGGTTTGTCTAAAGGTGGTGTTGCTGTGTCTACTGGATAGCCAAAAATGCTGTACTCAAGTGCCTCTTCCCACTGTGTTCTGCCACCCATCATCTCTTCAAGCTGCCAACCTTCTTCATTTGTTAGATCGTCGCGGGTAACAGCATATAAAATTTGCCCTAGAGTAATTAGTTTAGCATCTCGCGGCATATTGTTCTGCAATCCACGCCCTACAATCTCTTTAAATTCGCTGAAATGATCTTCCATTTTTCCACTCTTCCCTTGTGATGATTTGAATCTGCTCGCTGTTAAACACCAAAATTAATTTTTGAATTTGCTTTTCGGTATCCCAAAACAGAGCTTGTTTGATGCCAGCGTTAATTTTCCAGACCTCGTAATTTTATCGGTTGATGTGAAAAATAACGGCTGATGCACCTTGAGTTTTGGCTCTACTGATGCCTTCTTGCACTCGGTCTCTGATGTTTTGAGTCTGTTCTGTCAACTCCTTAAATTCGCCAATCTCACCGTCTATCTCAGCGTCTGGTGTTCTCACACCCTCTGCTGCTTGCTCGCTCAACATTCTAACTCTCTTCCCTATTTTAGCCAAAACTTCAGCAAGAAAGATTTCCGAATTATTAAGATTATGTTGTTGGTGAATTAGCACAAATCCGCCAGCTATCTCATCAAAATAATATCGCCGATATTCTGGTTCTGCATTTTCGTAGATGGCTCTGCTTGTTTCGATATATTCTGAATTCACCGTTATTATACTGTCAATAGACTCCGAGCGGGTAGAGTTAAAGGTATGAAATCAACTGTTGAGCAACTGGCTAAAATTGGAATATTTGCCACCTTAAACCAAACTGAATTAGAGCGATTGCAAGAACACACAGTAATTCGCACTTACCGACAGGGAGAAGTTGTGATGTATGAGGGCGATCGCATCCCCGAAAAATTATACACTCTTTTGAGCGGTTCTCTGCGGGTTGCAAAAACAGCGGCGGCGGGCAAAGAAACAATTCTCCGCACTTTATTTCAGGGAGATATTTTTGCCGCACCTGCTTTGCTAGGCAACGGCATTGCCCCCGCAACGGTGACGGCAGAAACAGATGTGGAAGTTCTTACCACACAACGGGAAGTTTTGCTAGCAGCAATTCGGGAAAATCCCGAGATTGCGTTGCGAATATTGGCGGTTTTTAATCAGCGGTTGCAGCAACTGCACGAGACAGTGCACGGTTTGGTGTCGGAAAGGGCGATCGTGCGGCTGGCCCGATTTATTCATTACTTTGCCGTCGAGCAAGGTACGAAGATTGCAGATAATAGTGTATGTTTAGAAAAACGTTTTCCATACTATCAAATTGCTCGCAGCATTGGAATTACCTACGAAGAATGCGTGCGGTTATTTAAGAAACTAAAACCGTTTGTATCCTACAGTCGAGGCGGTAAAATTAATGTATTGGATTGGGAAAAATTAGAGGCTCTCGCCTCGGGAGAAGAAATAGACTAAATGTTAAAGTCCCAATTCTTGTAAGGGGGGTTTCACAAACAATATTTGACTGCCACTCACTATCTATATAAACCCGCCCCCCACAACCTGTGAATCGGGGCGGGTTTATTAGATTATTGATTTTCGGCAATTAGGGTTGGTAAAACCCGCCCCTACAGCAATATTTAGCTATAGACTAAATATTAAAATCCCAATTTTTGTAGATACTGTCTTGACCTGTCAAGGGGTAGCAGTCAAATAATTGGGGTCGAAAGGCTTTTGGGACTTTAAAATACCAAAAGCCAAATGCACCAATTTCCGCATCAAAGCACC
>JACJNV010000197.1 GCA_014695175.1 Microcoleus sp. FACHB-DQ6 | reverse complement strand
TGCTGTGCGAGTTTGCCTATCGCGAAGGCGATTTTGTGCTGTCTTCGGGGCAGAAAAGTTCTTATTACATTAACTGTAAACCCGTGACGCTGCACGCTGAAGGTGCTTTGGCAACGGGGCGTTTGCTGTTGTCGATGCTGTCGCCGGATGTGCAAGCTGTGGGCGGTTTGACTTTGGGTGCTGACCCGATTGTAACTGCGGTGAGTGTGGTTTCGGCTCTCGAAGGTCGATCGATTCCGGCGCTAATTGTCAGAAAGGAGACAAAGGGACACGGGACAATGGCTTATATTGAGGGGCCGGTGTTGCCAGAGGGGACGAATGTGGCGGTTTTGGAGGATGTGGTGACGACGGGTAAGTCGGCGATGCAGGCGGTGGAAAGGTTGCGGGGTGCGGGTTATAAAGTCGATCGCGTGTTGTCGCTGATTGACAGGGAGCAAGGTGGTGCCGAGTTTTATCGCTCTGTTGGATTGGACTTTGAAACAGTTTTTACGATTAAGGATCTTAAGGAATGGCGATCGCGCATCGCTGAATCAGAAGAATAGCCCTAGCTTCTGCCTCCCAAAATAGGACAAAGGCACAACTTTAGTCGCTACTGCTAAATAGTAGTGATTAAAGTCCCTGCTACGAAGAGCTAAGGGAATATTTACGGGTAATGGGTAAGTCCTAGTGCCATGTGTCGAGAGTTAAAAAGGCAGGGACTAACAAAAAAATACGCTCCTGGGCCGTCAAGCTGCGACGCCCTGCGGGTACAACAATTAAGAGTAGAATACTGCGAAAAAGTGAATAATACAGAGCCATAAAACTTGGTAGTGCTAGAGGAAAGCGGTGTTTTATGGGGTGGTATTAATTAGAAACTATGCCCGCTCTAATTTTATCAAAATCAGCTCAGGTACTTGGATAACAATGGAAAATAAAGTTTTCCGTGCTAAACAAGCGCAAGCTTTCAGGTTCACAATCTATACCAATCGGCTGATTTTAGCAGAGGGAAATTATAACCTGCGTGAGATATTAACTAGAGAAGACAGTTTTAATATGTTATATGACGCGGCGCAAGGAGAAGCAGCAATGATTTTACCTGCATCTATTAAAATGAAATGGAAACTACTGGCAACAGCCTTTATTTGTCCTCTGACACTAATTGGTGTTGGGATTGGGCAACAACCGATTGAAGCACAACAAAATCCATCTAAGACTAATGTTGCTGCTTTGCCCGATGGTATTTACCTGTACGGAGATTCGCCACAGCCCAACCAAGTTCTTCAAAACTACATTGTGTTTCAACGCCAGAACGATCGGGTGGTTGGTGCAATCTACGCGCCGCGATCGGACTTTGCGTGCTTCACTGGTAAAATTCAGGGAAACACACTCTCCGGGAAGGCAATCTCACCCGGCGGAAAACTTCAAACAATTGAAATCAATACTCAGCTAACAAATCTGCATTCTATTCGCACAATTAGCTCAAACGATCGGCGGATTCTTTCAACGTGCCAACAGACAGCGCAAGCTAACATATCCAGGTAAATCTTTTACTTAGCTCAAATGCTGCATTAGGCGGGCGGTGCGTTACACTTCGTTAACGCACCCTAGGAATTGAAAATTTCTGGTTACTAGGATCTGCCTGGTAATAAATATCTAGAGGCTATGCCTCGATTGAAAAGTAGTAGAAAATATGAGTTTTTACCGCCGGATTAATGGCATAGAAAAAAATCCGTTTTATTGACTTATTCTCAGGAAGAGGCGGCATGAGATTAGCGTTTGAATCCGCCGCTGTTCGTTGAATCGGCAAACGGAATGCCTCTTAAGCAGCGAAATCAATCTCGACGCTCAGTTAGTTTACCCGTACCGGGTAGGCGACTAATTGGCTATCGCGGTGGTAATTCTCTTCCTTCTTGGGAACTGGGTTTGCGAGGCGAGTGCAGTTTAGACGAAATTGAGTTGATGAAGAGTGTTATATTGAAAAGGCGAAATAAAGAATTTGGGCATGACCCACATTGCCAGCTATTAACTAAAGAGCAAATAGCTACTTTTTTTGCTCATCCCAATCTCGATAAAATTCTGGCTTCCTTGGTAAGAAAAAAGTACCTGCCAGGGAACATCGCAATTCTCCTTTTCGGAAACTCCTTTTAATATAACCTTAAGTGAGGTGCGCCATCAGCACCCTAGTTTTGGGCGAGCAGGATGCCCGCCCCACAAGAAACGAAACAGCTTTACGATTAAGTAAGGCGGGCATTGCCCACCCTACGAATTAATCCAATTAGCTTTGGGCTACAGGTTCCTTAGCCAAAAACTTCTCTAATTCCGTCAAAGCATCGGCATCAACCTTAGTTTGCATCGGACAGAACTTAGGCCCGCACATTGAACAGAATTCAGCAGTTTTGTAGATATCCGCCGGCAAAGTTTCGTCGTGATATTCCTTTGCCCGTTCTGGATCTAATGACAGCTCAAATTGACGGTTCCAATCGAAATTGTAACGCGCTTTCGAGAGTTCATCATCGCGATCGCGCGCACCCGGACGCCGCCGCGCAATATCTGCAGCGTGAGCCGCAATTTTGTAAGCAATCAGCCCGTTTCGGACATCCTCAGCATTCGGCAATCCTAAGTGTTCCTTGGGCGTCACGTAACACAGCATTGCAGTACCGTACCAACCAGCCATCGCCGCCCCAATAGCTGAGGTAATGTGGTCGTACCCAGGCGCAATATCTGTCACCAACGGCCCCAAAACATAGAAGGGTGCTTCGGAACATTCCTCCATTTGTTTCTTGACATTAAACTCAATTTGATCCATCGGCACGTGGCCTGGGCCTTCCACCATTACCTGCACGTCATGTTCCCAAGCTTTGCGAGTTAATTGTCCCAAAGTTTTGAGTTCAGCTAATTGAGCTTCATCCGACGCATCGTGAGTGCAACCGGGGCGCAGAGAATCTCCCAAACTAAACGAAACATCGTATTTTTTGAAGATTTCAATGATGTCGTTAAAGTGAGTGTAGAGAGGATTTTGTTTGTGGTGATGCAGCATCCACCGCGCCAAAATGCCGCCGCCGCGAGAGACAATCCCCGTAATCCGATTTCTCACCAACGGCAAATGCTCAATCAAAATTCCGGCGTGAATTGTTTGGTAATCAACACCTTGTTGAGCGTGTTTGTCAATGATGTGAAGGAAGTCATTCGCCGTCAGACTTTCCATATTACCGTGAACGCTTTCTAAAGCTTGGTAAATTGGTACAGTACCGATCGGCACCGGTGAAGCTTTGATAATCGTAGTGCGAATTTCATCCAAATTGCCGCCGCCGGTGGACAAGTCCATCACGGTATCAGCGCCGTATTTCACTGCTAGTTTAAGCTTGTCAACTTCTTCTTCCATATTGGAAGAGTTGGGAGATGCACCGATATTAGCATTGACTTTGCATTTAGACGCAATGCCGATCGCCATCGGTTCCAAATTCGGGTGATTGATATTAGCGGGAATAATCATCCGTCCCCGCGCTACTTCGGCGCGGATAAGTTCTGGCGGGAGATTTTCTCGCTTCGCAACAAAGTGCATTTCCTCAGTAATTACACCTTGGCGGGCGTAGTGCATTTGAGATACATTGCTTTGGCCCTGACGCTTAGCGATCCATTCGGTACGCATATTTAATTTCCTTGATAAACAGCTTCCCTCCGCTGGTATTACCCAGACTCAGGTTCTAAGGGTGTTTTCTCAGCCCGGATATTCGGGCACCCCTAGCTAAGCTGTTGATTGTATCACCGATTTCTGTGCGCGAAGCCAGCAACTAAGGAAATCTTAATATTGAGATATAGATGAGGGGAGCGATCGCCCTTTTGGGGCTTCTGATATTTCTACTGTTTAAAAAGTGCGATCGTACCCCCTTTAAGAATCTAAAAACCATCACACCTCATCAGGATTAATTCCCATTTGCCGCAATTTTGCTGCTAGGCGATCGGCGCGTTGTTTTTCTTCCTCCGCGCGAAGGCTTTCTTGTTGTGCGCGAAGGCTTTCTCGTTCTGCCCGCAGGTGTTCTTCTGCCGCACGTTCCTCTCCAATTAACAGCAAATTTCCTTCACTATCCCACCAACGCAACCAAGGTAAATTCATCTCATCATATTCACCTTGCCAAATTCCCAACTCAACTCCAAGCTGAGGAATCGGATAGCGACCGCGCTCATTTACACTCATGCGCTGATAGCAATTGTCTTCTAAGTGATACATTTCTACAGCAGCTTTTTTTACTTCATAAATGCCGTAGTAAGGCACACGAATCGCCTGTTCGTAAACCCAAAATTTTCCCACCTTTTGTTCTTCGGCTTGACCGGGTTCGGGCGGCGGCGTTCTATCTCGCTCTTCTGCACCGTTGCCCGACACAAATTCCAAAACAATCAGCGGTGCAACGTATTCTTTCCACAATACATAAGAACGTCGCACCTCACCATTTAATAGTGGGGGAACATTCGGCACATAAAACCAATCGGGCGCTTCGGCACCCCGTTCGAGAAGGTCAGTTAAACGCCAATAAATCCCACAATCTTGACCGATGCGATAGCGTCCGTCAGGATGAATTCGTTGCAAAATTGGTCGGAGTGAATCAGTGAGAATAATGCTTTGAGGAAATTCTTGAAAGTTTTTTACAAAAGTACCCTCCGACTCGGGTAATTCAGTGTGGTCTGGGAGATGGGTGACTTCCAATTCAAATGGTTTGGCAATAGTCATAACTTATGTGTTAACTTGGTTATATGCAGGCTTTTTAAAACATCTCCCATCATAACTTATGAATTTAGAAGAAATTTATCCAATAACTTTGAAGTATCAGCCTTTTCATGACGAGGATGGGCAAGTAGTGGAAGAGGAGTCACACTATGTTCATCGAATGCTGGATGGAGTTCTCTCAAATTGGCCAGAAAATCTATTAAAGGAGTGGCTATATCGTCATGCTAGCTGCATGGAAGACTATGCTTTTCTTAATCTAGAAAGACTAAAATTTACTTTAGAGACTTGGCCTCTTGAGCGGGTTCCTGGGTCAGAAGCCTTTAAGGATGAGAGTTTTTGCGACAACTTCGATAATATTGAGGAACGGGCGGAAGATAAGAACGACTGGCTTGCTCGCTATATGCTGCAAGAGGGTACATGGAATACTCCCATTGTGTTACTTGAGAATCAGGATCGATATAACCTATCGACGACAGTGCAATTAAAGAAACCTTATCATTTACTAGAGGGGCATAGACGATTATCCTTCTTAAACGGTTTAAGGCGCTTGAATAAAGCTCGTCCACATCATCAAGTTTGGCTCGCTAAAATACATACTTAATATTATGCTGGCAGATCGCACTTACAGCACATTGCAGGTTTATGAGTTAGACCAAATTTTTGGAGTTGAGAGGTTGATGGTGCGAGTTCACACTTGCTTGCCGAGCGGGAAAATCAGCCCAGATACAGCATTTGCATTTGAATGTCGCTCACTACTATGCTTATAATTGACTGTTGTGAAACAAGATAAACTGCACTAGATAAATTGTATCTTTCTATGAGTTCTCGCCACTTCTAGTCACCCGATAAAGTTTAATAATCTACAAAAGTCATACTAACCCAAGATAAAATCAACGCTCACTTCTAAATCGGGAAAAGCCAGCGGCGCAACTTGTTGACCGCGCCAAAACTTGAGCATTAAACTATAACCGTTCGGGCCTGGCTGACGGTAGACTTCCAAACAATTTTCAACTAAATCTACCAGCCAAACTTCTTGAATGAGCGATCGAGCGTAAATGGATACTTTCACATCTCTGTCATAATCAACCGTACTATCTGAAACTTCAACTAACAGCAAAACTTCAGACGGTACTGGATGGGCTGTGGCGTAGTAGTCAGGGCGAGGTTGCAGCAATACAACATCCGGTTGAGGTTCAGTGCGCTCAGTCAACTGGATAGGGTCTTGGACGCCCAGAGTGGCCCGATCTTCTGGAATGAGGCTGAAGCGCCTGGTGAGACGCTTAACAGAACTTGCGTGACGAGTACCAATTGCAGCCATTTTAACAATCTCTCCTTCTATTAGTTCTACCCGATCGCCCTCGGAGAGAATACCAGCCTCAGTCATCAAATGATATTCTTTTACTGTAAATAACCGTTTTTGAAGCTGAACAGACATATAACTATTCTCCTCGTTTGCAGCTTACCTAAATTTACCATAAAAAAAACCGCCCCAAAAGGAGCGGAAAAAAGAGGAAAAATTTAGATGACTAACCGTAGACAAAAAGCATTTAAATGCCCGCTATTAAGTCGGTTTAAATACTCGTCAATAACTGTAGGGATGGTTCATCGCCAACTATTAATACAGTTGAATTTGAGTGTTGTTGCAAAAGTTTAGCTCGATATACAGGCAACATATTGTCATCCCTTGCCAACTTAAAACTAGAGCTGGCCTCCCGATTCCCTGACAATTAGGAATTTTGAATAACCGGATTTTGACTGAGTTTAAGTCTCTTTTTCGGCGGAGTCAATTTTGTCTGTATCGTGCTTTAATTCTGATACAACCCACATTCCGCACCCCCAACTGGCACATAGGCGGATTGAGGGGGTAAAAGTGAATCATCCGAGACAATCATGAGTAGAAATACTCAACTATCTCGGTCACTCAGCATTACC
>JACJNV010000196.1 GCA_014695175.1 Microcoleus sp. FACHB-DQ6 | reverse complement strand
ATTATTTGTTTGGATAGGCAAGCGTGTAACAATTCTGCTGCCTATCTTTTTTTACCATAAATTGGCTCAAGCCTTACTAACTATGGGTTGGGGGCTGGTTGTCACCCCCCCAGCGATCGCTCACAACGAAGATTTTGCGTAGAAACCGGGCTTTTTTGAATGCAGGATTGTTGTTGACTTCGGATATCAATCCTGTGAAAAGTTTGCGGGAAATGCGGAATATGCGGCCTGGCTAGCGTAGTTTGTATTATCGCGCTCAGACAGCAATTCGCCAGTGCCGACCCAGTTCGATCGCACTCAAAAGCTCGATTTCACAAACAATTTGCCAGCGACTGTCTGGTTTCTACCCCAGCTTGTAGGGTAAACCCCACCAGTCAAGCAGAGCTCATCAATGCTTGAATTAAAATTAAACAACCTTAAGTTGTAATTTAATTACAGTAGGTGCTAAAAATGCAAAATCCTAATTATAACTCTCGCTCTAACTCCCACCAAATCAATACTATGTCAACCAAAAAGATGCCTGCTACAACTGTGCGTTCTCGCCGTTTTTATTTGCCGAAAAAACTTGCTTTTTTATCCCTCATTTTGCTCGGCTCCACCGCAACTGTTGGGTGCAACGCCCTAACTTCTCAAGTTCCTGGAAGTTCTAACGCCATTCAAGCTGAACCTTCAACTACAGCGCCAATCTCAGCATTGCCTGCGAATATACTGCCCTCTCAAGACTCTAATTTTGTCACTAAAGTTGTGCAGGAAGTCGGCCCGGCAGTGGTGCGGATCAATTCGTCTCGCACGGTGACGAACCAAGTTCCAGATGAGATACCCGAGCAATTCCGCCGCTTCTTCGGTTCAGAATCTCCCATTCAACCGGGAAATCGGGTAGAACGGGGTTCCGGTTCGGGTTTTGTTTTTGGTTCCGACGGCCGCATTTTGACTAACGCTCACGTCGTTAACGGGGCGGATACGGTGACGGTAAAACTGAAGGATGGCCGCGAATTTGTCGGCAAAGTTTTAGGCGTAGATACAGTTACTGATGTGGCTGTTGTTAAAATAGAAGCTAACAATTTGCCTGTGGTGAGTTTGGGCAAATCTGAAGAGTTACAGCCGGGAGAATGGGCGATCGCGATCGGCAATCCCCTCGGTTTGGACAATACTGTGACTGTGGGAATTATTAGCGCTACAGGCCGTTCTAGCGCCGATGTCGGTGTTCCCGACAAGCGCGTCAGCTTTATTCAAACCGATGCTGCGATCAATCCCGGCAATTCAGGTGGCCCGCTGCTGAACCAGCGCGGCCAAGTTATAGGCATGAATACGGCGATTATTCAAGGCGCTCAAGGATTGGGTTTTGCTATTCCGATCGATCGAGCACAACAAATTGCCGACCAATTAGTAACAGCAGGAAAAGCCGAACATCCTTATCTCGGCGTTCGGATGTTGAGCATTACTCCGGAAATCAAGAGAGAATTTAATCAAAATCCCAACACCAAATTGAGGCTGACTGAAGATAAAGGCGTGTTAGTTTTGGGAGTTGCGAAAAATTCTCCGGCGGCACAAGCTGGAGTTCGCCTTGCCGATGTCATCAAGAAAATCAACGGTACAGAAGTAAGTGATGCTGGCAGCGTACAAGAAATTGTTGAGAAAAGTACAGTGGGCAGCGATCTGCAGCTTGAATTAAGCCGCGGCGGACAACCTGTCACTGTGGCGGTGAAAGCGGGTGCTTTTCCAGCGGACCAGCAGCGGTAGAATTGTTGATTGAAACTTATACTTGCACCATTGTCAATAATCCTTTTATGAACAGGCTGTCCGGCCTGTTGCACAAGAAAATTTATCTCTTGTGGAACGGGCATCTTGCCCCTTCTTGAGAATGGTGCAACATATGAGTTTTAACTCATATGTTGCACCATTCTCAATAATCCTTTTATGAACAGGCTGTCCGGCCTGTTCCACAAGAAAATTTATCTTTTGTGGAACGGGCATCTTGCCTGTTCTTGACAATGGTGCAAGATTTAAGTTTTAACCGACTTGTGCTGTGAGACGGGGGTTTAAACCCCGGCGGGATGTGGGGGGTACTCGTTATAGTAAGTTACCATAATTTATATGGGTTATTAAGAGGTAGAAAAATGGCTAACATTAATCGGAGGCGTACTGAAAATATTAACGGTAACTTTTATGTAGACAGTACCTGCATTGATTGTGATACTTGTCGGTGGATGGCACCTGAAGTATTTACTCAAGAGGGAGAACAGTCTGCGGTTTACCACCAGCCAACTAACCAGATGGAAGAAAGGCGAGCGCTCGCGGCTCTTTTGTCTTGTCCTACAAGTTCGATCGGCACTGTTGAAAAACCCAAAAGCATCAAAGAAGTTCAGAAAAAATTGCCCGCCCTCGTAGCAGAAAATGTTTACCACTGCGGCTACCATTCAGAGAAATCCTACGCCGCAGCCAGCTATTTAATTGTCCGCCCAGAAGGAAACATTTTAGTTGATTCTCCCCGTTTTGTGCCGCCGCTAGTCAAAAACATAGAAGCAATGGGCGGCATTCGCTATCTGTACTTGACTCACCGCGACGACGTAGCAGATCATCAACAATACCGCGATCATTTTGGGTGCGACCGCATCCTTCATGCTGACGAAATTAACGCAGGTACTCGCAGTGTAGAAATTCAATTGTCGGGCAGTGAACCGCATCAAATCGCAGATGATTTGTTGATTATACCTGTTCCCGGTCACACGAAAGGTCACACAGTTTTGCTTTACAATAAAAAGTTTTTGTTTAGTGGCGATCATCTTGCTTGGTCGGAAAGTTTGCAGCAGCTAGTTGGCTTTCGCGAAGTCTGTTGGTATTCTTGGCGGGAACAAATCAAATCTATGGAGAATTTGGCTAATTATGGCTTTGAATGGGTGTTGCCGGGACACGGCCGCAGGTATTATGCTGAGCGAGAAAAAATGCGCGAGCAAATGCAAAAGTGTATTGCTTGGATGGTCGATGCTTAATAGATACTCGGCGGTTGAAACCGCTACTACACACACAAAGTCCGCCTACGCGGACTAAGAATAAGAGGGATTTTGTATTACGCTTTGGGAATCGCAACCAAAGTCATAGAATTAGCCGGGTAAGTTGCCTGAAATCCAGTATCACTGACACCTAAATCGCTCTGACGGACGATCGCCTGCAAATTCGCAGCGCTATAACTGTAAACTTGAGCTTTGGCGGCTGGGTTAAATCCTTTCAAACTCAAGTTGCTGGTCAAATTGTTGTTGGTTTTATTAATAATTAGCAGCGTCAGAGTACCATCACTGCTGCGATCGGCTCCGTAGATTGACAAAAGTCCTTGATCTGTGCTACCGGATCGCACCCAAGTATCGCCATACTTACCGTCTTTTCCGTCGTAATTCATGTACATTCGGAAAGCATAAGCACCCGGTTCCGAAGACTTCGGAGGTCCCCACAGCGTCGCTAAATCGAGTTGTTCTCGCCCAAAAATCCCCAGTACGTCGGCTTGGGCTAAGGCGCCGTTAATTGACTCTAAACCGCCCCAATTGTATTCAGTAATTGCAATTTTTGTACCTGGATAATCCTGTTTTACCCACTCTCGAAACCGGGGAAGGATTGTTAATGGCGGATTGTATTTTCCTATCCAACTTTCATCAGTATAGGTAGCATCCCAGAGAGAACGAGTCGATCGCAGTCGCAGCGCTTGGGTGTTGGCATCGCCGGCGGGACAATTCGCCAAACAGGTATTGTCCGCCGCAGGATAGTAGTGTTCGTCGAAATAGTCTAGAATCCGAACACCTTTTTGCTGTTCATAAGCGCGCATTTGTTGCAAGTACCACCGCGCCAACCAGACACCGCCGTGTTTTTCACGATCGCCCTTAACGCCCGAATCCACATAGACAGGCCAGCCAAAATCCGACGGGCCGAGTACCTTAGCAGTGGGATCGGTAGCTTTTACCATTGACGCATATTGATAAGTGCGATCGCCCAATTCATCGTAACTTGTCGCTTCAGGATGAACATCGCGGTGAGTATTTCCCCAGCCGCTTGGTTCGTTGTCCATTTGATAAATTTGCACACCGCCGTTAGCAGCAATACCGTGGGTTTTAACTAAGTGTTGAACCCAAGCTTGTTGAAAAGCTGGGTCGCTAATAATACTGACATCAAGGCGATTATTATCAGTTATCAAAGTGCCGTCGGGACGCTTACCGTTGCCGCACTTATCGCCTTCGGGAAAAATGTAGGGGTTTGTTTTTTCTTGCGGGCCGTATTTGGATACTCTAAACCCGCAGTTCCAAGTGCTAAATTTATTTACATACCCAATCATTGGAATAGTAACAATACTTTTGCTGCCGTTTTGGCGGTTGGTTTTGACAATTTTATCTATAGAATCGCCGGGAACAGGATTTTTATTGTCGCCGCCACCCACGAAAAAGAAGTCATCGCCACTGTTGGAAGAATCGACTAACCAATTGTAGCGACTGGTGTGATTAGCCCCCCAACGTTCCACTGGAATTCGCAACTCTTGGGCGAGGGCGCTATCGATCGCGAAATCATTCATACCATAGATATCGGGACTTATGGAATGTCGATCGGCTGTAACATCTACAGACAAAGCCGGGCCGATAGTTTGGGCGAGCGCCATTTTGATGTAAGCTGCTGTTGCTACCACCCCCAAAGCAGCCAAAACACCTAACAATAATAGGATAATCCAACGCGGTTTATTTTCGGAAGCCAACCACAAAAATCGTCTCTTCATTTGTAAGGATTCAGGTCAAAAAAACTTAAGTGGCGGCATCTGGTAAAATAAAGGAATGAAAAAGCCCACAGCCACCAGAGAGCAGAAAAAAACCGAGATAGAGCAGTTGAGCCAA
>JACJNV010000195.1 GCA_014695175.1 Microcoleus sp. FACHB-DQ6 | reverse complement strand
AAAATGGCTCCTTGACTCTAAAACAGATTTTTTTGGGAAGCTAAGTGTAGGTTTTTCCATAAAGCGATATATTTTATCATACTTTTGCCTACTTGCAAAATCGGGATGCTCCCAACTAAAACCTCCCCTACCCAATTCTTTGAGCAAAACGTAATCGCCGAGAACTCCGATATTGCTTTCATTCGCCACCGCTTTCAACAGAAAAGCTTTGAGCATTTCCCACAGATTTGCTTGATTTGAGGGAATGACAGGGGGTATTTGATGTTCGGCAGTTTTGACAATTTCCGGGTCAAGGGCAACGCCAACTCGAAAAGAAGTATGGCTGAGTGTAAATTCATCTCCCGCTTGCAAGTCGTATTCTGGGAATTGAATTTGAGCAGCTTCTTCGGGAGTGTGATGGGCTTCTCGCTGACCGATTTTTTTACCATTAACAAAAGTGCCATTTTTGCTACCGAAATCGCGCACCCGGATATCGGGAGGATTGATATCCAGCAAACAGTGATAGCGGGAAATCGTGCGGTGTTTTTCGTCGTCGGGAATCTTGGGATAGCAATCTTTGGCGCGACCAATAATGCAAGTTGTGCGGGTGTCAAAGGTAAATTCTCGGCCTTTGAGATTCCCGGAAGTGATGGTGAGGGTAACTTTTGAGCTCATATCGGTTTCGTATTTGGGATTTTGGACTATCGAAACTCTTACTCCCCCCCTTTAAAAAGAGGCTAACTCTTACTCCCCCCCTTAGCAAGGGGGGGCTGGGGGGGTAAAAGAGTGGATGTTTTAAACGATTAAATCTAATCTACCCTCCTAACTCTTACTCCCACCCTTAGCAAGGGGCTAACTCTTACTCCCCCCCTTAGCAAGGGGGGGCTGGGGGGGTAAAACACCCGCTGTTCTCAACGATTTAATCCCCTCTACAATAACCTCTAAAACCCCATCCAAATTATGATAAACATCCTCATTAGTAAACCTCAAAAAATTAATCCTTGCCGACTCAATAAACTCTTGCCTTTCTGCATCATATTCTACAGCGCCATCCACAAAATGGCTGTCACCATCAACTTCTAGTGCTAACTTGATTTCGGGCGAGTAGAAGTCGATCGCAAATGCTGCTACACTATATTGTCTGCGAAATTTACAATTCTCAAGCTGTCTGTTTCTGATCCGTTTCCATAGTTCCTTTTCAGCTTCCGTCATTTCTCTGCGAAGCTTCTGCCGCTTGAATTTCTCTGAGCTTTTGTTGTAGAGTTTTGTCATTGTTGTATAGGATTTAACCCCCCCCAGCCCCCCCTTGCTAAGGGGGGGAGTAAGAGTTATTTGAGTTTTTTAGTTGGTTGTTTGATATTTTAACCCCCCCCAGCCCCCCCTTAGCAAGGGGGGGAGTAAGAGTTATTTGAGTTTTTTAGTTGGTTGTTTGATATTTTAACCCCCCCCAGCCCCCCCTTGGTAAGGGGGGGAGCAAGAGTTATTTGAGTTTTATTGTTGGTTGCTTAGTCTTTGTTGTTGATGCAAACTACAAATTTTGTTTCTAAGTTATGGAGTTTGGAGGCTGTTGGTGGGGAGGTAGAAACCGGGTTTCTTCCTGAATCTGGGTGATGATACATAAATTATCGCAGAAACCCGGTTTCTGAGATTGATTTTACTTTGATTATTTGCTCGTTATGTCCCGACAACCCCGTCGGAAACATAGACAGGGCATGGCTTCGTGGTTTTGGGCTTCGTAATAAATCTTTATGAAATCCTGAAACGCTTAGATGTTACATTCTACAAGTCTCGACGCGAGAGAAGAGATTTTGTGAGATGCGTTGATCGGTTCTTCAATTATCGCTTCAAATCCTTCCGCTTCATAATCCCATCCCACATAATCATCCGTCTCACGTCCCCACATAAACCTCATCCACAGCACCTCATACGGGAGCTGAGCTTCTGGTGCTTTCTCTGAAAAAGTGGCGTAGCACTCCCATTTGTTCTTTTTTCTCCAGCCTACTTTATCGCCAAACTTCTCCCATATGTCGCTATCGTATTTACTGGTTCCCCCCAGACTTTGATAGATTCGCTTTTGCACGCTAAAGCCGAAGTGCCCATTGCTGTATTTTACCCAAAGTTGGTCAATGGTACGCAAGTCCTCGCAGGGAAATTTTTCAATACTTTCTGTATCCAGGTATTCGTATCCTTGTTCATCCTTACTCGCTACCTTCAACATCACTCTCGCCGTTTCCTCATCGGCTTCTCCCCACTTTCCTGCTGCTAATAAATCCCGCAATCTTGTATAATCCATTCCCACTGCTGAAACCAACTTCACCTCAGCAGCCACTGGTTTTGGTATCAGCAAATCCAACCATTCCTGCACCGACTGCGGGCGATTTTGCGGTTCCAACTCCATCCCTTTGATAATCGCCGTATTCACTCTGTCGCTAATCTTAGAATTGAATTGCTTTGGCGGAGTTAAAGGAATATTTTGCTTTCTGAATTGCGATGGAAACGGCAACTCATTAGTCAACATGACATAAAGCGTTGCTGCTAGGGAATAAACATCAGTATAAGCACCAAGTTCAGCGCGTTTTTCTAATAATTCAATGGGTGCGTAACACTCAGTCCCGGAATTGCTATTTGTCCTCAATTTGCCCGGTGCCGTCACCTGTCGCGCTAAGCCAAAATCAATCAAAACTGCACCCCCCTGGCCCCCCTTATTAAGGGGGGAAGAAGAGAAGGGGGTATTTTCTCTTACTCCCCCCCTTACCAAGGGGGGGCTGGGGGGGGTTCTTATCATAATATTTTGGGGTTTAACATCGAGGTGAGTAAATCCTTGCTGGTGAACAAAACTCAGGGCGCTTCCGACTTGCTGAATAATTGGCAAAGCTATTTCTTCCGACAAAAGACCGTTATCTTCGAGATGGCTAGCTAAGTCAATTCCGTCGATTAATTCCATCACCATGCACCACAATTCGATATTTTCCACTGTTTCGGGAAACACTTCGTAAACTTGGACAACGTGGGGATGGCTGCACTTGGCTAAAGATAAAGCTTCGTTGACAAATTGGGTTTGGAATTCGCGAAAGTTTGGTTTACCTTGAACGTTGGCATTCAGTGTTTTGATGGCGACTCCTTTACCTTCTTTGCAGTTTTGAGCGCGGTAGGTGACGCCGAATCCGCCACCGCCGAGGATGGCTTCGATTAGGTATTTGCCTTGGTGCAGTTGTTGTCCGGGGGGCCAGTGCCTCATGATGGGTATGTGAGGAGATGGAGAGGATGGTTTTGATTATAGCTGAGACGGGGGGGAGTTTGTTGAGTTTTTTCTTTCTTGTACAGTCTTCTCGATCGCCCCTAGCCCCCCTTAATAAGGGGGGGAACAAGAGTTTGTAAGGTGCGTCAGTGCGGAGATTCTCAATTTTTGAGAAGATAACGGACACTGACTCACCCTACAATTTAAGGTGACGGTTTATGGTTGAATGAAAATACCGATCGCATTATGAACTCTCGCAGCAGTTGACGGAGGTCGATCGAGCAAACTACCTCCCAAATACAAACTCGTCGAACTTCCCCCATCCAAATTTAAAGCCTCCACAGCACCCATTTGCTGCAATATCTGCGCCAGTTCTGCGAAATTTGGCCCCGCCCCGCCCGCGCGATTGTGCACCGCTACAATCAGCAAATTCCCCGCAGCATTTCGCCCGATCGCACTTCTAATTGCTGTCTGTCGAACATACGCATCGCTAAACCCTTCCGCCCTAGCATCCAGCACAACTTGACTGTTTTGTACCAACACAGGCCCGCCGCCGAGAATGTAAGGAAAACGGTTGAAATCAGCAGGAAAAGTGTTAGTTTCCAAACGCAATAAAGTGCCGGTGGAGAGTTCAGATGCAGGGAAAAAATCGGAACGCAAAACCAAAATATAACCGTTAGCTGGAATGGGAAAAGTTGTTGTTCCCGCCGCACCTGCGGGAGATTGGGTGACAACTCTATCGCCCGCAACTGTCACAACTATTTCATTGTCAGACAACGGAGTATAAGTTGTTCCCCAATCAGGATTGTAGCGACCGATTCCCGGTTGTACGTAGGCACTATTGAGATGAGAAACAGGCAAAAGTTGATTTGCAGGGGTAATCAAAGTTTCTTGCAAAGTCAAACGATCGATCGCAAATTCGCCCCGATCGTTCCAGGCGATCGCCCCCCGGTTCAATATCGGCCCGGAAAGCCATTTATTGTCCCGCCGAATTGCGCCTAAAGCTAAGCGATTAATTCGATTGAAAAAACCTGCATTAATCGCCGCAGCCGCACCCGCAACTTCTGCTGTTTGCAATAAAGGTGCAGTGCCTCGATCTGTCGGCGGATTGCTGAGAATTGGTCGAATTTTCACACCAGCTTGACGGGGATTAACTTCTAACCAAACTACCGGAAAACGCGCGGTTCCTAAATTCTGATACTGCTGCCGCCACTGCACACCGGGCGCCCAAACAATGTTTTTTTCTACTAACGAATCTGGCCGAATGTCGATCGCTAATCGATTGGGATTTCCCAGGCTGAAAACTTGCGGCCGCCAACCTAAAGGAATCTTCACTTTAACTTTAGTTTGCTCGCCGTCAGGTTCGACTTTTAGTGATAGCAATTGTTGGCTGGTTGAGAAAGTCTGCTGAATTATGGCGGGAGCGACTTTGGCATCGATCGCGATCGACCATTCTTGACCGGCGATCGGCGCTGCGGGCGTTATTGGCAGCGGCAGGGCGGGTTTGGTCGGGTCGTCTGGTGTTTCGACGTTTGGCGCTGTGCGGAGGTTTTGCAGTGGGATAGCAGGCTTTGTGGGGTCGTCCGGGGGGTTGGGCGTGGGTGTCGGCGACGGGCTCGGCGTATTGACAAAGTTAACTTGCCAAGGGGCGGGGCGATCGATATCTACAACAATGCGATCGCCCGATTCTATTTCTGCTTGCCGAATTCCGGTAACACTTGCCGCCGGAGACGTGATTCTCAGAACATTACCATCAGCAGATATCTCCCAGCCCGCAAGTCTAGCAAAATCGGTAACATCTAAGTAACGATACGGGCCTGTTGCCCGCGCTGCTAAACTTTGAGCGCCGGTTAAAGATACCGAAAACCACTGCACCGGTTGTTTGGTACTGTCGGCGCTGCTAAGCAAATCCACTCCCGCACTTTGCATCAATCCAACGTCAGCAATCCAAGTTCGGAAATCCGCAGAAGTGCTGTTTGCCGGCTGCTGAGTCCAAGTTAGGGGGAGAATGCGGCCGTTTAGAGACACTTGGCGGCCTTGTCTAATTCTCGAAGATGGCGGTACAGATTGAGCCAAAAACCTATAGTCCGACAGGGAATGAATTCCCTGTCTCATAGCTGAAGTTCTCTCAAGAAAACTATCTGTCAATATTTCAGTCGGTTTTAACCGACTTTCGCTATCAGCCAGGGAATTCATTCCCTGGCGGGATATCGAAGCATGAATCAACCCAGCCCTCTCCCCCTCTTGTGCTCTTCCGGGTTGATTCCACACTACAGACGGGGCGATCGCCAGTACGGGTAAAATCGAAACTGACAATATGGGACGCCAATAGGACAAATTACATTTCACAGCTTACAACTCACAATTTCACTTCTAAACGCACGGGTGTCTAGAAACCCGGAATATCCGTATGTTTCTTCCTACTAAACCCGATATTTTTGACGGTGACTGCGATCGGCATGAAGCTGTCGATCGAGTCTAGGTTAGGCGATCGCGCTAATTGCGCTAAAGCCCTACTGCGAACTGCTCACCCCGGAATACAAATAACAAACTCCGAACCCTGGCCCAGGCAGGAATTCACTGTTAACGTACCTCCATGTTTTTCCACAACAATCTGGTGGGCGATCGACAATCCTAATCCGGTTCCTTGACCCACAGACTTGGTTGTGAATAAGTGGTTAAAGATGTTTTCCTTGACTTCGTTCGACATCCCCACTCCATTATCCTTAATGCGAATCAAAACCTGATTTTGGTCTTCGCTCAGAACAGTTTGAACCGTTATTTGATTAGCTAGGGCTTTAATTTCACTAAAACGGAGCCCCTTATTTGACTCCTCCAGAGCGTCAATGGCATTAGCCAGTACATTCATAAATACCTGGTTTAACTGTCCGGGAAAGCATTTCACTAGGGGCAACTTACCATACTCTTTCACAACTTCAATTGCAGGGCGGAACTCGCTGGCTTTTAAACGGTGCTTGAGAATCAGCAGAGTGCTATCGAGTCCATCATGAATATTGAAAGCAACTGGTCGATCGCTATCTGCCCTCGAAAACGTTCTCAAACTTGTACTGATATTGCGAATGCGCTCGACTCCCTCCTGCATCGAGCCAATCAATTTGGGCAAATCTTCTCGCAAATACTCCAAGTCTATGGCATCGATTTTTTCTTCAACTTTAGCTCCGGGCTTGGGAAAACTATCTTGATATACATCGATTAGCTCGAACAAATCTTGTAGGTATTCTTGAGCCGGTTGCAAGTTGCCGGCGATAAAGCCTACGGGATTGTTAATTTCGTGGGCTACCCCTGCGACTAAATTTCCGAGAGCAGACATCTTCTCATTCTGTACCAGTTGCAGTTGCATCTGTTTGAGATCGTTGAGATAAAACTCTAGTTTTTGGGCATACTCCTGGGATTGCTGATACAGTCGGGCGTTCTGTAAGGAAATTGCAGCTTGGGAGCACAGGATATTGAGGATGGCGACGCGATCGCCCGTGAATACCCCTGTTGCTAAATTATTTTCCAAATACAAAATCCCGATCATTTTCCCTCGCTCGCTGATCGGAGTGCAAAGCAGGCTCTGAGGTTGCTCTTGGATAATGTAGGGGTCAGATGCAAATCTTGGTTGATTGCTAGCATCATCAAAAATCAGGGTTTCTTTTGTACGTTTGACGTAGTTGATTATGGTTAGAGGAATTACTTCGCTCTCATCAACCGGCATTGATTGCAGAAGGCAGTCTTGACGGTTTGTGCAGTGAACATTTATGCTCCAGTTTCCCTCTTCATTCAAAATTAATGCTCCGCTTTGTGCTCCAGCATTCTTCACCACCACTTGCATGAGGGTAGTCAGCAATTGATCGAGTTTAATTTCGCTAGATAGAGCTTGAGAAGCTTTGATAACTGTCGGCAAATCTACTAACCCCCAACTGCTGGTGCTACCGATAATTGTTCTACTCGTGTTAGATATGGAGGATTCACTATTGCTGGATGTGTGAGTTGTTTCGCTCGGATTCTGGCGATTTCGCTCCTGTTGCAGGATCACAGCAAGCAATTGGGGATAACCCTGCTCTAGATGGTCAATCTTTGCTTTTGCTCCCCAACGAGCGTAAGCATAGTAAGCATCAATTAAATAGGGTTTGGCAATTTTTTCTTTACCCCATTCTAAATAGAATTTAGCAGCGAGTTCGTGAGCTAGAGCTTCCTCGTTGAGGTATTCGTTCTCTTGGGCGAGGGCAATAGCCTTGTCGTACATCTCGATCGCTTCTATTTTTTCGCCTAAAACCCTATGCCGTTCTGCCTCCACTAGATAAAATTTATGCAGATGATTCATGGGGGCATGATGCGCCCATTTCTGCATTTTTTCTTGATTAGCTTTTACTCTGTCAAGAAGTTGCTGTTGCTCAGACTGTGGAGTATCAGAATACACCGCCAACCTCACTAAAGAATCGTAGAAATAGAAGATTGCAACAGTTATCTGCCCTGAAGCTGCGCTCAAATAACTTTCTATTTGAGCGATATTTTTAAATGCTTCCGGGTAATTTTCAAACAAATAACAAAGCACAAGTTTGTGCAAGTATAAGTAATGAAGTCCCAGGTAGTTATTGGTTCGATGATACAGTTGCAACATTGTCTCTTCGTCGTAGGCTTCTCCCTTTAAATGGGATTGGTCTTGCGATCTTCCTATCAAGTTCAAAACGGCTTGCCAACAAATTTTCTGGTAAGAAAGTGCTGCTTCCTGGTGAATTTTACTAACGGCATCTGCGTAGCTTGCTATCTCTCGTTCGAGTTGGGTTAGTTGCTTGCCAATAAAATACGAATAATAACTGTATTCATAGATAGCATAGCCAGCAAATTCTAACTCTCCGGTTTCCAGCCCACAAAAATAATCTGACAGCAAAGGTTCTAAGGTCTTTCTGAGGTGTTCTTTCCAAGGTTGAATACCAGAATGCACTATTGCGGATGTCTTCGCTTGGATTTCTTTGGCATTTAATTTTGACACTAGACGTAAAGCAAGTTCACCTAATTGATAGCCCCGCTCAATATCTCCCATCCCACAGAGAAGAAAACTATATATGGCAAAAGCATAGGGAGACAAAGAAGCATTGCCATATTGGACCGATAAATTGACCTGTTTGCAAACTACCAAAGGCACGAGTGGCGGCAGCGCTACGTAGGCAGGAGAAAATAGGCTTGACAGAATCGTTATCGTTGCTAGTTGTTGAGGATCTTTCATCAGAGGGAGATCGATTAAGTCCTCAGTTCGCTTTCCGCTCAAAATTGACGCGGTTTCTCCTAGTGCCTGTCCAATATCAGAGAAATTTGGCTCGGAGGGAAACTCTACCCCCAACTGCTTTAAGACTGGCAACCCTGTATTCAGCGCTTCCTGTAGCTTATTTTGCGCCATATAAGCTTGTATCTGTACTTCATATACCTTCACTTTTTCCAGTAGGCTTTTGGCGCAGTCTTCCACGACAGATGCTAATCTTTCCATCTGGTCAAAGTCACCGCTTAGATAGGCCGCCTCTGCTGCTTCGGTATGCAGCGCTAATGTTAGTTCGTATTGATTCTCCCAACTATTTACTGTCAGTAATTCTCTGCCAACTTTGAAATATTCAACCGCAGCAGCATAAGCGGTAGCAGCTTTGGCTTTCTTTCCAGCAACCAGATTCAAGCGTGCTAATTTCTCCCGTTCTGTCTCCTGAGTAATTAACTCAACTCCCACATTTAAGTGGTTGACAATATCAAAAATTCTTTCTTCTCGCTCGGCTTCGGGTGTATTGTTTAATAACAGTTGACCGATTTTTAAGTGAGTCGATCGTTTTTGGTCTTCAGGAATGAGGGAATAGGCTGCTTGTTGGACGCGATCGTGTAAAAACTTATATTTGGGTAATTGGTCATGGGTAATTGGTAATTGCTCAGATGCCTTTCCATTACCCACTACCGACTCGCTATTCCCCTCTGCTTGATAAAATTTATAAACTTCGCTAATGGGTAAAATTAGCCCGTCTTGTAAGGCCCTCCATAAAGCGGATGCGGTTTCTACGGCAACTTTTTCACTAACAATTGCCAGGGTCGCCAAATCGAACTGATTGCCAATACAGGCTGCAAGCTTCAAAACTTCTTGGGTTTGAGTTGGCAACTTTTGCAACTGAATCGCCACAAATTCAACCACATCATCGGTGATGGCTAGCGATCGCACTCGTGCAATATCGCACTGCCAATAGCGGGTATCTAAGTTAAATGCGATCGATCCATCTTCGTGTAAAGACTTGAGGAATTGAGTTCCAAAAAATGGATTACCCTTAGTTTTTTGATAAACCAATTCTGTCAAGGGTTCCGCTAACGGTTTAGAACAAGCTAGAGTATCGGCCACTAAACAATTTACGCCCGCTCGATCGAGCGGCGCTAAGGTAATAGTGTTCACCTTTGCTTGAGTTTTTTGAATCTCTGCTAACGTTAGCATCAATGGATGTGCTGGAAAAACTTCGTTATCCCGATAAGCTCCTATTAATAAGAGATAGCGGTTATCAGTAGCACTTATCAGCAGTTGAATTAATTTTAAGGATGCTGAGTCGGCCCATTGCAAATCGTCTAAGAAAATCACTAAAGGATGTTCTTTTCTTGCGAACACTTGAATAAATTTATCAAACAATAAATTAAATCGATTTTGAGC
>JACJNV010000194.1 GCA_014695175.1 Microcoleus sp. FACHB-DQ6 | reverse complement strand
TTGACAGGAATGCGCCCGAAACAACTGAGAGTTGATAATTTAGGCAATCTCATCTGGCAGAAAAATGCAACTGTCACCCCGGAGTTGGCTCGCGTTTTAGACCAGATGGTGCTTTACCATTTCCCCCAGCGTTACCCCTCAGCAACCGAAGCTTTGCAAGCACTTCAAAACTTGGGAGTGAGTTGTCATTTGACAGTTGACAGTTGACAGTTGACAGTTACCAAACCCGACTTTAATATCCCCTCTTTAGTCCCTCTCTGCTGGGACTTTGTTTGTGCAGTAGCGGTTTCAACCGCCGAGTCTTATCTGTTCTGCCGATCGCATTTCCCACAGCCGCAGCACCCGGTTTACAATCCGAGCGATCTTGTTGCCGATGATTCATCCGCTACCATTACGCCTTGATGGACTGAGTAAAAACACTCGGCTTGGCCGATTCATCGGGCGCTAATTTCCAAGGAACAAGGCGGAAGGCTGAAGGAACAAGGCGGAAGGCTGAAAGAACAAGGAAAAAGGCTGAAGGAACAAGGAATTTTGTGTTTTAACTAACCAGCAATAAAAATTATTGAATTCTGCCGAATGCCTTCTACATAAGAGCCTTCAACCTTCGGTTGACTATCTTTCTCAAGTTAGATAAAATAATTGTTATTTTATGCTTAGCAGTTTTAAGAAAATCTTAAGCAGCTTTGTATAGCGGGCAACCATATACCTACAGTGTTTATTGTTACCTTGGATACGTAGAAAGCCAAATAATTTGAGGGATCGAGAAATTGGAACTTTTTGAACGAGCACAACAAGTGCAAAGGTCCTCAACCCCAATTGCTGCCGTCCAGTCTTTTTCCAAAAAAGCTAGTGTTGCAGTAATCGCGATCGGCTGTACAGTCATTTTGGGTTGGATATTCGATCTGCAGATGTTAAAAAGCATTCTGCCCGGACTCGTGACCATGAAAGCCAATACTGCGGTCTGCTTTATTTTAGGCGGGTTTTCTCTATTCATCCAACAGCGGCGGCACGCCGAATTAAGGGCAAGAAAGTATCAAAAAATTACTAATTTTTTAATTTATAGCTGTTCATTTTTAATTATATTAATTAGTCTATTAACCCTAGTTCAATATAGTTTTAATGTAGACTTAGGCATCGACAAACTGCTATTTAAAGAAAGTTACACCTTGACAAGCGCCGGAATACCAGGACGCATGGCTCCGAATACTGCTGGTGCTTTTTTATTGGTGGGAATATCCCTGCTGCTGCTGTCAGAACGTCGCCCTAAATACCTGCGGATTCAAATCTTAAGCTGTTGTGCATTTTTAATTGCATTTATGGGTTTGATAGGCTACATCTACGACAAAGCTTTATTTTACCAAATTGGCAATTATACAGGAATGGCTTTGCACACGTCGGCAGCATTTATGTTGCTGAGCTTCGGCATTTTATTTGCCAGTCCAGAGCGAGGATTGATCGCAGTAATGACCAGCGATCGCGCGGGCGGCATCATGGCGAGGCGCTTGTTGCCACGGGCAATCCTTATCCCGCCTTTAGTCGGTTATGTCATCCTATCTGGAGAGCGGTTACAAGCCTACACGCCGGAGGTAGGGATATCGCTGTTAAGCGTATTGAACGTGATTATTTTTACAGTTCTGATTTGGCAGAACGCCAAAACTCTCTGCAGCGCAGACCGGAAGCGGTATCGAGCGGAAGTGGGACTTAGGAAAGCTAAATCAGACTTAGAAACTAAAGTTGAGAAACGAACTATCCAACTACAAATCGCCAACGATCAATTGCAGCAGGAAATTCTCGACTCTCAAACAACAAAGCAGGCACTTCAAAAAAACTACAACCTGTTGTTTGCAGTCATCAACAGTACGCCTGCCGCCTTATTTGTCAAAGATATTCAGGGCCGTTACCTGATGCTGAATGCTGCGGGAGCCAGTATAATTGGCAAGTCTGTAGACGACATTATCGGCAGAGATGACAGCGAGTTATTTCCGCCGGAAATTGCGGGTAACATTAGGAAAACCGATCGCCCAATTATGACAGCGGGAAAAACGCAAGCGCTCGAAGAAGACCTGCCAGTTAAAGGCAACTTGAGGACATTTCTTTGTACAAAAAGTGCTTACCGGGACGGACTAGGAAATATTAGCGGTATAGTTACCATCTCGCGGGATATTACTGAAAGCAAACAAGCCGAAATCGCCAACAGAAGTCTGGCAGCAATTCTGGAAGCAACCCCGGATTTTGTAGGTATCTGCAACCTCGAAGGACGCGCCGTTTACATCAACAAAGCAGGCAGAAAAATGGTGGGTATAGACGAAAACGAAGATATATCCAACCTACAAGTTGCAGAATTCACGCCAGCGTCAGGCCGCAGCAATTTGAATCAAGCGATCGCCACCGCTGTTTCCGAGGGCGTTTGGAGCGGAGAAACCGCCTTCCTGTCAACATCAGGACTCGAAATTCCCGTCAGCCAAGTCATCATCTCCCACTCCGCACCGGACGGCAAACTCACATACATTTCGACGATCGCCCGCGACATCAGCGATCGCAAACAAGCTGAAAAAGCGCTGCAAGTGTCTCAAGCTCGTTTCGCCGGCATTGTAGAAATTGCCGACGACGCGATTATTTCCGTGGATGCTGAGCAAAAAATTATCCTGTTCAACCAAGGTGCAGAACGGATTTTCGGGTGGAGTGCAGCGGAGGCGATCGGGCAATCCCTGAGCCTGCTGTTACCCGAAGCTTTTGTCGCCCCTCACAGCCACCTCGTCAGCAATTTCGACGACAACGTTAAACAAGCCCGAAAAATGGGCAACCGCAAAGAAATTTTCGCCCGCCGCCGAGACGGTACGGAATTTCCCGCCGAAGCTTCTATTTCCAAACTCGAAGTTG
This sequence comes from Microcoleus sp. FACHB-DQ6, assembly GCA_014695175.1. Classification (GTDB taxonomy): domain Bacteria; phylum Cyanobacteriota; class Cyanobacteriia; order Cyanobacteriales; family Microcoleaceae; genus Microcoleus. The sequence goes on along the minus strand of JACJNV010000194.1, from coordinate 5,850 downwards.
CAGGCGAAATCATATTCACAGCTATTTTGCGCGACGTGACAGCCAGCCGAGAAGCCGAAGAATCTGTGCGTCTGAGCGAGGAAAGATATCGATCGCTGGCAATGGCCACCGCACAGATGGTTTGGATGACAGACGCTAACGGAATCGCCGAGAAACCTGAGCCTGATTGGATAGCTTATACGGGCTTGAGCTCTGAAGACAAGGACTACTGGATAAAATCAGTGCACCCAGAAGATCGCGATCGCACAATACAAGCTTGGATGGGGGCCCTAGAAACAAAAAGTCTCTATGAAATCGAGCACCGCTTGCGGGCTGCAGACGGCAGCTACAGATACTTCTGGGTGCGGGGCGTCCCCATTTTGGCCGCCGACGGCAGCGTTCGCGAGTGGGTGGGAACTCACACCGATATTAGCGATCGGGTGGAAGTTTTGGAAGCACTCAAGCAGTCCGAGGGACAGTATCGAGTGCAAGCAGCCGAGCTCGAAAAAGCTGTTTACGAGTTGCACCAAGCACAAACTAAACTCATCCAAACAGAAAAAATCTCTTCTCTCGGGCAGCTAGTCGCCGGCGTCGCCCACGAAATTAACAATCCGATTAACTTCATCTACGGCAACATCACCCACGCCAGCCAATACGCCACAGACTTGCTCGGTTTGCTCCACCTTTACCAGGAAAAATACCCCAATCCCGTCCCGGAAATTGTAGAAGCAGCCGAAGATATTGAAGTTGATTACTTAATGGAAGACTTTACGAAGATTTTGGAATCAATGAAAGTAGGAGCCGATCGCATCCGCGACTTAGTTGTATCCTTACGCAACTTTTCCAGACTCGACGAATCGCAGATGAAGCGAGTAGACATTCACGAAGGAATCGAAAGCACTTTGCTAATTTTGCAGCACCGGATCAAAGCTAATGTACTTCGTCCCGCTATTGAAATTATCAAAGAATACGGCAATTTTCCAAAAGTCGAGTGCTATGTAGGTCAGCTCAATCAAGTATTTATGAATCTTTTAGGAAATGCGATCGACGCCCTCGAAGATTACAACAGCAATCATTCTTCAAAGGAAACATCTTCTCGCCCCAACAGAATTCGGATTAGCACCAGTGCCAATTCAGACACAGTAACAATTCGGATTGCCGACAACGGGAAGGGAATCAATCAAGAAGTTATTGGCAAGTTGTTCGACCCATTTTTTACTACTAAAGCCGTCGGCAAAGGCACAGGCTTGGGACTGTCAATCAGCTATCAGATTATAGTTGAAAAACACCGAGGCAAATTGCAGTGTATTTCCACGCCCGGGGAAGGTGCAGAGTTTATCATCGAGATTCCCATTTGCCAGGAAGTATCAGCGCTGGCTGCCGAAAACACAAAGGAAATGGTCAGCATTCATTAGTCATTAGTCATTAGTCATTAGTCATTAGTTTCAGGGCTTACCCATCGGGCGGCAGGGCTGTTTAATTCTCAGGAAAACCAGGCTTTTGTAGGGGCGGTGCCCCCGTGCCCGCCCCACCCACAGATGATTTCATGGGCATTTCAGGCATCGGGGCAACCACGGGGGGTTTGCCCCTACAAGAAAATGAAACCGCCCTGCATGGGGGGGGCTAGTTTCTACGAGTTTTGCGTTTAGTGAGGAGAAATATAGGAAGAAACCGGGTTTCTGAGTCAGCGAGTGCATCCAAGACTTGCATTTTGATCTCGTAGTCTGAAAACCTTGATTGTCACGAATGCCGATAGTCTCCTCTTCTCGATCGCCCTAAATCGAAATAATTCTTTACAATAACAAAGTAACAATCCAATTAACTTTGACAAAATCCCTTGAAAATGCGTGTAAACCAACTTTCTCCAACAACAGCCTCCACGCAAACACCGACACTCGACTTTGACATAGCCATCGTCGGAGGTGGCATAGTCGGAGCCACCTTAGCCAGCGCCTTAAAAGATTCCGGCTTAAAAATAGCAATAATTGAAACCCAACTCCCCGCAGCAGCAGCAGCCAAAAAACAAGCCTATGCAATCACCCTGCTATCAGGAATGATCTTAGAAGGTATCGGCGTGTGGCAGCAAATCTTGCCGCAAATCACCACCTTCGAGCAAATTAGCCTCTGCGACGGCGACTATCCCGGCGTCGTGGAATTCCACCGCCCGGATTTGGGAAATACTGGCAAATTGCCCGTACCAAAAACAGCTTTAGGTTACGTTGGCGAACACCGAGTCATGCTATCAGCTTTGCACGAATGTTTGGAAAAAAACCCGAATTTTAGTTGGGTTTGTCCGGCGGAAGTAGTCGAGGTAAAATATTTAACCGATTGCGCCGAAATAGAAGTCAAACAAAACGGCGAAACTCGGACTATTCGCACCAAATTATTAGTCGCCGCCGACGGTTCGCGATCGCGCATCCGCACCGAAGCCAACATCAGCACTCGCGGCTGGAAATACTGGCAATCCTGCGTTGCTATCACTATTAAAGCAGAAAAACCGCACAATGATATCGCTTTTGAGCGCTTTTGGCCGAGCGGCCCGATGGGAGTCTTACCATTACCTGGGAACCGCTGTCAAGTAGTTTGGACAGCACCCCACGCGGAAGCAAAAGCTTTGCAACAAATGGATGAAACAGAGTTTTTGACTTTGTTGGAACAGCGCACGGGCGGGCTTTTGGGGCGTTTGGAATTGGAGAGCGATCGCTTTTTGTTTCCGGTGCAGTTAATGCAGAGCGATCGCTACGTTTTGCCCAGATTAGCACTAATTGGCGACGCAGCCCACTGCTGCCATCCCGTGGGCGGCCAGGGATTAAATATGGGCATTCGAGACGCTGGGGCGATCGCCCAAATCTTGCAGCAAGCGCACCAAAAAGGCGAAGACATCGGCGACTTGCGAGTATTGAAACGGTATCACAACTGGCGCAAAAAAGAGAATTTAATCGTGTTAGGATTTACCGATTTTCTAGACAGATTATTTTCCAATACTTGGCTGCCAATTGTAGCATTTCGCCGCTTTGGATTGTGGTGTTTGCGGACAATTCCCCCAGTGAGGTTTTTAGCCTTGCGCTTGATGACAGGCTTGATGGGGCGGCCGCCAGAATTAGCGCAAAATTAGGTTTGTACACCCACCCACCATCAAAGAAACCGGGTTTTTTTCCAAATCTTTGCACTGTCACCAAGTCTGTCGCAAAAACCCGGTTTCTGGCCACCCGTGGTTCCAAGACTAAACTAAATTCATCGATGAATGGTATCTAATTAAGATAGAACAGAGCTATGAGTGGAATTGACCGTGAAATTACTCTAGAAACTCGAACCAGTCTCATTGATAAACATCTCCCCGGAACCCAAAAAGCCCAAAGTGAATTTGAAAGCGAAGGAATCGTCCATCTCTTTAATGATAGAGAAACAATGGAAAGAGTGGCCGCAGAAATTAAGCTAAGAGGGGAACGCACAGGAGAGGACGATGTAGAGGACAATTATGAACGCTATGGATTGTACTTTTCAGAACCAATTGGTTATATACTAAAAGCAGACGGTACTCAGATACCACTAAATTACGGTGAAATAAAGATTAAAAAAACTACAGGTAAATACCATGTCATACCTCGCACAAGACCCCGCACAAGCTACTAAAATTAGTCAAGAATCAGAGCAAGAGACTGAGTGGGAGTTTGCGGAAATCTGGGTCGATACTCTGATATCTCCGCCTTATATCCTGATGTTAGTCAAGGAAATTTCAGGAAAATTTTGCATCCACAACCCGGCACAAAATTATAAAGTTATTTTTTGTAGTGACAATTACGAAGCGGCTAAAATGTGGCTGCTAGAGGATGAATATGAGCGTTTGAATAGTCGCATTTTACGAGAAGTATAAAATAAAGTGGTGTCGCCACATCCGCCAGGGGTTAAAACCCACGGGGCTTTTAGCGAAAGTCGGTTGAAACCGACTGAAAATCCGAGATAAAAATGAAAAACTCTTTAGTCCTCTTCAGAGGACTTTTGCTATGAGACAGGGGTTTCAACCCCTGGCGGACTATCGGGCTAACCGAGGTTTCTGGACACTCACGCACAATCAAAGAAACCGGGTTTTTTCCCATCTCTTCGCCTGTAACCAAATATTCTCGAAAAAACCCGGTTTCTGGCCACTCATCGAATCATGGTAAAATAAAGATCGGTCTTACTGACAACTCCCCACAATGGACGAAACCCGCGCCCAAGCTTATCAGCAATTGATTGAGACACTCCTCAATGGCCCCAACGGTGAGGAACCGCAGATTTTACAGGCTAACTTAGAATTGGTAGATTCGGGGTTTCTGCAATTTTGCGAGGTAGTAGCAGAAAAGTTGGCAGAGGAAGGACAGGAAAATCAGGCTAATTATTTACGAAATCTTGCCAGTCAGATAGGGCAATTCTTGGGGATGAATGATGACGGAGATAGCGATAACTCTGAAGGTGAAAATCCCCAAGAGTATGCAAAGTTTATCCTAGACTTATTGAAAGCCGAACAAGATAGCAACAGCGATGTTCAAGTAATTTACCCGATGCTGGCCGGGCGGCAACATCTCCTCAATGACCGTTTTGCCGAGATTTTACAGCAAGTGGCCCAGCATTTAATTGCTGAACATCCCGAAGCAATTGAATCTATTCTCGGCGACATAGGAAACTTGAGTATTCATATTCGTGACTTTCCGCTGGGGAAAAGAGCGAATAATCTTGAAATTGCCATTACTGGTTATCAAATACTTTTAAATAATTGGGAACCGGGAAGCGAAAATTGGGCAAGGACGCAACATAATCTGGCAATTGCCTACGCTGACAGAATTAGGGGAGAGAAAGCTCAGAATATCGAACTGGCGATCGCATATTACACTGCAGCATTAACCGTCTACACCCGCGATGCCTTTCCCGAAAAATGGGCCGGCACGCAAAATGATCTGGGAGAAGCCTACCGTAACAGAATCAGGGGTGAGAAAGCAGAGAATATCGAACTGGCGATCGCATATTACACTGCAGCATTAACCGTCTACACCCGCGATGCCTTTCCCCAAGATTGGGCCGGCACGCAAAATAATCTGGGAGTTGCCTACACTTACAGAATCAGGGGAGAGAAAGCAGAGAATATCGAATTTGCGATCGCATATTTAACTGCTGCATTAACCGTCTACACCCGCGATGCCTTTCCCGAAAAATGGGCCGGCACGCAAAATAATCTGGCAATTGCCTACAGTGAAAGAATCAGGGGAGAGAAAGCAGAGAATATCGAATTTGCGATCGCATCTTACACTGCTGCATTAACCATCCACACCCCCGATGCCTTTCCCCAAGATTGGGCCCAGACGCAAAATAATTTGGCAAATGCCTACATTAAAAGAATCAGGGGAGATAAAGCAGAGAATATCGAAAATGCGATCGCATCTTACACTGCTGCATTAACCATCCGCACCCCCGATGCCTTTCCCGAAAAATGGGCTATGACGCAAAATAATCTGGCAACAGCCTACCGTGAAAGAATCAGGGGAGATAAAGCAGAGAATATCGAAAGTGCGATCGCATCTTTCACTGCTGCATTAACTGTCTACACCCGTGATGCTTTTCCCGAATATTGGGCTATGACGCAACATAATTTGGGAGAAGCCTACCGTCACAGAATCAGGGGAGATAAAGCAGAGAATATCGAACTGACGATCGCATCTTACACTGCAGCATTATCCGTCTACACCCGTGAAGCTTTTCCCGAATATTGGGCTATGACGCAAAAGTAAGGATTCAGGTCAAAAAAACTTAAGTGGCGGCATCTGGTAAAATAAAGGAATGAAAAAGCCCACAGCCACCAGAGAGCAGAAAAAAACCGAGATAGAGCAGTTGAGCCAA
>JACJNV010000193.1 GCA_014695175.1 Microcoleus sp. FACHB-DQ6 | reverse complement strand
ACATGGCACTTTACTACAATCTGAGCTTCGGAAAATTTTGCAAGCCCGACTCCCCGTGCTTTACAGCATTAATATTAGCCGATGTCAACGTTAGAAATGTAAAATTTATATATAGCAAACATACAATTAATTACTGCTTCTGAATGTCTTTAGGCTTCTCCCGGAAGGAGGACTAATTGGAAATAAATCCTGTAGTTGTGGCAATTAATAAAAAGATTGTTTGTGCGAAGGGATAAAAAATAATTATCTCCGTGGTGTGCGAGACTCTGGGAGTTGAGCTTGCCGCTGTGGAACCTGATGAGGCAAACCCAAGCGAATCCGGGTAGACGATCGACTAACTCCGGCTAGAATAACGTTTTTTAGGGAAAGTTGGTCGAAATTTCGATGGAAAATCATAGGGAGCGATCGGCTGCGGGTGTGGCTGTTCCGAAGTAGACGCCAAACTGTAAAATAAACGGTTGTATATAGGTTATATAGAGCAGGAGAACAATTTCAGTGGCAATAGAAGTAGGTCAGAGAGTGAAGGTGCGCCGTCTCAGAGATCGGATACCTCCGAATATGGTGGGCAGGATAAAAGAGAATCCAGTAGGGACTGTTGACGGATTCAGAATGGTTGACGGTAGCGGGGTAGGCGTGGTTGTCAAGTTTGACGGTTTTTCGACTTGGTTCTTTGAAGATGAGCTAGAACCCGTTTAGCAGATATTGAAGGAAGAAGGAAGTTCGGCAACGGATTCTGTAACGGATGTAACGGATGTAACGGATGTAACGGATGTCAGTCCGATGGAAGAAGGAAGAGGAAAAATTTTCCCAATTCTTCCACTCTCCGACTCTCCGACTCGCCGACTCTCCTCTTCCTCCACTGTCCCCCCTCCCCCACTCTGGCTGAAGGTTGCGCTTAAATGTTAAAGAGTAAGCTTTGGCAGTGAGAACAGAAAATGGCTTTGATTTTGACATTTTTGGGCAAAGGCGGCACTGGCCGCAGTACGATCGCGATCGCAACAGCTAAAAAATACGCGGCTCAAGGCAAGCGAGTTCTGCTGCTGGGCCAAGATCCGGGCCCTGCATTGGGTATTCTGCTAGGGGTTCCCCTGACTCTCAGCCCCCAGGAAATCGCCCCCAACCTCAAAGCAGTTCAGGTGCAAAGCGCGCCGCTGCTAGAACGCAGGTGGGACGAAATTAAACAACTAGAAGCTCAATATGTCCGCACTCCGTTTTTCAAGCAGATTTACGGCCAAGAATTAGGAGTGTTGCCGGGAATGGACAGCGCGCTGGCGTTGAACGAAGTTCGGGAATACGACGACAGCAAACAATACGATGTAATTGTTTATGACGGCAATGGCGGCATGGATACGCTGCGGATGCTGGGAATGCCGGAAATTCTGAGTTGGTACATCCGCAGGTTCCGTCAAGCTTTGGTAGATTCGGATTTGGGGAAAGCGCTTTCACCTTTTATTCAACCGGTTGTCAGTACGGTGTTGACTGTGGATTTGTCGGGAGACAATGCTTTTCAATCTACTAAGCAAGTCGATAATCTTTTGGATAAGGGTAAGGAAGTGCTGGCAGATCCGAACCGCACGGCGGCTTTTTTGGTGACGACTGGGGATGCAAGCGCGATCGCAACTGCCCGCTATCTTTGGGGAAGTTCTCAACAAGTTGGTTTGACTGTGGGCGGTGTCATTGTTAATCAAGCACCGGTTACAGAAGCTATTACTGCCGAGTTTGATCCTTTGACGGCTGTTTCGGTTCCGGCGCACAGTGACAATAATTGGCAGCCGCTAATTGATGCTTTGCCCGATTTTTCTCAGGCCGCAAAAGCTCCTAAACCCATTAACATAAACATTGCACAGCGTCAAGTTAGTTTGTTTTTGCCTGGGTTTGACAAGAAAGAAATTAAATTGATTCAATCCGGGCCGGAAGTGACGATCGAAGCGGGCGATCAGCGGCGCAATATTTTGCTGCCTCCGGCGCTAACTGGGAAGTCTGTTACTGGTGCTAAGTTCCAAAACGGTTACTTGATTATTTCTTTTTAGGGTAAGGAAGAAGGCACTCTAAGAGAGTTTGACACGGATACACTGATGAATTATCGAGTTCTGTAATATCATGTCTCGTTGATTCGCGATCGTATAATTTGTGCGCTCGTAAGGGCGGGTTTCACAAACCATAATCGCCTGAAACAAACAATCTCGAAAACCCGCCCCCACCCAACGAACAATCGAAATGTACATTCAGATTGGCCGTGGGGCGGGGGCGGGTTTATTTATCCTTTGAATGATTGCCAATATTTCTGGTGAAACCAGCCCCTACGAAGGACGGAATTGATATCATTTACAATACAATATTATTAGCAGCCAATTTGGGGAAACAGCAATGGTTACACAACTGCAATCTCCCGACAAATCAAATATTATCTACCCCGATGACAACGGCGAACCAATGTCAGATAATACTGAGCAATTCCGATTAATCGTTTGGATCAAGGAAAATTCCGAACTATTATTTGCGAATGACCCGAATGTTTTCGTGGCCGGCGACTTGCTTTGGTATCCTGTGGAAGGAAATAATAAACTTTGCCAAGCACCAGATGTGATGCTGGGGGGGTGACAACCAGCCCCCAACCCATAGTTAGTAAGGCTTGAGCCAATTTATGGTAAAAAAAGATAGGCAGCAGAATTGTTACACGCTTGCCTATCCAAACAAATAAT
>JACJNV010000192.1 GCA_014695175.1 Microcoleus sp. FACHB-DQ6 | reverse complement strand
ATTTCCGGGGCGCAGTGGAAATCTGAAAGTGTTTCTCAAATGTTACAACTGCGTTGTGCTTACTTGAATGGTGAATTTGCAGTTTAATGTTTTTGCAAAATCGGGATGCTCCCGATAAACTTAACGCCTCCGCCACTTGTTCGGCACTCAAACCCATTCCCAACAACCGGGGAATTGCATCCCTTCTTGCCTGAAATTCAGCTTGTCGTGCCTGTTCTGCACTCTCGGCTCGCAATCTTTCTTCTTCAGCTCTTTCCCGTTGTTGTTCCCCTCGCAATCTCTCTAATTCTGCTCTTTCATCGCCAATCAACAGCAAATTACCTTCCTCGTCCCACCACCGCAACCAAAGCATGGTTTGATTTTGATAACTGCCTTGCCAAAGTCCCAATTCTACGCCTAAAGGTGCAATTGGAAAATGACCGCGCTGATTCAGTTCTAAGAGTTGATAAAACCCGTCAATCAAGCGATAAACTTCTAATCTGCCATTATTAACTTGGTAGATGCCGTAATAGGGAATTCGCATCACCCGCTCGTAAACCCAAAACTTTCCAGGTTTAGTGACTACCCCTTCATCGGTGCGAGATAAAGGAGTACGTGAAGCAAAGCTATCCCGAAGGGAATCGCGCTCTTCATCCCCGTTCCCGCTAGCAAATTCCAAAGCAATTAACGGTGCTATGTGTTCCCGCCACAGCACGTAGGAACGCCGAATTTGACCGTCAATGTTAGGAGGTACATTCGGAACGTAAAACCAATCAGGAGCTTCTGCACCTTGTTCCGGCGGTTCAGTTTCTCGCCAGTAAATGCCGCAGTCTTGACCGATCGCATATTGTCCGTCTGGATGCCGCTGCTGCAAAATTTGCCCGATCGAATCAGTTAAAATTAAACTTTGCGGATGCTCCTGAAAATTTTTTACAAAAGTACCGTCGGAGTCTGGTAATTGAGTGTGGTCTGGAAAAGCAGGAGGTAGAACAACGCGGTTAACGCTAGTAGTCATAATTCCCTCCGAGGTCTTACATAATTGGTAATTAGTAAGTGGTAGTCGGTAACAAAACGCTGGGCGCGAGAACTTAGAAACCCGGTTTCTTCATGTATCTGTCGTCGTTCAACCAAGATTGATCGTAGAAACCGGGTTTCTTTTCCTAAGTCCTGCGTAATTAGGAAGAAAGCGAGTAGTTTTGAGTTTAAATTATTAAGTTTTTAACTTAAAACTTTTTCACTGACAACTCAAAACTCTTTTACTTAAAACTTTCCTTAAGGTTTCGGTAGCGCACCTTCTGGACTAGGAGAAGCAGCCGGTTCGGGAGTCGTCGTAGCCGCAGGAGAAGGCGAAGGAGTGCCACTAGCTAACTGATTTATTTGGTCTTTATAGTTAGGAGGAGCTAACTCAGTAGCTCGATCGAACAGCGTTTTTGCTTCATCTGTTTTGCCCTGTTCCTTCAGCACGATCGCCTTTCCTAAAGTCGGGCGAAAATCTTTTGGATTAGCCTTAGCAGATTCGTCGTAAATTGCGATCGCCTCCTCGTAGCGCTTCTGCACAGCATAAACCTGTCCCAAAATCAACTGCACTGAAGTTACATCAACACTTTCCGGTTTCGCCAGATTTGCAGCCGGAGCCGCCTTCAGCGTATCTTGCAGCAATCCGATCGCAGCTTCCGGCCGCTGCTGCACCAGCAGCAAATTCACCAACCCCTGCAAAGCCTTTATTTCCCCAGGCCTAGACGCTAAAATTGACCTGTAAGCCTGAGCAGCCCCTTCGCGATCGCCCGTGCGTTCCTTAGCCTGAGCCAGCAAAATTCCGTATTCAGTAGTCTCAGGATTCAGCGAAGCCAACTTTTCCAAAGGAGCGATCGCATCCTTAATGTCGCCCACTCCTTGCCCGATCAACTCCAGCCGCACCTGCAACAATCCCCGCAAAGCCGTTACATTGTCAGGTTCCCGCTGCAAAACCAATTCGTACCCCCTCGCTTGAGCTTGCAGCAACTCTGATTGCTTCTCCCCAGACTGCGCCGTCTGAGTAGGCGTTGGAGTCGATCGACTTTGCGCTTGGCTGGCCTTGAGAATACTGTCCAAAATTGGCACAAGGGAAAATCCCAAAAAAGCGATGAGCGACAGCACCACCACCACAGTAATCAACCCACGACGCTTGTTTGCTTTTTCCATAATTCAACTATCCCAGCTTAAAATCTACTATTTTCTAAGAATTAAGGCATCGCCAGGGGGCATCTGCCATTTAGCTCGATCGGTGCAACCGTAAACGTTTTTAACTTCAAAGTCCCACCGGACAAAGCAGCCTTTTACTTGCAGCTAATATGGTAACAGACCCACAACTCCATGCTAGCTAAACAATTTTGGACACTCAGACCCGCAGCCCCCAGGACTGCGGTGTCTGTCCAATTTAGTCTGGTCAAGCTAAAAATTACCAAAAATATGGCGGATCAGCCCGTTAGGTAATTGGATTAAGTAAAATAGGCAAGCTGAATATCCTAAATGCTATTAGCCAGCAACTCCAACTGGGCGCGATCGCGGGATCGATCGGTCAGCAACTGCCAAAGTCCTTGCTCGCAAGGATTTTAGCAGCCAGCGAACCGATCGGCACTCGTAGCGTTGAAAGTTGGCGTTGACGGGTCACAACCAGACCTCCGGGCGCAAGCCCCAAGTCAGGTGCTAGTAGTTTTTAAAGCAGTTTCTTCAGTTTATTCCTAATTTCCCTTAAGGGATGTGTCTCCGCTGCAAGGAGTTTTTATGAACCCCTCTCCCAACCGGTCTTCCAAATCGCCCAAATCTACTTCAACTCGCAAGGCTCAGCCAAGCGAACTGGCCGTCAATCTGCCTAAAGAGACAGATTCCATTCCTGAGACACCAGACGAAAGTCCGGTGCCTTCGCCGTTGGCTGCACCTGTTGACCAAAATCAACCGCCAACGCCAACAGACGCCCCAGCGTCCAAGGATAGGCTGCAACGACCACGCTACAGTTCTGCCCTCGACAAGGACAAAACAAACCCACAAGACCAGCCCAGCAATGCTCCTGCACCCCCGGCACCTGCAGCGTCTTCGACACCTGTCAGCGATACTCCAGCCCTAGCAGTCGCACCGCCCGCAAACGCCGAGCCTGCCGCTAACGAAAGTCCGGCCGCTGAGGACATACCCTCGGTCATGCGCCAACATCCCATTCCCCCGCCCAGCGAACCCAGACAGTACCGAGCTGTTGGTTTGGTGCGGGGCCGCTACACGCAATCAGAAGAGCAATTCACCCGGGGTATGCTCATAGCTGCCGACGGAACTGCCATCGACGCAGTTTTGCTGGGTAGAGTCATGAGTTTAGTCAAAAATCACCTGGATCTGGAACAAGAACACCTGTGGGTGGTCTATCCCCGCACCAGGCAAGAAGACGGCAACTTGCACGCCCAGATTATGGGAGTTTGGGAGCCGGAAACGCTCAAGAAACCTCCCGAACCGTCCTCTGATGAGGAAAATCAGGAAGCAGCGGAGATTGAGGCTAGTGGCGAAGCATCGACCGCATCTAGGCCACCCTCGGAACCTGATGTTGAAGATGGCTATTTTTCGATTAGAGGTGAGGTAATTTATCAATCCCAAGACGAAGAAAAGTATGTCATCGTCAAAATCAAGCAAGCTCCCCGCAAGAATGACGACAAGATGAAGTTTTTTAAACTGAAACTCAAGGGAGATTTAGCAACAAAAGCGATCGGGTTTTTTTGGGATTTCCACGTCAAATTGAAAGCTGACAGTCTGATGATTGAGCAGGCTAATAATATTGGTGCCCTGCCGATTAAAAAGCGGAAATTCCCCCCGGGCAGCAAGCCGCCCGGTGGCTTCAAAGGAGGAGGGAAGCGTCCGTTTACTCCTAAGCCGAAGGGTGACGGTGCTCCTGTAGGGCGTCCTAACATCAAGTCCGCAGCAGCAGCAGCACCGGGTGTCCCCAAGGAACCTCTTCCTAAGCCGATTAAGAAGCCTAAGCCGATCGAGTAATAAAAAATAGCGCAAGTAAAAATGCAAGATTAAAGGTTGTTAAAAAAACTTTTAATCTTGCATTTTTACTTTAGCGACTTATCGTACTTCTGTACATGAGCAAGTAGGCTCTGCGCCACCACCTCGCCAATTTGGACAGGAACAGCGTTTCCTATTAAGCGACCCAGTTTGCTGAAACAGACACGCTCGCCAGGAGCTAGGAAGCGGTAGTTTTCGGGAAAAGTCTGAAGGATAGCGGCCTCTCTTAGAGAGATTGCACGATCCTGTTCCGGATGTCCGAACCGACCATTTCCGTAGCCGAAGCATTGGGTTGTGATCGTTGGAGCCGGGGCGTCCCACTTCATACGACCATACACGCTAGCATAAGTTTGTCCGGATTTCTTACGATGACATGGTGCCAGCAGTGAAGTATCCCAGTCATGCCATGTGCCTCCGGGTTTTGAGGCTCTGATTCGGCGGAGGTTCAGGTCACTTAGTGAGGATGCAGTATGAAGTGCGTCATTTGGATCGGAGCATCCGGCGGCTAAGGCGGGTAGATGGGAAATGGCCTCACGCACAGTTGTGCACGATCGTCTAGAAAAGATTGGAGGTACTAATTCTACTGGCCCGAATCGGGACGCTAGCAGCACAAGCCGTTTACGAGTCTGTGGAACTCCATATTGAACACAATCTACAATACTGCAACTGGTCGCATAGCCTTCGAGGTCCTTCAAAAAATCCTTGAAAACTTCATGCTCTAAAAGCTGTGGTACATTCTCCATCGTTACGAAGTCGGGTTGAGTCTCCCGTACCAACCGACCGAAGTCGGATACGAGAACCCACTTAGTGTCCTGACGTTCCTGCCGTCCCTTACGGCTGTAAGTCGAGAATGGTTGGCAGGGCGCGCAGCCGGCCAGCAAACGCAATGTCCCATCGCCAAAAATATCTGCAAGTTGGGAACCAGATAGATCACTGACATCCTGCTGGACGAAAAGGGCATCGTTGTTGCTCTCATATGGGAAGCGACATTGTGGCTCGATGTCGATGCCCGCAACAACCTCAATACCTCCTCGGATCAGTCCATGCGTAAGACCGCCCAAACCGCAAAACAGATCGATGCAGCTAATGGCTGTACTCCCGCGATCGATCTGAGGCTCTTTGCCATTGTGAGCGCCGACCATAGTCTCATCTGGATTCATGCCTTGGCTCATGTAGGTCGGTTCTCCGGCATTAGGAACTCATGTGCATCTATGAATAACTTGAAGCAATTTACAACCTCTGTTAGATACAATGCTGTTCGTTTAGTGAGGTCACGGAGTTCGCTAACAGTAATACCCTCGCTACTCTCTGCAAATGACATACTACCGTGCGCCAAACCGTTCCGAAGGTCTTTGATAAACGTAAGCGCACCTTGATCATTTCGGAATGGTCGTTTGACACTCTTGTAGACGTCGGAGCTGATGTGCAACGATAAGCCCAGACGTTTGCTGATGGTCTCAATCCCATTATCGTCCCAACTACCACCCCCACCTTTTTCAACTTCAAAAGTCGATATCGGAAGCGCCTGCACTAGGTGCTCGCAGAGGTTCAATGCAGATTTCAGGCGCTTCTCGTCGTTGAGATCATTATGATGGGTACGTGCGGTGCATCGCACCCACTCGCGGCGCAACTCAATGGACAACTCATTGGGCAGCGAGCTGTTATTAACCACTGCCTTAGATACGGCATCTACGCACCGAGTAATAGTTGACTCGACAAGATTGTAGAGCTGTAAGTAAACACTCGAATAGAGGATTTTCTGCTGTTGCGGAGTGATCGTAGCTTCCCCGATTTGTGGAGCTCCTCCCTGCACTTGTTCCTGTATGGACTCAAGCAGGTCAAGGTAAGTTTCGATTTCCTGTAAACGCTCTTCAAAAGCTTGGCTCAAATCCTCCATCCTCAATCTCCAAGTAAACGATCGCGAACGAAATGTATACGAGCCCTGAGTCTGCCTATTGCGTTCGCACCGTCGGCGCCAGTCACTTTTGTAAAGTCCTTGCTGTTCAACCATTCTTCAACTTTGATCGATTGGTTAGCTATCTCAGGTCGTTGCTGAAGTGCCAGATAGCTTCCAATGGCTATAGCTTCAAAACGCGATCGGGGTGTAGCCTTACCTTTAAGTGTTTTGCGGAAACCCGACGGGAAGTTGCGCGATACAAAGTCTATCATGTCCATGAAGCGTTGCCGGTAGGACTCAATGTCCGCTGGGTTATTTTTAAAGCGATCGTTCATCTTCTTCGTGTAGGTGAAAAGAAATGCCGACACTCTGTCTTTGTATCCTTCGAGCCCATCGCCGTATGCAAAGAATCGTGTAACGAGCTCTTCTCTCTCGCGCTCCAATAACAGCTTGTCCGATAGCGGCGCAAGTTTGACAAAGGTCGGCTCTTTGGCGAGTAAAATGACAAGATCGAGGAAAGCACCTCCTAACGCACCTCGACGCACCTCAGCCTTGTTCGCGACCTTGCTTCCTGTGTTAATTCGATCAAAAAGATCAAATCGTGCTTGCTCATCGGCGTGTTCATTGAGCACGATCCCCCTAATGGAACGGTTCTTGATTTTTCGTTGCCGAGATTCGGGGAGATCTTTGAATCGAAATCCGGTCAGTAGCGACAATTCTTCCAAGTCACCTAGGGGAAAGTCCCCAAGAACGAACTCCTGAATCGTTCTAAGGCGCTGTGAACCATCAACAATTTCAAGGTTACCTGTTGACGGGCTTTCCCAAAAGAACAGGAAAGGGATCGGAAGCCCCATCAATACCGACTCAATGAACCGGGATTTGCGCTCTGGTTCCCATGTGAACTCGCGCTGGTAGGCCGGAATCTCGAAATCTCCATTCTGCATCTTTTGGGCCAGAAGCTCAATGGAATATTCCGTCAGATAGAACTCAATTCTCTTTGTGTGTTCAAAAATCTGTACCTCAGCAGCAGCAACCTCCTCATCAGTGAACTTAGACTGGTTCTCATCGATCATCTTTGAATATCCTCTCGTGGTTCATTCAAGTTATAGTCCGTCACTTTAGTCTAGGAACAGTCTATTCGAGCCTCACTTGGGCGCCCCACAAATCTTGCGGGAGAAATACTCTGTCGGTGGGTAGGGGAGCAACTGGGGCCGTGAGGGTAAATTGACCCGCTTCAATTTGCTGCTTCAATTCCAATGCTACTTGCCGGGAGAGAAACATACTCGCAAGGGGGGCGGCCCGCACAGGTTTGCCCTCTATCAGGATGCGGCCAGTCTTTAATTGAGCATAGCTGACTAAACCGAAGGTCGGACGAACGCGCCGGGGGATAGAGAAATCTACCACCGGCGCTACTATTTTTTTGTCTGATACTGCACAGTTGGCGACGACGGTTTCGTTTAAGACGGGAAAGGGGATGCCGACTCCCAGCATCAGGGATGGGCCGTAGTTTTTGAAGTAGCAGCCGCGCACCCATTTCGAGTTCATCTGTTTGGCGTCGCCGATTAGTGCGAGGGTGGCGGCCGGGCCGATGGGGGTGCGGTTGGGCTGGCGTTTTTGCAGCGGGAAGTGCTGGGTTCCTTCCCAGGTGATGTAACCCGTGGCGCCTCCTAGGAAAATGCGGGTGCCGATGCCGATGATTTGGAGGTCGGGGTCGTTGAGCAGGGGAGACATGGCTCCAAGGTTCGAGTAGACGGCGTTGCCGAGGTTTGGTTGCAAGGGGCCGAGGTAGGTGAACAGCGGGCGATCGCCCCCGTTGACTCCCACAATAAAGTTTTGATATGCGTTCCTGGGATTGAATAAATAAAACTGGTTGATTGTATCGCGGGTAATCGTGGTTTCAAAGGAGGCGCGGGGGTAGCAGTCTGTTACTTGCCCCAAGGCCCGCAACTGCACGGGTTTGCCGGCTATTAAGTCTTCGATGACGTGTCCGCCGCCCCGTTCGCGGGATTCTTCGCCGTCTTCGGCTACTTGGGTGGCTCCCAGGTACAGGTCTACTGCCCCGAAGCCGGAGTAGGCTAAAACGCCGTCTAGCCAGCACTGGCGGATTTTTATCGGGGGGTCGGTATGGCCTAGGTTGATGATGGCGCCGGAGGATTCCATCGGCTCGAAGGTGCCTGCGGTAATCACATCGACTTCTTTGGCTGCTTGGGTAATGCTGGTTTCTTGAACTCTAGTTTTGAGTTCTTCGATTGTCCAGACTGTGGCTTTGCCCTGGCTGATTTTATCGTTGATTTCGTCGATCGATCGCATAAGACTATTTTAGATTTTAGATTTTAGATTTTAGTGTGATGGAAGGTCGATCGAGCGAATGCAGTTTTGGCGATAGGCCTTTTTATTGGTTTTCGCTATAAATTAGCTACAAACTCTGTGTTTGCAATTGCTGCCTCACCCACTGCGGCCACCGGACTATAGCATTATTGTCCTGAGTTTCTGATATTTGTACTAAATGATGATTCAGCAAGGTTGCAGGTCTAATTAGAAATGCGAGACTGTATTCGCAAAAAATATATCTGGTATTTTGAAGTTTGTAAATTTGGACAGTTACTCCCCTATATAGTTCCCTTTCAATAATTCCTAGATGCTGATAAACAGGTAATCGATTCGAGGAGAGACTGGTAATATCTACTTCTATGACTAAATCGGGCGGCGCACAGTTTAAAATTTCAAGCTTTTTACCGATAAAACTGTCAAGATTTTGGCGTGAAAAACATGAGTTTGGTTCTTCACCTTGTTGTAAATCGTAGCAATTTAAACTCGTCGAACCAAATCCTTTAACTCTCAAGTTAACCTTTTTAGTTAAAGCGGTAACGATGCGTTTAAGCAGGCAATTTATGTTTTGGTGCAACTCGGACGGTATCATGATTTCTAGCACTCCTCGATTGTAAGCGAATTTAAAGGATATGCGGTCTCCAGATTCTGCCAATCAGGTGTGATAAGTTGGCCAACTGATATTTGGTAAAACCACTCTTTGAGTAGTTTTTAAACGTGGATTGTCAACCAGTGCACCCGTCATAATCCATCGATTTCAATTATTGATTTTCAGGAGTGTGGCTTTCTGTATTATTTGGGATTTCTAATTTTTGTTCGGGCAGGCTTTCTGGCTTGCTATGTGTTACTCCTATAGATTCGTACTCCTCGTCAATAGCGGTGTCGATCGCTGCTAGGTGTCTGGGATTGGTGTGCCACTGGTTGAGAATGTCTTTAATTAAAACTTCTCTAACCCAAACTTGAGCGACAACGGTGAGAGGAAGGGCAAGCAATAGTCCTAAAAATCCAAAGAAGGTGGCGAAGAATACTTGAGCTATTAAGGTAACAGCGGGCAATAGCGCTACTTGCTGCGCCATAACGTAAGGGGTGAGGAGGTTGCTTTCAAATTGTTGAATTAGAAAGTAGAGGATGAAGACAAAACCTGATTTTAAGGGAGAGTCTAAAAGTGCTATCGTCACTGGGGGAATGACGCTCAAGCCGGGCCCGATATTGGGTATTAAGTTCAGCAAGCCAGCTAAAACAGCGTGAGCTAGAGCTAGGGGAACTTGCAATACTGACAAACCAATTAGGCTGAGAAAAGTGATGACGCTCATGCTAATTAAAGCACCGATTACCCATCGACCGAGGGCTATTTCGCATTCATCTAAGATTCCCTCGATTCGCCGCCGATAAAAAGAGGGAAATAGTTGAGTAAATCCTTTGCGGTAAGATAAAGGATCGGCTAATGTCATCAAGGTCAAAACTATGACTAGCAAAAAGCTGAGAATAACCCCTAAGGTGTTGCCGACAAAGGCTCCTGCACCGCCGACGAGTTGATTGAATAGGGGTTGCAGTTGTTGGATAATGTCGTTAATATCAAGATTCGGTAGCCGCTGACCAATTTGTCCCGAAAAGCGACTTTCAATCTGATCGATCCACTCATTTAATTTTGCTATTCCTTGAGGGCCTCTTTGGGTAAGTTGTTGAAACTGTTCGGCAAAGGGTGGTACAATGATGAGGAATAATCCTACGAAGATGAGGAGTAGGAAGCTGACTGATAAGAGTACGGCGATCGATCTTTTGAGTCCGAATTTTTGCAAGTAGCGTGCTAGCCTGTTTAAGGCGGTGGCTAAGACGACGGCGGCAAAGAGCAGCAGTAGGGCCTGCCTGATTTGCCACAGGATGTAACAAGATGCGATGAGGGCTAATAAGCCCATCCACTGTCCTAGCTTCATTAGATTTTAGATTTTAGATTAAGGAATAGGGTATTGGGAATGGCTGCTTGCTAATTGCTCTGCTCCCGAGACGTGATGAATCGCCTCTATACAAGATACAGCAGATGCGCGCGATCGCCTCTTTAATCGAATACCCCTACTCGGACATTAGCATAAGCAGCCACCTCAATTCCCTTTTGCAAACACCTGCTGCGCTGTCAGCTTCAATTCTGGGAAAGTTGGGGACTCAATACACTCGCCCCCTCGGAACAGTTTGACTTGGTATTCCCCGTCAATTAGTTGGTAAACCGAAAAGGTTGGTTGCTTGGGGTTGCCGATGAACCGTCTGCCGCCCAATCCTAGATAGTCTATAATCCAATATTCTTGAATACCCATTGACTCATATGCCTCAAGCTTTAGGGCATAATGAGCCCTCCCATTAGGGCTAGTTACTTCTACAATTAGGGGAACCGATCAACCCCTTGTGATAATTAATAATTTCTCCCATCGCGGCTCGTTTCCAATGGTTGGCTCGTTAAGTACAATGATATCTGGCTCATACCCGGATTCCTCGCGCATGGGTTTGATGACGCATTCTTTGGGGATAAAATATGGCAGTTGTAGCCTTCGGATTTCAAAGTATAGATCCGCTACAAGAAAACCTGTCAGTTTAGAATGTTGGCCTGTTGCTTTTGGTATCTCAACAATTTCTCCATTGTGTAGTTCATAGTGGTGTTCTGAATTTTCAGGATACCAGTCAATGAATTCATCGAATGTTACTAATTCTGTTATGCTTTGAATCATTGTGAGTGCCTTTAGTTGGGTTTTGTTTGATAGCTGTACGGGGAATTAAGATTTTGGTAAAAACACAGTCTTTAGACATAGTGTAGATCGATCGCACTTTTTGATTGCGTCTCTACTGCTGCTGTTGGCGCGATCGCCAGCCGAGGATAACAGCTAGGATGATACTGGGGGTAAAGACGGCGATTAGGGCGTTGAGGTCCGTAGAGGGGATCGATAGGCTAGGCCCTGCGTACTTGATGGCCAGGGAAAGTGCGGCGGAAAGGGAGAATACTTTGAGGATGGGGCTGATGTTGGTGTTCATGGCCGTGGTAGTGGGTTGGGCGATCGGTTTTGAGAGTATTATGCCAAGTATGTGTTGCGGCTGGGCGGGCGATCGGCTATTTTCTGAGATACTAAGGTAATTTGCCAGCGTTGAGTGTAATTGAACATGGATCACCAAAATTTAGAGTTAATAGAAAACATTCGCCAGCAATTTAACAATACTCCTTATCCCAGAACCCCGCTGGAAGAATCTCCAAAAGACAAGAGTGAATTGCTCTACCTTCATAATCTTGTAACTCCTTATTACTTAAGAAATAGAAGAGTTATTAATACAGAAGGTAAAGTGATCCTGGATGCGGGATGCGGCACCGGTTATAAATCCTTGGTTTTAGCTATAGCCAATCCGGGAGCGAAAATAGTAGGCATCGATTTATCAGAAAAATCGGTGAAACTAGCTGAGCAACGTTTACAGTATCATGGGGTTGCTAATGCAGAGTTTTATGCTTTGAAGATAGAAGAGTTACCAAGTTTAGGGTTACAGTTTGACTATATCAATGCTGACGACGTTCTGTATCTCTTGCCCGACCCTGTTGCTGGATTGCAAGGGATGAAGTCAGTTCTCGCTCCCGATGGCATCATCCGCACAAACCTTCATAGTTCAAATGGTAGAGCCGGAGTATTTCGCGCTCAAGCTGCTTTCAAAGCAATGGGATTAATGAATGGATGTCCAGGAGAATTGGAGGTGGAGATAGTCCGGGAAACAATGGAAGCATTACAAGATAGAGTAGCGCTTAAGGCATTAACCTGGAATAACGATCGCGTGAAGGATGAGGGATGGATTATGGTTAACTATTTATTCGTGGGTGATAAAGGTTGTACCATTCCTGAAGTGTTTGCAATGTTGAGAGGTGCTGATTTAGAGTTTATCAGTATGGTGGCTTGGCGCAGGTGGGAGTTGATGGATTTGTTCAAAGATCCAGATGATTTGCCTCCGTTTTTGGGGATGAGTCTCCCAGAAACTTCTGTGGAAGAGCGACTGCATTTATTTGACTTGTTACATCCCGTGCACCGTTTATTTGATTTCTGGTGCGGCAATCCCGATCGAACTCAGGCTTTTGTGCCCGTTGCGGAATGGACGGAAGCTCAATGGCGGGAAGCACGGGTACACCTGCACCCTCAACTGAGGACTTCCCAGATTAGGGAAGACTTGAGTAATTGCATTGACAGCCAGACGCCGTTTGAGATTAGCCGTTATATTATTGTGCCAACTCAAGCGCCGGTGTCGATCGACAGTACAATCGCGACTTGCTTGCTACCTCTGTGGGAGGGGCCGCAGTCGGTGGTGTCCTTAGTACAACAGTGGCTCCAAATCGGCTCGCAGATCGGTGTTAACCTAGAGCCTGTTAGTGAGGAGACTGCCTTTGAGGAAGTCAAGGAACTGTTGATTACGCTGGAAGTCTTTCTCTATGTGCTTTTGGAGCCTTAGAGCCAGGAGTTGAAAAAAAAAATAGTTTGGGGTGATATTAAAGCGCTGGTAACTGGGTAAGTTACATATAAGAGTTAGAAATCGAGCATCCCACCCCTCAAGGAGAAAAGACTTATGAAGACTGAATTTAAAGCCAAGTTCCTGCAACACATCAACAAAAGAAGACAGGATCAAGGTTTCACGCTGATTGAACTGTTGGTTGTTATCATCATCATCGGTATTTTGTCGGCTATTGCTTTGCCATCCTTCCTCAGCCAAGCAAACAAAGCGAAGCAGTCAGAAGCTAAACAGTACGTCAGTTCAATCAACAAAGGTCAGCAAGCATACTTCGCAGAAAATACCAAATTTGCAGACCAGATTACGAATTTGGGTATTGGGCTGAAAACTCAAACCAGCAACTATACATACAACATAGGAGTGCCAGCAGGCGGAGCTACCTCTGCTGCAGCCCCGGCTGCTAACAGTCCTCTGAGATCTTATGCTGGGGCTGTGGGATTAGTTACAGCCGGAGAAGCAAAAAGCACGCAGAGCATACTTTGTGAGGGTGGTGCGGGAGCAGCTCCGACAGCCCTTGCACCCGATGGTTCTGCGGCGCCTACCTGCGGCAGCATGACAGAAGTTACTAAGTAAGTGTTAAATTCAACAAGCTACGCTTGTTGAGAAACAATAAAAAGCGGGTGGTGTCGCGTGTGCTGCCCGCTTTATTGCGTCCAATCAAATTCTTGTATGAATTTGCCCTATGATTTCTAATGATTTATTAGCTCTTGCTCCTGATTGGCAGCAGCAAGCACACCAATGTTTACTTCAAGGAAATTACATTAAAGCGGCATTGCTTTATGAACAAGCGATTGTAGCAGAATCCAGTGTTAAGTCTCACTACTGGCACTTAGGATTGATGTTGCTGTTGCAAGAACAAGAAGTGGAAGCTCAGACCACTTGGCTGTTGGGAATGAGCGAGGGAGAGCCAGAAGAAATAGATTTCTGGACAGAAGAATTGATAGAGGTTCTGCACGCCGAAGCAGAGCGGCGCAGGTGGGAAGTGGGCGATTATGCAGTAGCTTGGGCAATTCGGCAGCACATACGGGAAATCAATCCTAACGATGTTAATAACCTCCTGCATTTGATTGGACTCTCCACTTTGCAAAGCTCCTACACAGGAGAGCAACTAAAAGATTTAGGCGTGTTAGAGCTTCTGAAGTCTGAATCGAATATCGCAGTAGATTCTGAACTATTACTACAAGTATTGAGCAATGTTTTAACTCAGGCTCCTTTCGACCCCTCATCCTATGAATTAACAGAAGCCTGCCTATTTTATGTCAAAGA
The DNA here is from genome assembly GCA_014695175.1 of Microcoleus sp. FACHB-DQ6. Lineage (GTDB taxonomy): Bacteria > Cyanobacteriota > Cyanobacteriia > Cyanobacteriales > Microcoleaceae > Microcoleus. Next base: position 10,118 of record JACJNV010000192.1, on the reverse strand, counting down.
ATCCAGAGATTTGATGGAGGTTTTGATTCCGTTTATTTATAAAATAGCTTACTCGGCTAAGCAATATCAACTGGCAATACGCTTCACTGAGCTAGGGTTGCGTTTAGAGCCTCTCCATCCCGAATTACTGCGATCTTTGTCGGCTTTTTATCAAGACAATAGTGAATTCAGTAAAGGAATAGAGTCTGCTAAACTTTGTTATTCAGTCATGGAAACTGTGGCTGATAAAATTTATGCAAATATGTTAATCATGCGCTCATTGATGAGTGCAGGGGGGTATTGGGAAGAATTTTGTTCAGCATTAGAGTTGCAGAAGTCATTGTTAGCATCGTTGCTTGAAGAACAACCGCCGTCCTTGGACTCAAGTGCCACAATTCGCTTATTTGCTGCGGTATTTTTCTTTCCATATTTTCAGGATAAAGCCCAGGAAAATGCAAAACTTCGCATTCAATTAGCTCAATTGTGTCAATTAAATATTGAAAACTATGCCAAAGAAAAGGTAGAAGAATGTCGCCAATGGCGGGGGCGGATTTTGAAAGCAGATGCTCCTACTAAACGTTTGAAGATTGGATATATTTCCCATTGTCTCCGCAGTCATTCTGTGGGTTGGTTAGCACGGTGGGTTTTTCAGTACCATGACCGGGAACATTTTGAAATCAACGCTTATATGATTGGCGCAGAAATGAGCCAGGGCCAGTTACATGAATGGTACATTAGCAAAGCTGACAAAGCTTATAAATTAGGATTAGACGGTCAAGAAGCGGCTCAGAAAATTTATGAGGATGAGATTGACATTTTGGTCGATCTCGATAGCATTACACTTACTACTTCCTGCGAAACGATGGCGATTAAGCCAGCACCAGTACAAGTAGGTTGGCTAGGTTGGGATGCGTCGAGTGTGCCAACTATTGATTACTATCTTGCCGATCCTTATGTTTTACCCGAGTCTGCTCAGGAATACTACACGGAAAAAATTTGGCGCTTACCTCAAACTTACATAGCAGTAGATGGTTTTGAGGTGGGGGTACCAACTCTCCGGCGAGATGAATTAGGTATCTCTGAGGATGCAGTTATATATCTCAGCACTCAGAGAGGGTATAAATATAACCCGAATACTGCACGGCTGCAAATGCAAATTATCAAATCTGTACCGAATAGCTATCTTTTAATTAAAGGTTTGGCGGATCAAGAATCACTGAAAAACTTCTTTATCCAAGTTGCAGAATCAGAGGGGGTGTCGGGCGATCGCCTGCAATTTTTACCCTTAGCTCCTTCTGAGCAAATTCACCGCGCTAATTTAGGGATTGCTGACGTGGTACTCGATACTTACCCCTACAACGGAGCCACAACCACTATGGAAACGCTGTGGATTGGCGTTCCTTTAGTGACCCGAGTGGGGGAGCAGTTTGCTGCGCGCAACAGCTACACGATGATGATGAATGCTGGTATTTCCGAAGGGATTGCTTGGACCGATGAAGAGTATGTAGAATGGGGAATTCGCTTAGGGAAAGATGCGGATCTGCGACAGCAAATATCTTGGAAACTGCGGCAGTCACGACAAACTGCTCCGCTGTGGAATGGGAAGCAATTTACGCGAGAGATGGAGAAAGCATACGAGCAGATGTGGCAGATATATCTGGAAAAAAATCATTGATGGTGCCGATCCGAGTGAGTTGTTTGTGCAGCGAGTTGCTGCACAAATTCCCTCGATTCATCAGTAACTCTCCTTCATAAAACCGTCTAGTTCTAATGAGGGAATGTTTTCGGCTGTTGCGTGAGCGATCGCCTTTATATTCTCATTCTCCAATACAATTCGACCGTGAAGTCGAGGGATCAAAGCTGACCACTGAATTTCGCTCAACTGTCCAATGAGTGAAATTTCTGGACCGTCGGAAACATCTAAATCTTCTTCCATTAAAAGATTCATCGCCACGCTTGATAAAGCCAGATTAGCATCTTCGTCAGCAATATTGCTGTTGTCTACTAAGAGAGTCATCTTACTTTTGTCTCGATGAGTTGCGATGGCCCTTACCAGTCGTTCCAATTCTAAACCAAGAGACTCTTCTGGCTGCGACCAATCTGGAAAAACAATTAGGTTAATTTCTCTCAATTTCATCGACAGCGACAAGGCTACTGACCCGCCTTCATTTTCCTGGCATTTCTCCATTTGCGGAGTGTAGGAGCCGAGCATTTCCAGAAAACGCAAAGCTGTAGGAACAGGAGCGTAATTTTCAATAGCCCACTGCCGACCTTCTATAGAGATTTTCTCTAAAATTCCTGGGTCGTCAGCAATGCGATCAACAGTATCTTGCATATTGTCTAGATCGATTCCTATATAGTGTCGCCAGTTTTCGGGCATTACTGGCAGTTTAACTCCATACTTATCAAAATCTACGTGAAACGTTACGCACCCAGCCGCCAATGACTCCCAAAAACGCCAACTGTCCCACCATTCTACGATTGGTTCTCCTGTGAAATAGCTGGAGGTAACAACACCCCCAAAGCACGCACAAGCCACAGATTCCTTCAAACGCTGGTAGTAACTCGGATAGTGGCGTTGACCTGTTTGCTTCCACTGCAAGTAATGGTAACTGTCTGAGGGAGATTTCTCAAAATCCTCAGTGATATCATCCGGCGGTATAATATGTTGAATCAATGGCAAGAATTGTTCGCAAACAATCTTCCTTATAGGATTGTCTAATATCATCACTCCACTGTCAACCCATAAATAACCCTGGCGAGCTTTCATCACAGCGTTAGTGTACCTCAATCGCAGGTGGTCGTTGCGGAAGTTGACAAGTAAGCGTCTTTTTTTGTTCTGAAAATTTTCAATTTCGCTAGTCTCTCGAAGGATGCGGTTAGAAAGCCCAAAAACCCACGTTAAACAGTTTGAAGGCTCTATAGATTTGCTGTTGCAGTGAGTTCTAAATCTAAAATCGAAGTTCTCTAACTCTGGATTCCAGATGGTAAAACCATCCATGTCATCTAGATAGACCGTGACATATTTGCGTTCGGATTGAAATAATTGTTCAGGAAAAGATGTCCCGTTTCTCATCCATCTGAAGTCCAAAATCACAATTGAGCAATCGCGATGACTCACACTTGGGTCATAACAGAAAAGATATTCTTCTGTGCCCGGCGCAATCTTCCAATAATTAATGTTTGAATAAAAGGGTATTCCCAGCTCTTTAAAGCCTTCCGCTAAACATATGCTTAAAGGTGAATAGGCTCCTTCACAGCAATAGAAAAATATAGGTCTGTCCAAAGTTGGTTTGAGAGGGGGTTGGGATTTTGACATATCACTGTTCATAGTAATCATAGTTATAGAATAATTGCGGAGCGTTTCGGTCAAAATTACATATTCGTAAAACAGTCCAGTAGATAAGATGGGATTTCCTCATATCCCGCGGCTGCGATCGCCTGTATATTCTCATTCTCCAATACAATTCGACCGTAAATTCGAGCGTTCAAAGCTGACCACTGGATTTCGCTCAATTGTCCAATGAGTAAAATTTCTGGTCCATCAGAGACATCTAAATCTTGTGTCATCAACAGATTGAGCGCCACGCTGGATAAAGCAAGATTAGCATCTTCGTCAGAAATATTGGTGCTGTCTACCAGCAGAGTGATTTTATTATTGTCAGGATGAATTGCGAGCGCCTTTACTACTCTTTCTAATTCTAAACTTAAAGACTCTTCCGGTGCTGACCAATCTGGGAAAATAATCACATTTATCTCGCTTAAAATAAAATTTAGAGTCGTAAAATTTTCCTGTAAATTGCTATTTTCCGTGGAACATTTTTCAGTATTTATATGCTGCAAAGAACCCGTTATAGCGTCAGAATGGTGACTATTAACGCCCCATTCCCTGCTTTGCCTAAAAATACTTTCTCCGTTAAAGTAATCTTTAATATATTTTTTAGTTCGCCACCCCTGAAAGTGAATCATATTAAACTTAATTGCTCGATTCAATTCAAGATGTTTACAAAAAGGCTGATCTTCAACAAAATAAATGTTCTTCCTTCCCTCTCGCATTTCAAACCCTTCACATACATTAATATTGTGATCGTTTTTTGAATTATTAGTAATGTTTGAGATTTCACCTATACTAAAACTTTCTCGGTTAGCAAAGAAATAAAATGCCGACATATCAGAGACATTAGGAAATTTTTCTTGGATGGGTTGATATATCAAAGGGTCTTTGTACATTTCCAATAGGAAACTACAAAAACTGTCTAAAACATTTAGATTGTTAATAAAATTATAATGGGGACTTTGCCTCTGAGACAAAGTGAGGTCACAATTGGCAAAATTTTTCTGTTCTTCTGTGACGTTAGCGTATAACATAACGTCTGAATCTATGTGTAGACATTGGTGTATATTTCTAGATTGCATTAATTTTTTAAGAACAAACCATCTTTGAAAGCAAAATAGTTCCCATTTTATACCGTTTATACTACGATGTTGATAAGAACTGTTAAATTCTTGAAACTCATTAGCATAATCCCAAAAGTTTTCATAATCAAAAAAACTGTAATGTTTCTCTATACAGTCTCCCAACCAAATAACAGGTGATTCTGGATTAGTTTTTTTGGCTTGAGCCAAACAATACAAAATATAATCACTGTTTCCTACATGAAGTACAATTATAGGTAAACCCATCACTTTGCTTCCTTATTATTTTGATATTTTTATTTAGTTTAGTAGCAAAATGACTAAAACTAAAAACTATTTATTTCATGGACGGGAACGATCGGAGTTTTTGCCTGCCTATTTTCCATGTATTTGTTGAAAGCAAGAATAGACTCTGTATTCTCATTTTCTAAGCTAATATTAGCACTAATGTAAGGAATAAAAGCTCTCCACTGAATTTCGCTCAAACTTCCAATCAGTGAAATTTCTGGACCGTCAGAAACATCTAAGTCTTCTTCCATTAAAAGATTCATCACCACGCTTGATAAAGCCAGATTAGCATCTTCGTCAGAAATATTGCTCGTGTCTACTAAGAGAGTCATCTTACTTTTGTCTGGATGAGTTGCGATCGCCCGAACCACTCGTTCTATATCTACGCCCAAAGATTCTTCCGGTTGCGTCCAATCAGGAAAAACAATTAGATTAATCTCTTTCAAGTTTAAACGCACTAGAGTTCCGTCAATCAGCGCTGAACTAACCGTTTGCGCCATTTTTGACCAAGAGAAGTTTTTAGCTTGTTCCAACCCAGCCGCAATTAATGAGTTGCGAACCTTCGGTTTTTGGATCTCGCAAAGTGCATCTGTTAACCCCTCAACATCCTGATCATTCACATATAAAGCTGCTTCTCCGGCCACTTCAGGAATCGAGGCATTAGGACAAGTGATAACGGGACAACCGCAGGAAATAGCTTCTAGCACAGGTAAACCAAATCCTTCATACTTGGATGGATAAACCAATGCAACAGCACCAGCATAAGCTAATCTCAACTCCTCGTCATTTAGCTGAAGCTTATGAACTACAGTACCTAAAGTGTAATTTCTCAATTCTCCTTCTAATACAACTCCACTCCCCGTACATACTATTTCAAAGCCTTGTTTGCTGGCAAGTTGAGCAAAAGCTTTGAAGAACAAGATACTATTTTTATAATCCGCAGACCCACCTACTGAAATAAAGTAGGGTTTTGAGATCCCATACTTATTTTTAAAACCCTTAATATCTTCTTGACTAGCCGGTGAAAAAAGACTTTGAACTCCACAATGAGCTACAGTTACAGACTTAGAGGCCATTTCTGGAAAAAACTTTGCTAAGTCACTGGCTGTGTTTTCTGAAATAGCAATATAAGCAGAAGCATGGCGGATAGCATGATGTTTCTCCTTCCACATTAATTCATTCAAATTTGCTCCCAGCACTTCGGGAATCATGTCATAGGCCATGAATACAGAGGGAGTGGATAAAGGTGTTGTGTAGTAAGTGGATATAAATAAGTCGGCACCATTTTCATCACATACTTGCTGTAACATTTCCCGGTCAGCATCTGTTTTACTGTAGTCATAAGCAGGCACGGTGCAATACCTAATTCCCGCAATTTTGGGCGATGTTCCCACTCTATCCAATACAATTATATACTTGGCAAAACCAGTTTCCGCCCATTCTTCTAGCAGCGACCTCCAAACGCGGGCAATTCCTGTTCTGTACATTTGAAAGAATACACCGTCAACCAGTATTGTTAACCCGCTTTGCGAGTCGCCGTCCTCTTCTATTTCCGCAGGCTGTATCTTAGCTTCTTGTTGAATATGAGTAATTTTGCTAACAGCTTTTAAGAAGTCATTCTGTAAAAGCGACACCTTATTAACCGCTGCTAATCCTCCTTTTGCCAGTTGTTGAAATACATCGTCCGGTAATTCTTTTTCTGTTAGTAAATGCAAAGATGAACCATTCGAGTAGAAATTGAGATTAAACTTGGCAGCAAGGATTGAAAGAGATTTAGCTGTGTAAAGAGAAACGTGCTGACCTTCGTGAAGCACATAGTACCACCACTCATCAGGTTTAGGATTGCTTTCTGGCAGCAATTCTGTACTCAATAAAATATTTCTGGAATTTTTTAACAATTTTTCCAGCTCGTTTATGGGGTGAACCAGATGCTCAAATACTTCAAATGCCGTTACTAATTCAAATTGGTTATTTGTGGCTGCGTCAATCTCAAATCCTTGAGCAAATATATTTTGACAAAACTTGTCTAGCCAGTAAAAGTCAAATCCCGCATCTCTCATCAGCCTGACAAATAGACCGTAGCCACCGCCGTAGTCGAGAAATCTTGCTTGATGATTAAAGAAGTTAAATAATAAATTTTTGGTTATTTGTGAAAATGACAAATTTCTGAACGCTAAGCCAACATCGCTGCTTGCTATTGGTTGAGAATAGGCTTCCTCTAGCCAGTATGGTTCTTCGGTTTGAACAAATCCGCAGTTTGAACATTGAAAATAATCAACATCATATTTACCCATAACTTTACCCTGGGCAAAATGATGTGAATCTGATTCGCAAACTTTGCATTTCATCGGCATAGCGTTGAGCAACTTCGGAACTTCAGGCAGTAAATCTTGATGATTCCATTCTTGTAAACTTAGCTGCGTGATGTCGGGTATATAGTAATGAGGTCTCCCATCTCTAGGATTATTCTTCATATATTTTTGAACTTTTTCTTGTCTTTGAGATTCACTGTTAACTAACAAATCTAAGTGATATACACCCAGTTCCAGAGAAGTTAATTTAACTCGCTGTTTTAGCCCCTGAATCCCGCAATGAATTTGTCCACTGTAAAAAATATCTTTGTCATATCTATAAAGGCGACATTGCCAATCGGGAAAATGAGGCTCGCTCTTAACGTAATATTTTTTACTGAATGGACTAATCCACTTTCTGGTGATCAAAAAGTGATCGGTATCTAACTGAGTACCATTAGCTTTTACTTTACGTAAAAACTCCAGAGTTTTCAGGTCAATAAATTCATCTGCATCGATAATAAAAACCCAATCAGTCTTAACTTCTTTCAAAGACACGTTCCGCTGGTCAGAAAAATTGCCTGTCCAAGCTGAGTTGATAACTTTGGCTCCATAACGCAAGGCAATTTCGCAGGTGGAGTCGGTACTGCCACCGTCAACAACTATTAGCTCGTCATAAACACCATCAAGAGATTCGAGGGCAAGCTCCAAAGTTTTCTCAGCGTTTTGAACAATCATGCAAACCGAAAGACTTTGCATTGGCGACCCTGAAAACTCACTGCTGACTTGAACAGGCTTGTGATTATAAACCAGATTTTTGGTTTGAGCCAGAGAAGGATTATGGTCATTTTTTAATTGACCCTTGTGTTGTTCACTGAGGTTTGTTATTGATTTTTGTGAGGAATTTTCTTTCTTCTTATTTTCGGGTTTCTCCAGCACTGCAAGAAGACCGTTGTTAGCAAATTGAGTTCGGCCCGGATAAAGCTTTTCTAAATTTTGTTGAGTATTGTTTTCAATTTTGATTAAACCAATAGGTTCTAGCCGCTTTACTATGAATGAACTTTGGTTCATAAATTCTACATAATCTTCAGTAAAAAACCGATTAATGTGGGGAGAGTTGTAGACATAATGTGTGATAGCATCTGCTGTTTCCTTATCGGTATGCTGATACAAGTAACGGCATAGTTCTGGGGGTCTCATCAGTAAATGTCCCCAGGACGGAATCGGAGAATTCTGAAAGTTGAAAGTTTTTCCCTGGTTAGGTTCAGTTATGGGGGGTAAGTGATGGCCGTCATGAGCTGACCAAATTGGTGTAAATATAGAAAATAGCTGACCTCCGGGCTTCAAAGCCAAAAACATTTTTTCTAAAGCTAAAGGAAATTTATGGATGTGTTCAAAAGCAGCGATTGAGAAAATTAAATCGTATTTTTGGTAGTACGCGGGAGGTAATTCTTCGATGTAGCCAGCAAAAAAGTTATAATTACTCAGCTCTCTCTCTGTAAAACCAAAAGCAGAATAGTCTACTTTGCCAAGCTTAGAGCCTTCATCAGCACTGGCAACTCTATCTAGGTAAACTTCAAAATCTGGGGCTTCTAGGGCAGACCACGATTTAACATTTAGATAATCTAGTACAAACTCTTTAGGTAAGCTTCCTCCTACTTCGAGAACATCCTTACCTTCAAATCCAATCATTTGTTGACACAAATGAGCAAAGGGAACGTGATAGCTGAGGTTGAACTTTGCTTGACACTCTGAGATATTAGATTCATTTAATTTTTGGGTCATCTATTAACCTCCGTTGGCACCTTAAATTTTAACTATTAGCTCTATTTTTTTCCTCCCATTTGCTGTCGCGCCTGCCCCAACAGCGCCTTATAATCCGCCCGATCGGGATTTAGCTTGACCAACTTCTCCAAAGGCTCGATCGCCCCTTTCCCATTATTCATCTGCAACCGCACATTTGCCAACCCCTCCAGAGCCGTCTGATTCTGCGGTTCCCGCTGCAAAACAGTTTCATATCCCCGTTCCTGCGCCGCCAGCAAAGATTCCTGGGAAACAGCCACAGGCGTCGGCTTTTGCTGGTGCTGGCTGCTCAAACCGCTGCTGTACAGACTGAAAATACCAAAAATCGCAGAACCACCAAACGAAACCATTGATACTAACGCAAAAATCTGCTTAGTTCGATCGCTCCGATGAACCCGACTACCACTAGATTTTTTCTGTGTGCTTTCCATTGCTAACTCTTGGCGTCGCTGTTTTCCAGGCACTCGCAAAGCACCTATCTCTAGATTGCCCAAGTTCGATCGCAAAACGATCGCCTCCGCCATTTAAAATTTAAGACCACTTCTCGCCCACCCCACAAAACATGAGATTTGTCAAGGACATTTAGGTAACAATAACACGCGGGCGATATCGGTGAAGCGCGATCGCACCCTTACTTTTTAGCCGTTACTCTCAGGCAATTCGCCAAACCGAGATCGGTAACGCGCTAGCAAAGATGCGAGTTCAGGAGTACGCTGGCGTTCCGCTTCTAGTGCTGAAGCTAAGTCATCAGGAAGCAGTAATTTTTATCCATTATCTTCCCCCTCAAAACCGATGAGTTTTCCATCTATTTCTAAACGCACTTGCAACACTTCACTGCGACTGTCAGTAATTAATTGGTAGCTATATTCCTGTTGGTAGTATTGAGAGCGATCGCCCTTTTGAATTCCTTAATTGCCTCAACATGACTCGGCATATTAACACACCTGACGAGTAAACCAATATCGAGCTCTGGGAGCAATTGGGAACTCGCAATCTCTTCGTATGCTTGTTGTCTGAGAGCATACAGAGACAGTCGGCTGTTTTCCCAAAACCAGACTTCAGGGATTTGCAGCCGTTTGTAAGCCTCTAGCTTATCAATTCCGCCGCTAGTGACGACTACTTCGATCGCTAAATCTGGACGTTCTCTGTCAGTACCCAATTCGTAAGACTTGTCTGCTTCACACTTCACCAGTCGCGATTCATTTTCTAAAGTCAGAGACTCCGTAGGGGTGAAATCGATTCCTGCCGCCATCATGTAAGTTTCTACCAACGCACCGATACGTCCCTTGGCTGTTTCGTGTTTTCTTCCAGGCATTTTCTGAATCTCCAGTATCCCATCTA
>JACJNV010000191.1 GCA_014695175.1 Microcoleus sp. FACHB-DQ6 | reverse complement strand
GGCGATGCGGCTCAGCCAGCCCCGAAATTTAACAGGCTCTTGCAAGCGGTTAATATTGCGGTAGACTCGAATCCAGACTTCCTGAGCCAAGTCTGCTCGGTCTTGCCAGTCAGGGGCCAAGTGATAAAGTACCCTGTCTACGTGGGACTGATACCGCTTCAACAGTTCTGAAAAGGCAGTGCTCTCAGGTCGATTTCCTTCCTGACAACGCAATACCAAGTCATAATTAGAGAGTTTTTCGGCTGGCAATTGCACTCTTTGAACGGTCGCCACAACCGCAGACCAGGACACGGAAATAAAGTCGCTCATCGGTGGAATTGGCTCATCGAACATTCCACACTTTTTGACGCTAGCAGATCCCGATTGGTTCCCGGGCTCGGAAACTGCGATCGGCTTCAGTCATCAAACAGTCAATGACTGCTGACTGCTTACTAATGCCCGACAACCTCGCACGCTCCAATACTAACCCAACTGCTAGAACCGTCGGCCCAATGTTCCTTTTTCCAAATCGGTACATTGTGTTTGAGCGTATCTATAGCGTACTGGCAAGCTGCAAACGCCTCCCCCCGGTGGGGACAGCCAACAGCCACCAGTACGCTGATTTCGCCCACCTGCAAGTGTCCGACACGGTGGTGAATGACGACCCGATTGACATCGGTCCACTGGCGGCGGATTTCCGTAGCGATTTGCTGGAATACTCGCACGGCCATAGGTTCGTAGGCTTGATATTCTAGGGAAACTACAGCTTGACCGTCAGTTTGGTTGCGGACTGTACCGCTCATCATTACCACGGCTCCGTTCGCGGGGTCATCTGCCAAAGCGTATATTTCCTCTACAGACAACGGCGCTAAGGTAATGGCGAAGCTGTCTGATTCATGGCGTTGAGGAATTGTGCCGATCGAAAGTGCAGCGCTAGAGTTCATTGCCAAAGAAGTGGTGGTGGAGAAGTTAATTGATCTTGACACAAATCAAGTCGCGATCGATCTTGCATCCTTGTCCGGGAAACGGGGTGGCTAATGTTGAGAGCCATCTCGTAGCACGGGCGAAGACCCGACGCCATCACCCCGAACTTTTGTACCAGTGCGATCGGCTACAATATAACTCGCCCCAACCAAATTAAGAGGGTGATTGAAGACGAGCAGGATGCTTGTTCGATCAAATTAAGTGCCGATATTGCTGTAGGAACTCAATAAATAAGCACACGCCAATAAGTAGTGTCATTCGTAACTCGGTACAAGCAATCTCAAACCCCAAGCGATTACTTTGTTCCCTTTTGAATGACACAGTTAACTTTAATTCGGTCCTCCTACTTATCGGTGTAGCCAAAATTTTTAGCAGCAGATGTAAACTTTATTTATTTTTTTGTTCCGGAAAGCTACTTAGATGACATGATATACCTGTGCAGGGTTGAGGCAAATTGGCGGATACTAGACAAAAGCAAAATCGTAACGCCCTCATGTGCCTTTTATGAAACATAAGTTAATAGTTTGGGCTGTTAATGGAGGTTTCGACCTGAGTCTGCACCAATAAATGTTAAAAACAATTACGAGGAAACTATGGAAGCACTAGCATTGAGCCACTCTTTTGTTGCTTATGAATCTCCAGAGTCCGAACTCCAAGTCAAGTCCTTAGACGAGCTGGGCTTGAAAATTCCTAATTCTGCATGGGTAGGCGTTGCAGGTATGGCTGTAGCTTTATCTGTTCTGGGTGTTGGTGGCGAAGCGCAAGCAAGTTGCTACTCCCGCTGCGCCAAGAAAAGCCATCACGCCAATTACAGCTACGCCAAAGTTGTCACGAATGGCGGCCGACTGAATATCCGCAAACGCCCCGATAGCTGTTCTCATGTAATCGGCAAGTTACATCCTGGAGACCACATCAAATTGACTGGTCGTTACAAAAACGGCTGGGCACAACTCAAAGGTGGCGGCTGGGTATCTGCGTCCTGGCTCTCCTAACTCTTAACTAGAGCACTTTACATTTCTAGAAAGAGTTTTAATCGTTACCCGGCCATACCGGGTAACGATTATTTTAAAGAGGCGATCGAGCCTGAAAATAATTGAATATCCGAAATTCATGACTCACAACTAACAGCCTAAACTTTACCACCACCGATCAGATAAAGTAATGCCATCCGCACCGCGACGCCGCTGGTAACTTGCTGAGAAATCAGGCTAAACTGGGCATCGTCCATCAAATCCGAACTAATTTCCACGCCGCGGTTAACTGGGCCTGGGTGCAACACCTTCACATCAGGCTTGCAGAGTTTGAGCCGATCGCGCGTAATCCCGTACAAAGAATGGTACTCTCGTAAACTCGGCAGCAAATGGTCGCTCATCCGTTCCTTTTGCAGCCGCAAAGTCATCACAAAATCAGCATCGGCCAAAGCAGGTTCAAGCTGCCAGTGCAAAAATAACTTGCCTTCCCTACCATCGCCACACTCAGCAAACAACAGCGGCAGCAAAGTCGGCGGCCCGGCCAAATGAACCTCTGCCCCAGAAGCTGTTAGGCTCCAAATATTAGACCTAGCCACCCGCGAATGCAAGATATCCCCCACCACAGCAATTTTTTTACCCGCTAAAAGTGCCAGCCGCGGACGTTCGGTATCTAACAGAGTACAAATAGTAAATAAGTCTAGCAAACCTTGTGAGGGGTGTTCGTGCTGCCCGTCTCCTGCATTGAGAACGCTGACTCTCGAACCCAAGCGATCCATTTCCGAAGCAATTGTGCTGGGAACTCCAGCTTGTTCGTGCCGGATCACCATCAAATCCGTTCCCATCGCCAGATAAGTCTTAGCCGTATCCAGAATAGTCTCCCCCTTCGTCAGAGAAGAACTTCCCGGGGTAAAATTCAGCGTATCCGCTGACAGTCGCTTCGCCGCCAACTCAAAACTATTGCGAGTCCGGGTAGAAGGTTCAAAAAACAAATTCGCGACCACTTGACCCTGCAGGGCCGGCACTTTCTTCGTGCGGCGGCCGAGCACCTCCCGAAAACTGGCTGCAGTTTGCAGCACCGTATCGTATTCGTCCGAGGTAAAATCAGCCAGAGTGAGAATGTGTCGCCTTGTCCAAGTCATACAATTTTAGATTTGAGATTTGAGATTTGAGATTTATTGAATCAAGACGGACGATGGGTTTGGAACTTGCGTGCGGGCCCGCGTGGGGCAGCCTAGAATGTTCGATCGACATTTAGGGGTGGCGATCAACAGTATCCAACAATTTTCGATCGCTTTTGCGGTGAGTAGAGTTATAATCAGTTTATGTAGCTCAGACCCCACTCTCACAGCGAACCCAGCGTCGAAGGTGAAACAGGTGTGGTTTACCCGCAGGAAAGCGGAAATTACGCTGTAGCAGCGAAAGAGCAGTAGTTGCAGTTTCTCCTACGCAAACTCAGCCTTGTCAAGAACAAGCCGAACGTAGCCCTTGCATCTGCCACTATGTGGAAACAACGATGTGGAAACAATCGAGGCGGCAAACCTCCCACTGTCGATCGACAGCATATAGCGGGACAATTTAAAGATGATTAATTCTTTGAAGTCGGTCTTGACTCTTCAGTCCTGCTTATAGCCCCTTGTCAAAACGAACAGTGTTAAGATACAAGTTGAATATGTAGCTTCCCGACAAAAATCTACACGTATCTTGGCGAGACTGTTCTTAGCGAAACTGCGGTAACAAGTGTGAGCTGGGAAGTTGTAATTACACAAGATTTAAACAATTCAAGAGGTATTATGAGCCAGCAGGTTATACAGCCGATGGTTAAGTTCCAGCGTCAGGTGCATTCTCTTGTCACGTCTGACATTATCAAGCCCACAGACAGTATTTGGAAAATTGCTCTGCTTTACGGCGACGAATGGCCGTACTGGAAACAGCAATTGCTAGAGTTTGATTTTTCTATGCAAGACCCCGTGAGCGAGTTGATAGCTGTAGAAGCTTGGGACGAGGAATAACAGAGGAGACGGAGGACTGGGGTGTCGGAGAGAAATTTCGAGGCGATCGGGTAAATTTTATTTCATAAATTTACCGTTGCTAGCTTCTTCCCTCTTCCCTTTTCCCTGTGCCTTCTTCCTAATGACTTTTGACTTGTAGCTTTTGACTTGTGACTTCTATTAAAGGGAAGCTGCTAAAGCTCGAGCTAATTGTTGAGCAGTTTGAAAGCGATCCCCAGGCTTAGCTGCCGTGGTTCGCAAAATGGTCTCTCGCAGCTTGGGGGCGATCGTCGGAATATTTTCGAGCTTAAACCCGTAACCTCCAGCTATTTTCCCGTAAAAGTTTTGAGGGCTTTGGGCCGTCAGCAAAAAAATCAAAGTAGGCCCAATAGCATATAAATCCGACTGAGGGAGAGGCTGTCCCCGGTCTTGTTCTGGTGCAGTGTAGCCTTCAACGCCGATGCGAGTCCCTGGAGGAGTGCCGATTTCTTTAACGGCACCAAAATCCAGCACTGTAATGCAATTGTCGCGGTGGCGCACCAGCAAATTAGCAGGTTTAATATCCCGGTGGACGATCGGGGGTTTTTGAGAGTGAATGTAGTCCAAAACCTCACAGGTTTGGATCATCCACTCTATTGCTTGTTGGGGAGCAACAGGGCCGCGGTTGTAGATGCGTTTTTCTAAATCCTCGCCGTGGAGCATTTCCATCACCAAGTATTTTTTCCCCCCTTCCACAAAAAAGTCAAAAAACTGAGGAATTCCCGGATGGTGGAGGGCCTTGAGAGTTTTAGCTTCACGTTCAAACAGTTCTTGAGCTTTGACTATTTGAGCCATGTCAGCATTCATTTCCTTGAGGACTACCAGAGAAGCTGCAGGGGAACTTCCGGGTTGTTGAGCTTTCGCTTTATCTCGATCCCAGGCTAAAGTGGTTGTTCCCATACCCCCTTGGCCCAAAGTTCGCAGCACTTGGTAGTGGCGCACCGTGCGATCGACTTTAATCGGTTCGCCGCAGTGGATGCAGAATAAATTCCCCGGCGGGTTTCCCGCATGGGTACACCTCGGGGGGGCGAGATTGACGGTGGGGTTCGCCTCAATCTTGCCGCCGACTTCAATAGTAATAACTTGGAAATGCAGAATTGGGCCGCCCCGCGCCAACTGGATCAGGGCACCGTCGGATATCCAACCCTGAGACATGAGAATACCGTTTACCAAAGTGCCATTTGTCCCCGAATTGACTAAGTACCACTGACTGGATCTCCCGTTATTAACTCTTTGCAGTTCCAGATGCTGCCGCGACACTAGAGCATTAGGGATCACAACGTGATTGTCTGGAGAGCGGCCGATGCGAATAATGGATTCGCTCTCGAAACTCCACTGTTGCAGGGGGGTCTGTTTTTCTGGGTCTAAAAGAGTCAGCAGCATTTTTGATGGATGTGGTTAATCTGCTAATAACTAGCAGGAGTTGCCCCGCTTCTGGCTGGGCAATTCTTTTGCCCAGCGCCAACTGTAATAGCTGGCTATTGAACGAGGAACTAATAACTAGCTCTGTTGCAGCGTTTAACCGTAAATTTACTAGAAATCGATCTGTTGCATCGTTCGCGTAATAGGTATTATTACTATGATTTCAGCCCTTAGCTTCATCAAATCTTGATTAAAGCACATTTTTTATTAAATGTTGCATAAAGATGCTACTGCTTTCTCATTTTTGTAAAATCTTTTCCATATTATTGCTGATAAATAAATCGAGCTTTTTACCCAAGCATCTCTACTTAATCCTATCAAAATTAAGGACGGAATAACAATGACTAAAAACTTACAATAAAGGGCTGTTGCTGCTGCTATTTTGGGATAGGGGGCGACCGCCGTCAAATCTGCAGAGGCTGCATCAGTGAAATTAACTTTTTTTCAGGACACCGACACTCCTGTAGCTGTAGGCTCTTTCAGCTATGATGAATCGACTCCTTTTGACATACTCACCGACCTGAAGGTGCGGTGATTCCTAAGCCTCACAACTTAAGTTTCTGCTTCGAATGCAACTGCCTCTACCCACAAGGAGTTTATGGTCTTACGTTCGCTCCACAGACTAACCCCGCAAGCCCTGCGGTTTTTATGTGTCGAATATCAACAAAAATCTTTGTTGTTTGATTCTAGGGGTGGACTGCCCATTGCCCTGTCCTCTTTTCCCGGTCTACCGATTTTTCTTCCCCGTTGCGATTGTTCGCAAACTTTGGTGTTAGGGTTTATGTCTCCATCGTCACGGGTGGGTCATTGACCACTTAAATTATACCAATAAAGCCCTCCTAAAAGGACGGGGTTTCTACCCATTTTTTTTGATGAAGCTATTTTTCCGTCAAGAAGTGTGGGAACACCTCCTTTAGAAATTAAGGCCAGCGATAAATGGTTTGTAGTACAGGATTTTGCGGTAAATTTACTCGGGCTGTTGTGGAACTTGTCCCAGGCTACAATTGGCGACAGGGGTACAAGGCTTTGACCTTTCTTGTGGGCACCGTTTGACCGACTTCAATTACAAGTTCTTACGGCAAGTTTTTCCCCTTTCGGTTCCGAAGAACCCAATCTGTGGGGAAATTGGGCATTTGGAAATATACGAACACCTCCTAATCTGGTCATATTTGGGAATAGCGACGGGCCAGGATCTAGAATGAGCTGGTTGCAAAATGGTTTCCAATCAAACGGAAGCTACCTCAACAGCGGATATGTAATAGCAGAGGAAGTCAAGCCTGGTTCTGAAAACTCAGAGGCTGTTCCTGAACCTGGAACAATGGCAGGTTTAACTCTGGCAGCCGCTGGCTTGGGCTACGCCAAGAAAAAGTTTGGAGCATCCAAATTCTAAAATCGAAATGCGCCTACCTGCGCCCGAATGATAATTGCCGTGATATTGTCGTGACCGTTGCGTTTGTTGCCCAGTTCAATCAACTGGGCAACTCCCTGGTCGAGATCGGCTTGGGGATTGAACAGAGGTTCGAGAGTGTTTTGCCAGTGAGTTTCCAACAAATCATTATCTGTCAAACCGTCGGAGGCCAAAATCAACAAAGTATCTTCGCACAAGTCTAAAAACTGCACGTCGGGCTTGAGAAAATTACTGTCTCGCGGGCCGATGGCTTGAGTTAGTTGATAGGCGTCGGGACGGGCATAAGCAGTTTCCGGGTCAACCCCGCGCTTTATTTCGCGCTGCCCTACTTCGTGGTCTGAGGTGATTTTTTCTAGGGTTTGTCCCTTTCTCAGTCGGTAGAGGCGGCTGTCGCCGACGTGGGCAACGGCGAATTTGGTGTCTTGAACTAAGACTGCGACTAGAGTTGTACCCATGCGGGCGCTGCCGGAGCGTCCGTCCTTTTGATTGATTTCAAAGATGGCTTTGTTGGCTAGCAGGACTCCCTCGCGGATGGTGTCGGCAGGAGGTAGTTGATTTTCCCAACGGGTTTGAAAAAATTCTCTGAGGGTTTCAGCGGCTAGTTGACTGGCTACTTCTCCCCTGTCGTGTCCGCCCATGCCGTCGCAGAGAATGTAAAGCCCTTTGGTTTGAAAGATGCGACCGAAGGAGCTTTCGAGTTTGTTGAGCTGAGTCCAGATGCTGAAGAAGTCTTCGTTGTGGTCGCGCGTGCGGCCAACATCGGTGAGACCTGCGTCTTCTAAGCTGTAAATCTGGACGGGCATGGGCTGGGTTAAGACCTCGCCAACGTCGGGGGGGGACTGGTCTGGGCTGTGGTAATGCCTGCGCGTCGGGGTTGAGGTTGGTGAAGGTGCGGGCTGGAGTTCGAGGGGAACAGTTTCTAGGCGCGATCGCAATTCTTCGATTGTGTTAATCTCGCCTCTGTACATTTGTTGCAGCAGTTCGAGCAAGGCGCCAAACTGAGTGCGACTATCGGACTGGCTAAATATCACCTGCCACAGTTGCCCCAAATCTACCAATTGCAGGTTTGAGCCGGCGGGTTCGGGATAGAGGTATTGCAGCCGCAAAGAAGCCAAGGAAAAGGAAGAGTCGGGGTTAACTCGCAAATTTGTCAGTTCCAACAAGCTTTGCCGACAGCGCCAGGGTTCTAGGGCAGCCCACAGTTCTGTCATTTCGTGCAGCCAGTATAAAATTTGCTGGGTGGAAGTTTCGGGTTGACTCCACCGTTCTACCAGCAGCGGCCATTGGGAGCAGTCTTCTAGCAGCAGCACTGCCTGTTCGTTGTCTGACCAGCTATCGTGAATGACTGGCAGGTTTTGAGAGAATTGCCACCGGAGTGCCAGATAAGGTTCAGCTATGCCTTGGCACAGCTCTGCTAAGGCGGAATTGGTTGAATTTTCTCCGCCTTTGATTGCTGCGGTATAGGGGGATGTTCGTCTGGCTACGCTGGCAGAGTTGGCTGCTAGCATGGCTTTGAGGGGTGACATTTCCAGGGGCTGACAGTCCAATACTGTTACTGCTACTGTGTCTGAGCGTTTTCTCGGCGGCACGGTTTCTAGGAGTTGGTAGCGCTGCTGGGTGTCTAAATAAGCTCCTGCTTGCTGGGAAGGGATTAAATATTCTGAATTGGGGATGGGGACTTCTGGAGATGGAGGGGAGGTGTCAGCTATGTTTGGGCTGTCGGGATTCTCGGTTGCTTCGTGGATTTGTTTAGGCTGTGGTGCGGTTGTAAAATTCTGTTCAGATGGGGTTATTTCGCGCTCTGGTGCTGTAGTAGAGCTTTTTTCTGTTGTTTGAAAGGATGCTGGTGCGATCGCCCCCACGGCTACCACAGGGTCAATTTCTCTGCTGCTGAATTCGCCGTCGCTTGGCTGTGGAGAAGTTAGTTCGACGGCTATTGGGGGTGCGTCAGTGGTTATTTCTGTTTTAATGCTGTCTGTGATTGGTTCAGCAGAGTTTTGGGGCGATGTAGTTTGTGGAACGATGTCTGGTTTTTGCGGAAACTCGGCTGGAGGTAGGGTTGACTCGTCTGGCTCGACTGCTGGAAAATTCGATCGACCGCAGATAATGGCCCGCCACACTTGACCTGTTGCGACGCCGCAATTCTGACATTCTTTGGCGCTAAAAGCGACTTGGGCACCGCATTCGTGGCAAGGTTTGTAAATTAGGGAATTTCCGCACTGTTGACAAAACTTGTTTGGATTGGGATTTTCAAATTGGCAGCGGGGACACAGAAGCATAGGGGTTTTAAATTGGAGATGGGCGATCGAGTTTGGCGGTGGGGAGCTTTGGGTTGTGGCCTGTGAGTTAGGAGTTATGAGTTTTGGGTCTGACTCGCAACGGATAACTCCCATTGCCCTATGCCTTATTTTATCGGGATGAATTCAGAACTAAGATATTTCTTAGAACTGAGATGTTGTCTCCGTGTCAGGAATAGGCCTGTTAAGCCACATCTACAAAAACCTCTCTCGCTTCACAGGCGAGAAAGGCAGCCCCACCGGCAGCAGCGAGTGCGGGCCCGACAAGAAAAGTTATCTCATGAGTGGAACTGTCATCCTGCCTATGCTTAACAATGCTGCTAGATATCAGTTAGAAGGGATTTGCTGTAGAATCTTCTTGGAAAACGGTTTCTCGGGCGATCGACACAATGGTGGAGAGGGGTACTTCACAGAAATATTTCCGCCGGAATTGTTCTTCGGAGACTGCTGCTAGGAATTGCGCTGCAAAACGCGCGGCAATCGGGGAATTTGGCACTGAGAATTGAATGGATTGGCTATCTAATAAGGGTTTGGGCATTTGATCGGGCGCGTCTTGCTGCTGTGCAGTTTCGGGTTTTCTGGCAATGTGGAAAGCTCGATCGCGGTAATGGATTTGGAAACCGAGATATGTTAGGGTTTTGAACCCTAGTTGCAGCGATGTGTCGCTGATGCCGAGTTTTTGGCGGAGTTGCTGTCTGGTGACGGGTTTGTTGGTGCGGCTGAGGTATTTGGCGATGCCGATTAGCTGTTGGCAGATTTGCTGTGGAGGTACGAGTGGAGGTAATGTATAGGCGATCGCGAGTTTTTTCTGAGCGTGCTGTGCTTGCCGAAACCAGATCCGCAGTTCGTCCCAGCTTGCGGGGCATTCTTTGAGGACGATCGAGTTTTCGCGATCGACCTTTTCGGAATAGTAAACTAGATTGTCGATCGGCATTTGAGATTCTAAATTTGTGCTAGCGCCTAATAACTCTTCATCGTTATTTCTATTGCGCCAGTCTACAATCCAATCTATTGGAGTCTGAGAATTTATTTGGTTGTCTTCCGTGCGTTCCCGCACTGTTACGAGGCGCACTTCATACCGCGATTTGTAAGTATTAAAATCGAGTTCAACGGTGACATCGCAGCGACCTTGGGGAACTTCGTTTTGATTGTGTCCCCACCAAATGCCGGGAAATCCCGTATCGCTAGATTCGTCCCTAATGGTAAATTCTGTTTTGATATATTCTACTTTTTGACCTTTCAAATCCTTGATTTTTTGATTCCAAAGATTCTCAAACCAGCAGTTTTCAATCAGCAATTTGGGTGCGGGGTTGCCCATACCGCAAGGTTCGAGCAATTTTAGTTCTTGAAATAAGTCTTTGCCTAATTCGGAGACAGTAATTTTTAAGTCGGCTTGAATGGGGGCTGCTGTTAAACTATCGGTGCTGTATTGTTGTCGCAGTTGCTGATTTACCGCATCTGTAAATAGGGGGATATTTTCAACTGGGAGACTCAATCCGGCGGCGAAAGGATGACCGCCAAATCTGTGCAATAAATGCGCTTGGTCTTTGACTAATTGGTAAAGGTCGATTTGATTGGCGGAACGCGCCGAACCCCTGGCAATTTTGGATGGGGAAAGTGTTGGTGATTCTGAATCTAAGAAGGATGTAAATTGCATTTCCGGGGAATTTTCGTTAATTTCTTCGCTTCCTTCTGTGCTGAATAAAATCACGGGGCGCCCGTATTCTTGGGCGATTTGTCCCGCTACTAATCCTAATACTCCTACGGGCCATTGGGGGTCGCTGAGGACAATGACGCTAGTAGTTGAAAGGTCGAGTTTGGCGAGTTTGTTGGCGGCATCTTTGGCAACATCTTTTTGTAAAGATTTACGTCTGCTGTTGGCAATTTCGGTTAAATTTGCTAGTTCTTCGCAGCGTTTTTTGTCGCGGCTGGTGAGGAGTTCTACGCAGAAGCTGGCGTCACCTTGAATGCGGCTGACGGCGTTGATTCGGGGGCCGAGGCCGAAGGAAATGTCGGTTGGGCGATCGCCCGATCTTTTGCACAGTTCGAGCAATTTTGCAACTCCCGGGCGGGTGGGATTTGCGATTTGTTTTTGCAGTTGTTGGATGCCGATTTGTGCTAGGTAGCGGCTGTCTCCTGTAAGTTGGACTAAATCGGCAATTAAGCCGATCGCTACTAATTCTAATAAATCTGTGAGCGGGCGCTGCGGAATATCCGGTAATGTGTGATATAGTGCTTCAACTAATTTGTAAGCTACTCCAACTCCTGAAAGGTTAAATAGTTGATGGTTTGGGGGAAAGTAGCGGGGATTGATAATGGCTGTAGCTGGCGGGC
>JACJNV010000190.1 GCA_014695175.1 Microcoleus sp. FACHB-DQ6 | reverse complement strand
CTCACGTTCTCGTTAGCCAACAGCTCAAGGACTTGAGAGTCTGGTAGCAGTTCTCTCCAGGGTAAGGCGACACTCTGTAAAAATTGTTGCTTGAGAATGGATGCACGATTTGGCATACTAGAGGGAGATATTTTGGTTTGTAAGGCAATTATCTATGTAGATATTGCCTTACAGATTTTTTTTTGCTCACTTTTTCAGTGCCATTGAACTTAAGCTGTCAGTCCACCGAGCCTTCTCACCCACCCGACAGTCCGCCAGGGAATCAATTCCCTGTCTAATAGCGAAAGTCCTCTCAAAGAGGACTAATGAGTTCTTCAGTCCTCTTTGAGAGGACTTTCGCTTTGAGGCAGGGGTTTCAACCCCTGCCGGACTGCCGGACTATTGGTTGTACCTGGTTGTTGACACCAAGGATCATTGCCATGTCCAACTTTGCCTACGCATCACAACCCGTAGAAACCGGGTTTTTTCCCTTTTCTACGGCTGTCACCAAATATTCTCGCAAAAATCCGGTTTCTGGCCTACGCATCAGTCCTGTTTATGTTAATGGGAGATGGACGATCTGATCTTGGTATTTGTTATCAAACGAACCATCAACAATCACAATCAATTCCTCAATATTTTGCCCAATACTTAAATCCTGATTCAAAACGAAAATCCCTGGAATATGACCACCTTGAGCCAGATGATCTACCAAATGTACCGACATTGACTTGCGATTGTTTGTCACCAAAATAAAGTTATGCTCCTCACACCACACCAAAATCTCGGGATCGAGAGTGCTTTTTGGGGGTGTACCAATTTCACCCACTGCCCAAACTACTAAATCAGGGCGTTTTCGCCGAAGTTGTGTAGCATAAATGGGCGTAACATTCTCGTCCATTAAATATTTGAGCGCCATCGCTCAAGCACCCTGGATAACAGATTGTCTTTCCCGTTCAGCTTTCAATTTTCGCAATCTTTCTGTCGCCGGATGGGGATTTGCTACTTGGATCTTTCGCTGCTGATGCGACCATTCCAACCAATCTTGCAAATATCTACTTACTGATTCTTGATTCTGTAAATAATACAAAATAGTTGTATAAACTTCTGCCAAAGTTAGAGATGGATAGAGTTGCTGAATTTCTTCTGGGGTGCGTTCCCGATAAAGATACTCATACAGTACCGTCTCAATCCCGATGCGATGTCCTTTAATGCGGATATCATCCGGTGCTAAGAAATCAAAATACTCATTCAGTCCCATATCTAAAATCCCTCTTTTTGCTATCTACTATTCTACTATTCGGTTTGAGCGGAAACAATTATGCGATCGATTTCTTCGCGGTGGCGATCGGATTTTTTTCTGTACTGACTAGAAATACCCCGAGAAACCCGGTTTCTCAGTTCTGCGTGTGATACCTACTTACTTAAACTTTAGATAATCTAAATATAAACACATAATTAACCTCAATCTCATGTTTTTTACCAACAGATGACAAATGGTGATACGCTAGGGATAGGAAGTTATTTGTTTATGAACCAAATTAAACGTGTTGCCATAGTGGGAGGAACCCACGGAAACGAACTCACAGGAATTTACCTGGTGAAGAAATTCGATCGCGCGCCAGAGTTAATTAGGCGATCGACTTTTGAAACTATCACCCTGCTAGCCAATCCCAAAGCTTGCGAAATCGGGACACGCTACATCGATATCGACCTCAACCGCTGCTTTAGAAAGCAAGATTTAGAAAATCCTCATCTCTCCACCTATGAAGCGCAGCGGGCGAAAGAAATCTACCGCATTTGTAGCTCAAAAAACACTCATCTGCCCAACTTAATTATAGATTTGCACAGCACCACATCCAACATGGGGCTAACATTTATTCTCGCCAGCCATCATCCATTTAACCTGCAACTAGCAGCTTATTTAACATCTTTTTATCCCCACCTCAAGGTACTCGCTTCTACAACCAAGAATCACGATAGTCCTTTGCTGCGATCGCTTTCCGAGTTAGGCGGTACGCTGGAGGTTGGTGCGGTGGCCCAAGGGGTATTAGATGCGTCTTTATTTCAGCAAACTGAGCAAGTTGTGTGCCGAATTTTAGACGGCGTAGAAGCCTACAATCAAGGCACAATGCCTGTTGGAAAAAATCCCCTGACTATTTATCACACCATTGGGGCGATCGACTATCCCAGAAACGAGAAGACAGAAATTCAGGCAATGATTCATCCCCATCTGCAATCCAGAGATTATCAAGCCCTAAATCCCGGCGATCCGATGTTTTTGACATTTGATGGTGAGTCGGTATTGTATGAAGGTAAATCGACCGTATATCCAATTTTTATTAACGAGGCAGCTTACTACGAAAAAGGAATTGCCATGTGTTTTACCCAAAAGCTAATAGTCAGTCTTGAGTAAAAATTTAAAACTTAGTCTTGAGAATTTTCAGGTGACAAAAACTCTTCTTTAGAAGCCGTAGTCAAAGAACGCAATTCCTTCCATATTTCCAAACTGAGAATACAGGTTATCAGCCACACCAAACCCGCCGTATAACCAGCAATAACATCAGTAGGCCAGTGAACTCCTAGGTAAAGCCGGCTCAAACCAATAGCAGCAATTAATACGACTGTCAAGCTGTAAATCAACCAGCGCTGCTTGGGAAAGCGCGAACCCAAGAAATATCCTAGCAAACCGTAAATAACCATCGAAATCATCGCGTGCCCGCTAGGAAAACTGTAAAAGCGAACGTCAACAACGCGCTCCCAAAGTTGAGGTCGATCGCGAGCAAAAAGTTTTTTTAACAGTAAATTTAAACCGATCGCCCCCCCACCCGTGAGCGCAATAGTTGCGGCTTCGGATCGGTGATTGCGCGCTAGCAAAACAATACCCAACGTCAGACAAATCACTAGCAGCAAGTTCGGCTCCCCCAAAAAGGTAAAGCCCAGCATTACTCGATCGCGCAGTGGAGTGTGCAATTCCCTTAGGGCTAGTAAAATAGAGGTATCGAAAGCGTAACTTTCTTTTTCCAACACGTCTTCGGCAAGGGTGGCAAATCCCCACATCCCCAAAGCCGCAACAGCAAGCCCGGCCAGCCGAATTATCGAAATGAGCGATCGAATTTTAGAGCGCATTCTTCAAGTAATTGAAATTTTAAAAGTTCAAACTCAAAATAATACAACAAATATAGGAAACGAAAAAGCCTGACCCCTCGTCTAGATTCTTGAGCAACTATATTCTGAACCATTAATTGATTTTTCACTACCCACCTCAGCTTTTACATCCAATCGGCGAATGACTATACTCTCCACAAAATACATTTCTGCAATTTTGTTGACCTTGGGGTTGACAAGTCTTTCGAGCTGTGCTAATAACAGCGGAGTAAGTGCGCCGATCGCCGAAGCCAACACGATCGCCCAGCGTCTCGTCTCGACCGCAGTCGCGCAAAAGCCGAACAACCCGCAATTCGGCCAGCCGATCGACTGTACCCTAGGAAAAGACTGTTTTGTATTGCTGTATTTCGATCGAGAACCCGGCCCCACCGCCGTCGATTTTGGCTGCGGACGCCAAACCTACGACGGCCACGACGGCACAGATTTTGCCATTCCCGACGCCAAAGCAATGGCAAAAGGAGTTCCAGTTATTGCCTCCGCTGCAGGCAAAGTTTTGCGATCGCGAGATGGTGTGGTCGATCGGCGTTTACAAAACGAGACAGAGAAAGCCAACATCGCAGGCACAGAATGCGGCAACGGCATGGTAATCGACCACGGCGGTGGTTGGGAAGCCCAATACTGCCACCTCCGCAAAGGCAGCGTTGCCGTGAAACCGGGTACGCAGGTACAAAAAGGCACAGTTTTGGGCATGGTGGGAAACTCTGGGATGGCATCTTTCCCCCACGTACACGTCACTTTTCGCTATCAAGGCAAGCCCGTAGATCCTTTTGTCGGCCCCGACGCGAAGGTAGGCTGCAACATCGCCCGCAATCCAATTTGGGACAAGCCACTCGACTATATTTCCACAGGTTTAATTCGGGCCGGTTTTGCCAATAAGCCGCCCGATATTAACGCTCTCTGGGAAGGACAATTTTCAGAGACTCAACTCCCTGCAAACAGTCCAGCTTTGTTGTTTTGGGTGCAAAGTTACGGAGTGCTCAAGGGCGATCGCGAACAATACAAATTATTTGCACCCAACGGCACAACCATCGCCGATCAGACCAATGAAATTAAAGCCCCCAGCCGCACTTGGTTGGGTTATGTCGGCAAAAGAAACAGTACAAATTCTCCTCTGACTCCCGGAGTTTGGCGGGCAGAATACCGGTTGACGCGGGGCGATCGAGTTTTGACAGAAGTCAAGCGAGAAGTTGAGTTGCGTTAGTCCGTTGACTGTTGACTGTTGACTGTTGACTGTTGACTGTTGACTGTTGACTGTTGACTGTTGACTGTTGTCAGTAGGGAAAAGTAAAAAATATTAAAAATAGGACACTCTTCCGAAGATTATTTCAGCAGCCAGCCAAATAATTCTCCGACACTCAACCGCAGTTCGCTAGCGAAGGACGGCACAGGTAGCAGCATTTCTGGTTCATCAAATACTGCTGTCTGTTGCTGGGGAACATAAACAAAAACGCACTGTTCGTCGGGATCTATCAGCCAGCCCATTTGAGTTTCATGATTTAAGCAGTGCAGAATATTTTTAGTAACTTTAGTTTGACTTTGGTCAGGCGACAAAATCTCAATTGTCCAATCAGGAGCTATGGGAAAGACATTAGCAATTTCGCCGTTATCATCGGCGGGAATTCGGTTCCAGACAAATACTGAAACATCAGGCACTGTTGACCTTCCGCCAAAGGTACACCGGAGCTCTGGAAAGGCTCGTGCAACTTTTTTGGGTTTTAATATAGCGTTAATGAAAATAATTAGTTCACATTGAGTCGCACTGTGTTTCCCTTGTGGCATTGGCTTCTGAATAATTTGATTATCAATGTATTCGCTGGCAGGTTTGGTTTCGGGTAGTTGGAGAAACTCTTCTAAAGTTAAGGATTTTAATCTTGTTTGTACCATTTTAAGTTCACCTCTAATTAAGTAGATCTTTTAGCAGCAGTCTAGTCTAAGGCAAATTGTTCCAAGCTTGAGCCACAATGTCGCTCAGCCATAGCCTCTGAGCAAAATCGAGCAGATTGTCGTCCGCGAGTACCTCAGCCTTTAATTCATCCAAAGACTGAGATCGCGATCGAGCTATTTGGATCACACCCGCGATCGCCGACGCCACCAATTCTTCATTCAGTGGCTGCTGTCGCAAAGCAATCATTTCTTGAGGATTCGTAGGAATGGGATAATTCATAGGAGTGCATACCAAAGGGAGTAGATATTCAGCCGTTGCGGGCCAACCGAGAGCAAGAGCGATCGAAAACCTAAAAATCTGAGAACATTGTAAACTTATTTAAAACTCAATAAGTATTCGGGAGTATAGCCTACTTTGCTCCCTTGTCAACTCCCCCATCTTTATTAATTTATTCAGAATTGAGAGCCTAATCATGCAAGAAATTCTTTATCTAGAAGTCCCGACACCGGATACAGCAGCCGTCTGCACTTGGTTGCAGCACGAATTCGACCCCGGAATCGGAGAAAAAATTATTACTGCTGACGGCTTTCGCCTGCTTTCACCAGCCACAACAGCCGAGGTTCTCAAGTCTGGAACTCAAAAGGCCAATCCAAAACCCGCCTTGACTGACACCAATTCAGGAAACCAAAATTGGCGATCGACAGAACTTTCCACCTTTGTCTGGTCACTGCAGCGCACCACTTATTTAAAAGTCTTTCGTCTAGAAGAGGCGCCTGCGGGAGAAAAAAAGTTCCTGGAAAATCTGAATCTTGCTGTGAAAAACAAGTTTCCCGATCGCTACCCGGAACCCCCTGTCATAGACCTCTCCAAACACTCAATTTTTGACGATCTTGCCCCCTATTACCCCCTCACCGTCAAATACTTCCAAAAAATGCCTCAAGGCGAATACGACCTCAAGCGCGTCTACTGGTGGGAGCAACGTTGGCGCGAAAGCACTCGCAATCCTCAAAAGCCAAAACAAGTAGTGTTTTTGAAGGAAGAAGGAAGAGGGAAGAAGGAAGAGGGAACAGGGAAGAAGGCAGAAGACACAATTTTGGTGTCTGATGCTGGCGATACTTTTTACGACTTAATTTATATTGGCGGGGCCTTGGGAGTGATTCACGCCGCAGTCATGGCGAGATTGGGCTACCGGGTGCTGCTAGTTGAACGAATGCCTTTCGGGCGAATGAATCGCGAGTGGAATATTTCGCGGGATGAAATTCAAAGCTTAATTGATTTGGGTTTATTTACTGCTGCAGAAATCGAAACTTTGATTGCCAGAGAATACAAAGATGGCTACAACAAGTTTTTTGATGCTAACAATCCGCCCGTTGCTCAAGCGCCAGTTCTGCACACACCAAAGGTACTCAATGTAGCTTTGGACGGCGAAAAATTGCTGAATTTAGCGGGAGTTAAGCTAACAGAAGCTGGTGGGGAAATCTGGGACGAAACTGAGTTTCTCAGAGCCGATGTTGAAGCAGAAAAAGTAGTAGTTCAAGGCCGCCACTTGCCGACAAAAGCCGATCGCACTGCATTAGGACGGCTGCTGGTGGATGCAATGGGTTCGGCTTCTCCCATCGCTTGGCAATTGAACGAAGGGCGGACTTTTGACAGCGTTTGTCCGACAGTGGGAGCAGTCATCGACGCAGGATTTGATCCGGGAGTGTGGGATTCCGAGTACGGGGATGTACTCTACACTCACGGCGACATTTCCCGCGGGCGCCAGCTCATTTGGGAGTTGTTTCCCGGCGCCGGCACAGAATTGACAGTTTATCTATTTCACTACCACCAAGTACATCCAGAGAATCCCGGTTCTTTGCTGGAAATGTACGAGGATTTTTTCGCAATTTTGCCGGAATACCGCCGCTGCGATGTCGATAAATTGGTGTGGAAAAAACCGACCTTTGGTTATATTCCGGGGCATTTTAGCAGCAACAGCAGCGATCGCTCCGTGGCGATCGATCGCCTAGTCTCGATCGGCGACGCAGCATCCTTGCAATCTCCCCTCGTTTTCACCGGCTTCGGCTCTCTTGTCCGCAATCTTTTCCGCTTAACAGACCTTTTGGATACAGCATTAAAGCACAATTTGTTGACTGCAAATCACTTAAACCAAATTCGCGCCTACCAG
>JACJNV010000019.1 GCA_014695175.1 Microcoleus sp. FACHB-DQ6 | reverse complement strand
GGGTGATGCAAGGCTTTTGTACTATTTTACCTGTTTATCTTGCACACTTTCCTTGATCGGACGATCGCATAACCAAGCCGTGTAACCTTTCTGCACTTATCCAGCAAGCCCTACTTAGATGTATATACAGCGAGCCGGATGCTCGCATTCCTTCCTATAAAAGTAAAATTCACTGAACAAACACAGCAACAACCCGGTTTCTTTGATAAACCGGGTTGCTAAACACAGAGCTTGGTTTAAATCTGTTCTTCCCCTTGATTAAAATGCTGACTTCCTTGATTTTCCTCTAGGCTAGCAATAGCCTCCTTGGGAATATTGAGGATGCCTGTAAACGAATTATGGCTTGCTTTCAAAGCTTGTTCCTTATTTTTGTACTCGACCAGTTCGCGCTGTAAGTTGTCAATTGTCTGTTGAAACCGAGAGGCTTGTCTGAGCATTTCTTGTTCTGAAAAATCCAGCATTTGAATTAAATTGGCAACTTGATCTTCCAGTAATTGGGTTTCGGCAAAATCGTTATTAGTAACACAATTTTTGGAATTTTCTGAATAGTCAAAAACACTTTGTTTGTCGGGGATAGACAATGCTGTTTTTACACTAAGTGCCAAATCTTTAAACATTTCAGCCGTGCTTGGGGGAATTTTAACTTTCAGCAACATCACTACCGCAAACAAACTTCCTGACGGCAGAAGTCCCCCAAATCCCAAGACAGACTTGACTTGGTAGGGGATAATTAAGGAATTTTGCTCAGAAATAAAGGGGCTGCCTTTTGCTTCTGATACGTGAAAAATATTTAATACTGCGGGTTCTAATTGCAGGAACCTTTCTCGCTCAATTCCGAGGAATGTAGGAATGTCTAAACCAAACTGCCGGATTATTTCCGAAATCGCCGGCATTTGAGCCACTAATTTTGTGCTAACTAATGGAATAGCTGTATGTTCTGCTGCTGTGTGCCGAGAATTCCACTGCGGTTGTGTGCCTGCTGCTGCTAGCAGAGTCCAACATTTCATGTCGGCGGTGGGGGAATTGCCCTTCATCAAGCGGCGGGCGGATTGTTGCAATGAGTCTTCTAATTCCCCGTAGGGATGAGTTTTGAACAAACGCACTAAGGCACAGGTATTTTCTCCAGTTTGCGAATCGCAAAAATGTCGGTAAATATAGTTAACAATCTTCTGGCTGCTGGCTTCCATACTAGCAGTATTTCTACCTAAGTGGCGCAGGACTAAGCTGCATTTAGCCATGTCTTGCGGGGTAAATAAGGTAATATCGTACATTAAAAAATGCTCTCCAAGAGCTCAAACACTCTTGTTCATTTATCGTTAAGGCCGCTACGGCATCCGGAATCCTACTGAGAGTTTTGAACAAAGTGTTAGTTAAAATATGTATAAAATTTGCCCGCCAAATGCAGCAGTTGTATGGCTGGATACAGAAATTAAGATTAAAGAACAAAAATCTATCTCCTAGGATAGGCCACAAGGACAGAAAAGCCGATGTTTAATTTGTAAAAGGGTTGTTTACGAGAACTCCCCCATAGGAATTAAAGAAACGGGGTTTTTCACCGGATATGCCTCGCGTTTTACATGGCATTTTCGTAGATAAAAGTCGGTTTCTGGGTAAGCCGTATTCACCGAAATCCTAGAAACTCAAGCTGCAATTTTTGTGGCGGCCGATCGCAGGCCGAGTTATCAAAAATTGGTACAATTTCGTCAGTCTTGGACGCAGAAACCGGGTTTGCTTACAGAAAAAAAACCCGGTTTCTTGGGTATTGGTAAGTAAATGCTGTGTTCAAAACTTTTAACCACCCCAAACAACTCTACTCAGCAGGTTGAGACTTTGCTTCCAGGGCATCTTTAGCAGACAATCCCTGATCTTGAACGCCAAAATACCACAAACTAGCAGCAGCTTCGGCACGAGTCACTGATTTCTTGGGCTGAAATAGAGTAGTAAAACCAAAAACGCGGCGAATATTCGCCAAATCTCCATTGTTAAAATCAGCTAAAACTGCCCGCGAGGTCTGGGAATCAATCTTAGAAGCATCTTGAAAACCCCACTTTTCTTTCACTCCGTCAATGTTAGCTGTGGGCAAAACTTGACGAGTATCTAAAGGTACTTTCCAAAGAATCATTGTTTCGCGAGTTAAAGGTGCATCCGGGCGAAATTTCACATCTTTAGTTTCTCCCGAAAGCGAACTCGGAATTACACCGGCTTCTGCTAAACCTTGAATTGCTGAAAAATCCGGGTCAGTTTTGGGTATGTCAGAAAAGGCGGGTTCGCTAGAGTCTACTGCTAATCTAATTTGTTTGGCTTGACGGCTAGCATAAATCTGATTGTTAGCTGCTACTAACCAGCGGGCGTATTCGCGGCGAGTGACAATTTTGTTGGGTTTGGGCAAAGTGCTGGCAGTTTCTAAATTAGCATTTTCAGCAGATCGCACTTTCAGCACTT
Source organism: Microcoleus sp. FACHB-DQ6 (assembly GCA_014695175.1). Taxonomy (GTDB): domain Bacteria; phylum Cyanobacteriota; class Cyanobacteriia; order Cyanobacteriales; family Microcoleaceae; genus Microcoleus. The sequence goes on along the minus strand of JACJNV010000019.1, from coordinate 1,996 downwards.
CCAACTGAGTTAAATCTGCCACATACTGCCGCAACTGTTGAGGAATTTGGCCGTCTTGTTGGCTAACTTGTGCTGATTTTGGCGAGGCGGATGGCGTTGGAGTAGTTCCCTCTGAATTAGATGGAGTTGGTGAAGCGGTTGGAGATGCGCTAGACTCGGAATTATTAGCTTGGGGGCTGGCGGGAATTTCTGAGCCTTCTTTGCTGTAGTCGATCGCAAATTCTGTAGAACCCCCTACTTTCTGAGTAGGAGAAAGCGACACAGTTACCCGTAAATTATCTCGCGTTGCTACTAAAGAACCTTGTCCCTCGGCGGTGGGGCGGCTGACTATTTCCCAGTTGCGACGCCCAAACTCTGTGGAGTAAAAGTTCTGAACCGAATTAACAGGATCTGTGCTTTCCCAGCGCAGCCGCACATTTTTTTGCGACGGATCGGTTTGCCCACCAACTTCGATTAACTCAGCATTAGGATAGAGTGGAATCTCTGTCGGGAAATCGGGAGGAAGTTTGGCGGTAGAGTTTGTCTCAATTGCTGTTGCGGGTGGCGGGGAAGAGAAAACCACTGGATTTTGTTTTAATTTCGGATCGGCGGCTAAAGATTCTTCGAGGGCCTTGCTGTTGGGGCTGTTTGCACAAGCTGTGACAGCAGCCAGCAGACACACAGCCAGCCAAGTATTTACAGCAGCGAGTATATTGGTTTTATTGGTTTTAGTGATTTTAGAGCGTCCTTGAGAGTTGCCTCGCCCTTGAGTAAATATAATATTCAGCATAAATCGCCCCTTTGCAGATATATTTCTAGGCTAGCGCAGATCGATCGGGCATATATAATTTTTACCCAAATGAAATTTCTGTATTTACTTCTAGTTACTGCTACATTACTTTCATACCCGGTCAAGTTTGCCCGTCCCGCTGCATCTCAACCAGCCCCGCTGCGGGCAGAAATTCAGACGCCAGAGTGGCAGCCATTTTGCTCGGCGATGGGTCAGTTTGCGATCGATATGCCGGGAACTCCTAAAATTAATTCAGAAATTTTTTCAAATCAAATAATTGCTCATACATACCGATCGAAATTAAAAAACAAAGAATCTTATTTGCTTCAATACTTTGATTTAGATTTCCGACTGAGGAACAATAATATCAATAATATCAGAATTACTTTAAATAATGCCGTTGATTTTTTCGTCGTGGCAGCGAATGCTAAAGTCTTGCAAGTGCGGGATATTTCCCTCGGAGGCTATCCGGGAAAAGAATTTGAGTTTCAGCCGCTTTCTCCCACTGAACCTGTAGGTGTAGGTCAAGTTTTTTTGGTGGAAACGCGCGTTTACGGCCTGGTTGCCACTACCCCAGAACCAGAAAATGCTCAAAAGTTTCTCGACTCTTTTCGTTTGTTTTGAAGCAGGAAGTTTTACAATGAGTAGTGTACGGGATTTAACGGATTTCAGGCATGGATATTGAGTGAACCGGGAAGATAAAAAAATTAGTTGGGAGTAGCGCTCAAATTTATTAATAAAACTTACGCCTTTAAACTTGGTGTATAGGAAAATATTAGCTTGAGTAACTAAAAATTTCGGAATCAACCGGCTTTCTGAGGAATAGTGCGTGCCCGACTAATTAAGTTGAATTAGCTCTAAGACCTTATTTTGTTTTTTGTACTCTATCTAACGACATAGATAAATTTTACACCCGTGGAGCGATGTAGATACTTGCTCAAGTGTATATATTTGATATAAGGATTTTTACATCCTATAAAAAACCAACGCAGAAAGCAGAAACCAAGGCAGAAACAAAGATTCTGTCTTGCTTAATCTCGCTCCTAAATCTGGCTCAACGAAGTCAGACTCATCGAAAGCTTACCCGGAGGCTATTAACCTATTATGAACAAACTAACACCTATTCTCCTCAGCGGCATCCTATTATTGGGAGCTGCTGCTTGCAGCGAAACGGCTAAAACTAGCTCTGATGCTCCTAATTCTACCACAGAAAATACCAATAGCCCG
>JACJNV010000189.1 GCA_014695175.1 Microcoleus sp. FACHB-DQ6 | reverse complement strand
TTATTGCGCCTCGACTCGAAAATTGAATAACTATTAATAATAAGTGTTAATTTTTTAACCAATTAAAATTTTTAACAAATTCAATATATTTGTCTTTAGTGGCAGCGGATGAGGTTTGACAACAATGGTGCTAGTCGGACATCTGAGCGCGACCTCCGACTAGCCAAACCTTCAATTTTCACATCAAACCCTAGAACTCGCAAATGTGGACTCTAGAAAGAGTTATTCCCCCTGACGTTCCAGAGTCGCCTCCATTGTATTCGTCAAGTAATGACCAGACATGATGCCGCTAGATTGGTAGTAGCGGTTGTCATCAACCCGGTGAAGGGTGTCAAAACCCGTCCGCCGCTGGCGTTCGTCTCCCAATACCCAATAACGCTGGACGATCGACTGGGGAGCAATCCAACCTTCGCCCTCGACGCGGCCGAGTTCGCTGTGTTGGAGTACAAACGTATACTGCCGTTCATCGCTGTTGAGGTGTCCTCGGTACTGCAAAATAATCTCTTCGCGATCGCCTCCAGGAAATACGAGCTTTGTCACCATACTGAACCAATCTGTTCGGTTCCAGCTCACTAAAGTTTTGCCTTTAACCGTAATTGGCACGCCATTGCGCTCAATCCAGCTTCCTTCGAGCGTCCATTGGCCAGATTCCATTAAAAACGTGTGAGCCACAGTGCTGTTCCTATGCTTTTCCTGCTGGCTACAATGCTGGTGCAACAACGCACAGCCGTTGTCCCTCAGACTCTATGCTATCACGCCCAACTGTGCCAACAAGAGTTAATTTCTCCTAAAAGTACCGGTGTCCGGGCACCAGTAACTTGAGGCAGATTGCCGGGAATGCCCCGAACCCGCCATGCGGCTAAAACCGCGAAAGCTATCGCCTCTTTAAAATCTACATTCAAGCCTGCCTCAGAAGTAGTCAACACTTGCACTGGATGCAATTGAGATTGCAATCGGCGTTTTAAGTAGAGATTGTGGCTGCCGCCCCCGCATAGTAAAACTCGATCGGGCATAGCCGGTAAAAAAGTTTGGTAACTGTGAACGATCGAGGCAACAGTCAGTTCTGTCAGAGTAGCCAGCACGTCAGCAGGACTGAGGTTGTAACCTTGGGCCTCGACCAAACACCTGTCAAAATAGTCTACACCAAATAGCTCTCGCCCCGTTGATTTCGGCGGTGCTTGGCGGAAGAACTCTGATGCGAGCCAATGCTCGACTAAAGCTTGACAGGGAGTGCCCGATGCCGCCCAAGCTCCACCTTCGTCGATCGTCTTAGTGCCGCCTGAGAAGTGCTGTACTGCCAAATCTAACAGGGAATTCGCCGGGCCTGTATCCCAGCCGGATATGCCATCCCCAAGACTGAAAATCTCAGACTCGTCATTGTTTCCCCCTTTTCCTCTGGCAGGAAGATAGGTAACATTGCCAATTCCGCCCAAATTTTGGATGCAGAGGCTGAGGTTGGGGTCCGCCAGCAGGCAGGCATCAACTATTGGCACTAAGGGTGCTCCTTGACCCCCGGCAGCAATGTCTGCCGATCGAAAGTTACTCACCGTAGTAATTCCTGTCAATTCCGCAATTAGCGCGCCCCGGCCGAGTTGCAAGCTGTAGCCCATGAACGCATCAGCGCTGTCTTTCTGGGCTTTCCCAGCAGGTCGGTGGTAGACGGTTTGACCGTGAGAGCCGATTAATTCGGCTATCTCATATTCTGCTTGAATTGTCAATGCCGCCGTGGCAAATTCTTGGGCGATGGCATCATCTAATTGGGCTAGTTCAGCCATTGACAAAGCTGAGCCACTGCACACTGAGAGAATTTGCGATCGCAAATTAGCAGGATAAGGGAAAGTCTTGCCTGCGACCAATTGCACTTTCAAGTCTGTTTGAGAACCGACCACATCCACCAAAGCAGCATCAATGCCATCCACCGACGTGCCGCTGATCAAACCGATAACGCGGGTCATTCAATTTTAGATTTTAGATTTTAGATTTTAGATTTTTCGATTTTAGATAGTCGGGTGCGAGCGGGCGAGCGAATATTATTTGAGGTCGATCGTCACGATCACCACAGTAATATTATCGCGTCCACCTTTATCCTTAGCTGCTTGAATTAAAGCATTTGCAGCGCCCTCGCAGGCGCGAATCGACTTCAGAGGCGAAGCTATCAAAGGATCGGAAAGTTCTTCAGTCAAGCCATCGCTGCAGAGGAGCAAGCGATCCCCAGGCTGCACCTCCACCGGCAAAATATCTATCTCCCGCAAATCATCGCGGCCCAAACACTGGGACAAAACGTGACGCCAAGGATGAGTGCGAGCCTGGTCGGGAGTTAGAGCCTTTCTTTTGACAGCCTGAGCCACCCAAGTCTGGTCTTCAGTAATCTGCTCCAAACGAGAGCCGTGCAGTCGGTACAACCGAGAGTCCCCGATATTAGCGCACCACGGTCTACCCTCATCCCTAAACATGAGAACCACAGCCGTAGTCCCCATATCAGCGCGCTCGGGGTGGTCGAGCTGATCCGTCAAAATTGCTTGATTGGCAATCAACAAAGCCTTTTCCAACAACAGCGGAGAATCTTCAGGCCCTTCCCAATGTTCGAGCAAATAAGATTGAATCGCCTGAGTCGCTATCCGGCTGGCTTCTTGACCTCCGGCGTGTCCTCCCATTCCGTCGGCCACTATGAAAAATCGCCCATCAGAGTCTATATAGTACGAATCCTGATTTACGGAACGAACTAGCCCTGTGTCTGTCTTACCTGCGAAAGAGCGTTTCATAGATTGGGTGATTGGACTCATCGAAGTTAAAAGCTTAATTTAAGTGGTGCAATGTTTTATGCCAAAACTTAAATCCCGAAGGGGACGTTAAATTTCGGCCACCTGCGATCGTGAGTTTTGGAAAAACGGCGCTTCCTTGACCTCATATTGTAGATCCTATGATGGTAATCCCGTCTTAAAATTTCGGTAAATCAAGTAAATTAAGCGGCGCCTGCAAAAAAAACTGGATTTCTACCAAAAAGCAGAGGTTTAGCTGGCGATAAATATAGGAAGCAAACCGGTTGTCAGCATCAAAGCGCCTAAGTGCTGTCAATTTTAGCAATCTGTGGTCAGCCAGCAAAAACTTAACATTCGATGTCAAATTTTTGCTGGCGAGAAATCTCAAACCTGAAATTTCCCATCTCAAATTGCACAATTATGACATCCTGTCTAAACGATCGATCCGCTTGAACAAACGCAGAAGAGCAAACCCTGCACCCGCCGCCAGCACTGCCACAGCCACAGCCGGCCAGACTTGATTACTGACAAACAGAATTGTCGCCGACAAAGTAAAAGCACTCATCAGCAAAGCATAATTCGTGCCCATTTGAGCGCTGCTCATGCGGCGGAGCAAGCGCTCTGTTTCGGCAGAACGGACGCGAATCCGCAAATCTCCCTGTTCGAGTTTGTCAATAGTCTCCTCAATCCGGCGGGGCAAACCCAAAGCACTCGAACTCACCTGAGCTGCCTGACGGCCTATTTCGTTAAAAATGCTGCTACCTGTATCATGACCATTTCCATTACTCATAAGCTGCATGGCAAAAGGTTGTGCCACCTCCATAAAGTTGAACTCGGGATCTAAACCTCGGCCCACCCCTTCGATGGTGGAAAAAGCTCGCATTACAAAAGTAAAAGTAGCTGGGAAGCGAAAAGGTTGGTTGTAGGCAATATCGTAAAGGTCGTCCGTAATCGCGCTCACCGACTGATTTTCAAAAGGCTTGTCCATGAAGTGGTCGAGCATATACTGGATGCTGCGGCGCACCGGACTCATATCACCCGTAGGCACCAAAGCTCCCAAATTGATCAGAGAATCCATAATCCGCTGTCCATCCTTGGAAGCAATGCCGTAAAGCGTCTCCATCAGTCCTTCGCGGACGTTGGATTGGATTTGCCCCATCATGCCAAAATCGTAGAAAATCAGACAACCGTCAGCACTAACAGCGATGTTGCCGGGGTGTGGGTCAGCGTGGAAAAAGCCGTCGTTGAGCAACTGGCGCAAATAAGCTTTTGCCCCCAACTGAGCGATTAATTTACGATCGATACCGGCCGCTTCCAAAGCTTCGTAGTGGCTGATTTTAATCCCGGGCAGGTATTCCAAAGTCAGCACTCGCGGAGCCGCGTACCGCCAATAAACCCTCGGCACCCGCACCCAGTCACAGTTGCTAAAATTGCGGCGAAAAGTATCAGCATTGCGGCCTTCATGGAGATAGTCAATTTCCAGCCACAGAATGCGACAGCATTCCTCATAAATCCCCATCCAATCTCGGCCGCGGCCCCACTTAGGATGGTTTTGAAAGTAGCGGGCAATTCCCTTAAGAATTTGCAAATCGATCTCGAACAGTTTCCGCAGTCCTGGTCGCTGCACCTTGACAACAACTTCCGGGCCAGAATGCAGTTGAGCTTTGTGTACCTGACCCAAACTGGCAGCGGCCAGGGGCACCGGGTCAAAGCTGCGGTAGAGTTCTTGAACTGTCTTGCCTAAATCTTGCTCAACAATTACCTCTAACTGCTCGTAGCTGAAAGCAGGCACTTTATCTTGCAGCTTAGAAAGTTCCTCGACAAACTCTGCCGGGAACAAATCAGCGCGGGTGGAAAATAACTGCCCAACTTTAATGAAAGTCGGCCCCAACTCCAAGAGTGTTTCTCGAACCCAGATAGCTTGAAAGCGGCGCCTGGCAACTTTCTTTTCTTCAGTCACGCCTCCCCAGTAGCTCCAATTTTTGCTGTCGAGCCAAAGGGAAGCCAGCCAGAGCAAGACAAAGGCCCAAATGTCGAAGAAGCGCCGCTTCCGGGAATATTTTTCGCGATTCCAGCGATAAGCTTTACTTTTGTAGGATTTACTAGCAGTTTTTGGCTCATCGGCTCCGCCAGTGTGCTTGGGGGAGCGCTGGCGATTAACAGAGTCATCAAGGAGAGCAGACACTTGGGTTCCCAAATTGCTTATTTTATGTTGTTGCTTTGATTGAAAGTAGGAGCGCAGGAGCGCAAAGCAATGCGCTCACGTAGTAAATAATAGTTGTGGTCGAATCGAGCGCTAGGGCAAACTGCTGCGGTAACGCTGCAATTCTGATCGCACCAGAGCCACTTCGGCACGCAGCTCGTCAATCGTCGCTTGCAAATCTGCCGGATGGATGTCTTGAATGGTGGTGGTGCTTGCAGTGCCAGTTCGGGTCTGCATCGCCTCATCCGAAGCTCGATTTGCCCGTTCCACAACTCGATCGGTGAACTGCCGCAAGCGTTCTCTTTGTTCTGCGTCAAATTTGCCGAGTTCAGAGAAAGCGTTGGTTGCGGCGCTTTCTAATTGCTCGTACAGTGCTTCGGCAAGTGCTCTGCCTACAAAAAAAGCATGAACTGGGGGTTTACTCATAAAAAATCTCTGTGCGCTTCCGCAACAAATTATAACTTGCTTGTCCCCGATGATGCTTGCTCCCAAAGGAAGGAAGTTTGGGGGAATTGACACTCCCACCCCTTTGTCGGGGATGGGATTGTTGAGAGTTAGAACAGTCTAACGCGCCACGGCTTAGCACAAAAGCCTCGCTTAGACTGCCTCAAATTCGAGGTTGGGGTTGCTTTGTACCAAAATGTTTGCAGCTTGGCAGTATTAATACGCGACATCACACCAACTCAGCGCCGCGCACATATTCTAACATAATTTAAATCAAAATAGAAAACAGTCCTGCATTTTTTTGCGGGCATTTGGATTGCAGAGGGAATAGGAAATATTCGATAAACTCAGACAGCGACTGTTGGGATTTTCAGATTCGACCGAAGTTTTTGGAAGATAGTCGTTGGCTAGGTAGGGCGTTATTATCTCAACTACTGAGCGCATATTTGCTGACTCATAAAACCAAGTATTTGTCCGCACTTTGAACCAACAAAAACCATACTAATTTGTCGCAGGTTCGGGAAAAGGCATCGTGGGATCTGCTACAGGGGGTGGTGAATCAGGTGCGATCGAACTATCTGAATTGTTGGCACTGCTGCTCGGTATCGCAGGCTCAGGCGATCGCTCGATCGGCGAGGCTATTACTGGCGGCGCGGATTCCGACGGCGGCAAGGTTTCAGCGCTAGCACTCTCAGGGGCAGGCGGGGCGGGCGCGGCGGGCGGTTCTGCAGGCAGGGGCGCAACTTCTGGTACTGGTGCGGCTTCTGGTTGGGGAGCTTGCTCGATTTCGGTTTGAGGCTCTGGAATGGGGGACTCAGAAGGCTCCTCTGCGGGTTCGGGCGTCGGCGATGGCTCAGGTTCCGGTTCGGGTTCTGGGGCGGGAGTTTCCTGGCTTGGAGACTCCGAAGGTTGTGCGCTCGTTTCTGAGGGATCGTCGATCTGTTCGGGAATGTTGGTGCTGTCTAAGGAGGGTTTGGGGAGCTTGTTGAGTTCGATCGGGTAGAGAGGGCTGCTTTCGACAGACGGCTGCCCGAACATCGGCCCTGACAAATCGCGGGATTTGAGCAAATCTTCCAGAGATGGGAAGGATTCAATTTTGGGACGATTGCTGAGACTGGTGCTGTTGTAGTGCCATGCTAGGTCAAAACCCATCCAGCCTGCAATTGCAGCCGTTACGAGAAACGCCAGAAAAGTCAACTGCGGCGGGGGAGGTGCGGGCAATCTTAGACTTTGCTTGCCTTTTCTTTTTACTGATACTCGCTCTGTGTCTTGCAGCATGGTGAGCCAATTTTCCACTGTCTGAGGGCGGTTGTGGGGGTCGATTTCGAGTCCCTGAAGGATGGCTCGCTCGATTCTTGGGCTGAGGTTGGGCTGAAATTGCCGTAACTCAGTCAAGGGAATGCGATCGCGCAGGGGTGCTGCTACGGGCGCCACGCCGGAGAGTAAGTAGTAGAGGGTGGCTGCGATCGCGTAGATGTCAGTGGCCGGTGTACATTTACCGTCATAGAGGTATTGTTCGATCGGCGCGTACCCGGGGGAGAGCAAGTTAGTGTGGGTTTGTTTGGTGCCGGCGGTAAAGCCGCGGGCAATTCCGAAATCTATTAACATTACTACGTGAGAATCGGCTCGCCGGATAATATTTTCTGGATTGATATTTCCGTGCAGCAATCCGCTGTGGTGCACTGTACTTACGGCTGAGGCTATTTGCCGAATATAGTGAAGGGCCTGGGCTTCTGACAGCGGCTGATCGGTTTCGACTATTTGGGCGAGAGTTTGGCCCGGAATGTAGTCCATTGCAATAAAAGACTGTCCGGCTTCTTCAAAAAAGTCGATTACCCTGACTATGTTGAAATGCTGACACCGCGATCGCCGTTGGGCTTCGGCAATAAACTGCTGCTGAAATTGGGCAGATTCTGGGTGTTGGCGCAGACTTTCGTTGAGGGTTTTGAGTACGACTGTTTGGTTTAAATGGGTGTGGGTAGCTCGGTAAGTGATGCCGAACCCTCCTATCCCTAAAGTCGCGTTAATTTTGTATTTGCCCTGTTGCAGGACTGTTGCTGGCGCTAAGTTCATCTTCAGTTGATGCCGTTTCCCAAACTATGCTACCGCCTTTGGGTTATTTCGCAGAGTTAGGGGTGAGGTTCGATCGGCGCCCTAGTTTGAGCTTTAGCTCTGCTATAGCAATCCTATATGATTTGTGAGAATTTACCATAACTATAAAGCTTGACGAAATAAAATTTATGATAATGAGTAACTAACTTAAATATATATTTGACGAGAGCAAATGTTTGATACAGATGATAGCACTCCCTAATCAATTGTTTAGCTTGTAACCAAATATTTTCAATTGGATGCTGAGTTGGAGCGTAGGAGTGCGAATCTCAAACAAGTGATTTTCCAATCTGATTCATCTTGCATCATTATTCACCCCTGACAAAAAGTCTTTAACCTAGAAAAGAAGAATGATATTTAGCGCCACCCCAAATTAATGCTATCCGCTTGTCGTTACATTGACTTATCACATACTTTAAATATTGACGGGGTGACAACCCCGTCAACTATCAAGTGTTTTTCACTTAATTGTACCTCTTAACATCGGAAAGTGCTGTAAATTTTTTTTGCGAATGTTTTCTCCCCAGACCCCAGAGATGATTGACCGGATCGTAGCAGTTGCCCTTAATTTGATGAATCCGAACCATTTAAGACATTGGTTCACTCATTGCTGCTAATGTACCTCATAGCATCGCAAACTGCTGTAAATTGTGCAGAATTACCGCTCGACTAAAAACACAATTCCCAATTCCCCAATTTCATCGCATTTCAGGAACTCTCACAGTCTCTGTAGGCGGCATCATGGCTTCTTTAGCATTCAACTTTTGATTCAACTCACGAATCCGGCGCGACAGCAAGCGAATAATATTCACAGCAATTCCCGGCGTTTCATCAATCGCATCGTATAGCTGCATTTGAGTCAGCATCAAACACTCGGATTGTTCTAGAGTAGAAATAGAAGCCGAGCGAGGTTCTGCGTCAAAAAGCGACATTTCCCCGAAACAAGCCCCCGCTTTCAACTGTGCTAAATCCCGATCGCCTATATGCACCCGCACCGTTCCCGATACCAAAATATAGAGAGACCGACCTTCTTGTCCTTCCGTAAAAATCCTGTGCTTGGAAGGAAACGAAAGTTCATCCATTACCGATGCTAGACGCACGAGAAAATCATCCCGCAGTTCCTTAAAAATCGGAACCTCCCTCACAAACAATAGGCGTTCGACGCTGGTTAACATAATGAGATGCAATGATTAATTTAAACTTAAAAAAGGGAAGAAGAAGGAAAATAAAAATTGTTGACGGTTGACGGTTAACTGTTGACTGACAATAATAACTGCCAACTGACAACTGACTAATGTTACCTTTTTCCCCCAGCACCGAACTCTGCCATCATCTCTTCCACTTGAGCGGATACCAAATTATCGGGGTCATTTTGCAGCCTGGGCAACAATTCGACCAAAGCCCGCGGCGAGGCTATTTTCAAATAGGCTAACACTGCTTCGCGGACAAAACCCGTCGGGTGCTGCAGACAGACGAGAGTTTGTTGAGCCGTAAGGCTCCAGCGCGCTTCCCTAGCCAAGTGAAAGCAGCAGGCCAAAGCCCAATCCGAAAGGAAGTGGCGCAATTCTAGCAAGCGGCGCAAACGATCGCTAGGCGCTAGAGGTTTGTAAACCATCAATTCAGAGAGATTGCTCAATTTTTCTCTTTCCGAGTGCTGATCGAACAAATTGAGGAGCGATCGCTTCTTAGCTATATCCACAGTATTGTCGAGAATTTCCAATCCCCTAGCCACCAAAGAAGGTTGGCCAGAAGCGATGTTGAAAGCAGCCGCTTGTACAGTGTCCAGCGGATAAAGAAACTTCATCAGCAAAAAACACCGATCGGTAGCATCAGCTTCCAACCCAGTCAGAGCCCGCTGCAACAATTCAGCCGTATCATTTGCAGGTGGCCCCTCGCTCTTGGCATCTCGATCTGAGAAATTGCCGTAGGTTGTTACCCCAGACAAATCTACCAGACCTGCATAAATTTGACCGATAAACATTAACTCCTGTTCGATGAGAGTTTCCAAGCCGCTGCGGCCGATGCGGTCTAGAACACCTTCTATCCCCGCTTCCGAAGGCATTTTCAATAGGATGCGGAGGATGTTGCGCCTGGTAGTGCCCCAACCCGTCATCAAATTGCTGACCAAAATGTCGATCGCCTCCGCAGTCCCAATTTGACCCAGAGCCGTCCAAGCTTGCAACCTGACCAAATCCGACTTGTGGATGTCCTCAGCCAAATACACGAGCAAAGGAATGGCGTCGTTGTGAAGTTTGACTAAAGCCTGCAAAGCCGCTTCCCTAGTCGATTTGTAACCGAGTCCGCGCAGCAGCGAAGGATAATATTCTTCCGAATGAGTAGACGAAATCACGTCTAACAGAGCGCAGCGCACTCGCAGAGATTCATCTTGCAACAGATTGGGGATGTACAGCCGCAGTCCTTGCAAATAATCAGCTTCTCCCAGAGCCCGCGTCCCCATAACACGTTCCCGCTCTTGCTTGTGCGTTAGCATTTGCCGCAGCGTGTTAGTAGCCTCTGCCTTTTGCTGGCGATCGCCCCTTCTCATAATTAAAGCAGCGGCCGTGCCCCGCACCACCGGATCGACGATCGGCTGCAAGTAAGGCCGCAAGCTCTCGATATTCGGTTCAGCTTCCGTCAGCCAGATGTAGCGCAAAGCCAAGGCCAGCACCTCCGGCGGCAAGGATTGTTGCGAGAGTGCGCGGACATTTTCTAAATATGCGGGGTTCGGGTGTTGCAGCATAGTTTCCAAGCTCTGGCGCTGCAAAACTGCAGGCAACGAATCCAGGATCGGAGCCAGAACTTCTCCGACATTTTTGGGGTCAATTTGCGTCAGGAGTTCGATGCAAGCGCGCTTTTCGTCTTCGCCCCCCGGCTTTTGTAGAGTTTCTACCACCGCGCGCTTCAGAGCTTTGAGGTCAACGTCTGTGACGCCCAAGCGCCCCCTTTCCGCACTTTTTACCAACAAACCCACGTATTGAGAGCGGATCAGCCAGACCACAAACACCCACACTAGGGCCAACACCACGATCGCCCCAATAAATATCAAGCTTTGCTGGTCGTGAAATGCCTTTTCGTCTTGGTGGGGGAGTATCTTGTCTGTCACCCACAGCATAATCAGGATGCCAACTCCTGTAACTCCGCAGGACAAAGGTTCCCCCACACCGTTGACCAGAGTTTGAATGCCCGATCGAATATTGTCGGGAATCGGTTGGAATAAAACCGGGCTAACGGTTTCCAACAGCGTGTAGTGCAGCAGTTCGTCTAAAAATCTCAGCAATATCAGTCCGATGAACACAGATACTAGCTGGCCCAGGGATGCTCCTATGGTCAGCACCCCGAGTATCGCGATACCTGCCGGCAAAATTACCGCCGTCACGAATACACCGATTCTTTCTACCAACCGACTCGAAGCGAACCACTGAGTCGCCACTTGAAACAGGCCTTGTATGCCTTCGTAAATGCCCAGGAAGCTAGCAATCCAGCTCGCACCGTCCCCCGGGTTTTGGTATTCTAGCTGGCTGTAGAATTGGAAATCTACCAGGACGTAGAGGACTTCTGCGAGGACGAAGAAACTGACCAGAGGTACGGCGTATTTTTGCAGCGGGCCTGTAACTTTGCGGGCGGTAAATTCTTGTTGGTCGTCGTCTTCGTCGTCATCTGTCCAGTGAGCTGTTTCCGGGAATGCTTGGCGGTATTTTTCCGTGAGGTAGTACAGCAACACCGAGCCTGTCGCCACCATCAACCCCGAAATGAGGGTAACGTTTTTGAGTCCGACTACGTACAGCAAAACAGGCAGAGAAAATCCGCTGACTACTCCAGCTACTAGATAGCCGCTGCTGACTAGCGGATAGGTGCGCTTGATTTCTCTAATATTAAACAGTTGGTTGGAAGTGATGGAAGTGTTGAGGTCGTTGAGTACATAGCAAGCTTCCACCCACAGCCACATCAAAAAAATAGTAATAAAAGCGATGCTGATGCCAGCTATCTTAGTATTTTCGTAGCCGATGCCGAATCGAAACAAAAATAGCGGTACCGACATCATTCCCAGAACAACTACGACGGTACGCCTCAGCGGCAGAATTTTTTGCAGCCACGAGTAGACAAATCCCAAGCCCGAACCGATAAACGCGCTGGCTATGTAGATATAGGGCATTTTGTCGGCACCGTACTCGTCTAAAAACAGACCTACTGTGCTGAGTTCCAGCCAGATCAGCCCGACGGAGGTTAGAGTGTAGACGAGGAACATCAGTACGGTTCGCTCTACTTCTTCCGATCGCAGGTTGAGCGATCGCAGCACTCCTTGTCTTACTCCCGCCGAACCTCTGATTTGAAAATTTTCCATGCAGTCTTGATTTCCCTGTGTGGTAGCTTATTCCTGACTGACTAACTTCGGAAGTCATCAGCTATCAGTCACCAGTTTATGACTGATGACTGCTTACTAATGACTATCTATTTATACTTTCTTCGGCGACAGCAGCATCATCATACTGCGTCCTTCTTTTTTCGGGGCTTGCTGCACTTCTGCGATTTCCTGCAAATCTGTGGCCATGCGCTTGAGCAAGTCCTCTGCTAGGTTGCTGTGTTGGATTTCCCGACCTCTGAACATGATCGTGGCTTTTACTTTGTCCCCAGATTTGATAAAGCGGTCTGCTAGTTTGAGGCGCACTTGGTAGTCGTGTTCTTCAATTTTGTAGCGCATCTTCACTTCTTTAACATCGGCAGTGTGCTGCTTCCGCTTTGCTTCTCGCGCTTTCTTTTCCTGCTCGAATTTGTACTTCCCATAGTCCATTACCCGGCATACGGGCGGGTCAGCTTTGTCGCTGACAAGTACGAGATCGAGTTCTTTTTCTTCTGCGAGGCGCAGCGCTTCTGCAGGCGTCAATATCCCTAGTTGCGCGCCGTCGGTATCGATTACCCGGATTTTGGGGTATCGAATATTTTCGTTGATCTGGGGTAGGTTGCGATTTTGTCTTCTTTCAATCACAGGCATGAATGGTTTTACAAGCAGTAGTTTAATAGCGAAGCTTCTTGATAGTTACAGGTTTGATCGGTCAATATTTCACGATTGACGATCGAACTGTTTTATAAGGTGTTACCCTTACCGGACGTACTACCGCGCCCTGTCTCCCCTCCGCTAAAGCCTTGGGGACTATTTGGACGATCGTAAATGAATTCTTACAATACTTGCTATTCTACTCAGTCTGGCTGAGTTTCTGCCTAGTTTTATTTTAACTTCACACACGATCGCCTGCCCCCTTGCCTGATTGATGACAAAACCGTCAAAAATTCAGGCGAAAAGGTTAAAGATGAGGTAAAACGGCTTTTCCAACCTCATCTCGCCCGGTCTGGCAAGTCCCCCAAGTCGCCGGATTTGCCTTGTAGAATAGGTATAAGCAAGTGTAAATTTATGTTGCGAGCTGAGGCAAAATTGACAAATTCTCTGCTGTGGCACCAACGGGTGGGAACTCAACGAGACTGGATGTGGCGGGGTTGGCAAACTCGCTACACTTATTTGCGGCCGGCTTTGGGGCGAAATCAAGGCGCGCTCAAATCTCAAGATTCTGCGGCCGGGGCAATTGCCCCGCACGCATCGGGAACGCCGATTATTTTACTGCACGGGTTTGGAGCTTCGATCGGTCACTGGCGACAAAATCTCGCCCAACTCGCCGAAAACCAAACGGTTTACGCCTTGGATTTGTTAGGGTTTGGCGCTTCCCAAAAAGCTCCGGTCAACTACTCTGTGTCTTTGTGGGTCGATCAAGTTTATGATTTTTGGCTAACTTTTATCAGAGAGCCAGTAATATTGGCAGGAAACTCGATCGGCTCGCTGATTTGTCTGGCCGTGGCTGCAGCTCACCCGGACATGGTGGCCGGCACGGTGATGATTAGCCTCCCCGACCCCTCTGTGCGAGCCGAAGCGGTGCCCGGATGGCTGCTTCCGGCGATCGAAGCGGTTGAAAGTTTGTTTGTTTCTCCGATCGTACTCAGGCCTTTATTTTATTTTGCCCGCAAGCCTTCCTTTGTCCGTCGCTGGGTTGGCTTTGCCTACTCCAACCCCGAAGCTGTTACCGACGAATTAGTGGAAATTCTAGCAGGGCCAGCAGGCGATCGGGGAGCAGCCCGCGCCTTCTGCGCCTTATTTAAAGCTGTGGGCAGTTCAAAATTTTGCCCCAGTGTCAAGATCGTGATGCGAAATTTAACAATTCCCATGCTGTTAATTTGGGGCAAACAAGACCGGATGATTCCCCCTCGGTTCGCCCGACCCCACCAATTTGTCGAATGCAATCCCAATTATGTAGAGCTAGTTGAATTAGATAATGCGGGCCACTGTCCCCAGGATGAATGCCCGGAACAAGTAAATCAAGCAATTTTGAACTGGATGAGCCGGAATTTTGCACCTATGGGCGAGAGCCAATTGCAGCACTGTTGATTAGACATGGGGCCGTGGATTACTAAGGGAAAAAAATCACTTACGGGTATCGATCCCGCTCAAAAATAAATTTGCTAGAACTCGAGCGCACCCGGTGGTATGGTATAGCAGATGTGGAAGGCTATAGCGACGAAGCTGACTGGGTAAAAAGAAGTCCGAGGGAAGGCCCAATCGACCGCTTAGGTTTCAGATATTAAGAACGTCCTAACCGTCAGGGCTGTTGCTATATTACAAAACTTCCCTATCTTGAGAGTCAGTCGATTTGAGGTTCGATACTGACTCCCCAGGGGCTATCTAGAGGCTTGAACTAACCTAAACCACTTGTTTGCTGTGGGCGAATCCTGCCGGAAATTAAGTCTCCGTCTTTCTGTGATGTCATGTATCTACTGTTATTGATTGCCCTTTTTTTAGAAGGTCAGAGATTGACACAATCACCAAGATAGTGTATCTTCTCTAACTGGTAGTACACATCCAAGTTATGCAGTTAGTCGAAAGGCAAGTCATTAAACCAAATCACAGGTTTTACCCAGAAGCCGATCGATTGTCTTTGCTGTCCAAAAAACTTTACAACTGCGATAACTATATCATCTACGGTCAAAACTTTTTCTCAGGTCAACAAACCAATGCTCTGGCTGTCGATCGTGCACTCAAAAACAGTCTAAAGGACAAAGCATTGCCAGCCCAAGTAACACACAAAACTCTCCCGTTACTGCTGAAAACATGGACTAGCTATCATAGTGTCAAATTGGCGGGCGCGATCGCGATCGCCCCACTAAGTTTCAAGCAGCACCGAAAATCCCTGAGTAAAAAATTCAGAAAAAAAGAGAGCAGGGGCGATATGGAGCTGTATTTAACTGTGAATCAGTTAGCAAAAAATTAGCAAAAAAGATTTTTCCAAAGAATATGTCAGTTGGTCTGGGACTAACATTTGGCGGCTTGGAAAAGTTACCTAAATCTTGGAAATCCGGATTGTTCCCCAGGTAAGTTGTTAAGTTATTGAGGTAGTTTAGGAAAAGTTAGAACAAAACGCAAGTGTAAAGCGGATTATAACCCTTGCCGTAACGAGCTTCGCCAACATTAAAGAGCTATGAAACCCCTCCCTGGAAAAACGGTAAAATTCTACCTTCTAACTTGTACCTTCTAACTTCAAGAAGCACCTTGTTTCTTGCTCCTAAAAATAAATACCTTGCCTTGTGCCCACAATCTTTCAGTCTGCTTATAACCGATCGCCCCCAAGTATACGGGAAAGTTCAAAAATGCCGGGATCTGGCATTTTGGAGCCTGTTAACGCATAAAAAAGTAAATTTAGCCAACAACTGACGGCCCCCGTGCCCCCGGTCTGCTGGCGGCTAACTGCTGAAAGCCGATCGGGCAAGCAGCGCCCTTCCAGCTTTTGGCAGTAACGCAAACGAGGAAAAAACTGTCGTGAAATTCCACTGGCTACTACCGAGTTTCTTAAGTGTATTTTTGCTCGCCGGAGCCGCCGAAGCAGCTAGACTGCAATCTTGGCGGTTTGATGCTTCAGAGAACCGGCTTTACATTACAACAGAGGGGGGAGTACAACCCAAGGCTCAACTGATTTTCAACCCGATGCGGTTGGTAATCGACTTGCCGGGGACGAGTCTGGGTCGTCCCTCGGTCAGCAAACCGCTCTCAGGGGCGATCGAATCGGTGCGGGTAGGGCAGTTTGACAACGATACGACCAGAATTGTGGTCGAGATCAAAGACGGGTTTACTATAGACCCTCAGCAAGTAAAATTCCGGGGAATTTCTCCGAGCGAGTGGACAGTGGATTTGCCAACGCCGGTGCCGGGAGAAACTCAAAATCCGATTTCAGAGCCAGGGGGAGAAAGGTTATCGCTTGAACCTTCAGCATCCCAAGCCCAGTCCGCCGAGGCGACTGTAGTTCAGAACGTTCAGGTGACGGCGGACGGTTTTTTAGTCCGAACTGCGGGCGGTCGCCCCCAAATTAATTTTCAACAAAGTCGGGCTGGGGACATCGCCACCCTCGATATAGAAGGAGCTAGTTTAGCTGCGGGCCTAAGCAGCCAACAGCCTCAAACGAACGGTCAGCACGGGGTTGACCAGATTGAAGTCCGGCAACTGCCAACAGACCCGCCCGTTACCCGCGTGACTTTGCGGATGAAGAATTCTAATACTCAGTGGCGGGCATCTGTGAGCAATTTGGGCGGGGTTGTGCTATTGCCTGGAAGTGTAGTACGACAGCCCTCGGTTTCCCGCCGCCTGACTGTAGATCCTCCGGCTAGACAAGCTCAAGGAAATTTAGCGAGAGTTCAGTCAATTGATTTAGCCAGTAACGGCACGCAACTGGTGGTGAGAACTGACCGCCAAGTCTCCTATACCAGCGGGTGGGACCAGGGGTCGAGAGCTTACTGGATCAGGATCGCCTCTAGTGTCCTGACGGGCGAAATTCCTCAGCTCGATGCCAACAGTCCTGTATCGTTTAGTGCCAGCCAAGAAGATGCGGAGACTGTGGTGATTTGGGTGCAGCCGCGATCGGGGGTAGAGGTAGGCAGGGTGACGAGACCGAACCCGCAGTTGCTGTCTTTGCAGTTGCGATCGAATGCTAGCGCGCAGCAGCCTTTGACTCGCACTCCGAATTGGCAGCCTTTGCCGAGAAGGACTTTCGGAAACGACGATTTGCCCCAAGCTTCTAACCGCCGCGCCGTAGTAGCGATCGATCCGGGTCACGGTGGTCGCGATCCGGGGGCAGTCGGGATTCAGGGCATTCAGGAGAAGGAGATTGTTTTAGATATCTCGTTTCAGGTGGCGAGGCTGCTGGAACAGCAGGGCGTGCAGGTGGTGATGACTCGGACTGACGACAGCGAAATCGACCTGGAACCGAGAGTTTCTTTGGCGGAACGGGTGAATGCTACTTTGTTTGTCAGCATTCACGCTAATGCGATTAATATGAGTCGGCCGGATGTGAGCGGGATTGAGACTTATTATTTCGGTAGCGGCGAAGATTTGGCGCGGGTGATTCACGGCAGTATTTTGCAGGGGACGGGGGCGACTGACCGCCGGGTGCGACAGGCTAGATTTTATGTTTTGAGGAAGACTTCTATGCCTTCTGTTTTGCTGGAGGT
>JACJNV010000188.1 GCA_014695175.1 Microcoleus sp. FACHB-DQ6 | reverse complement strand
TATATCGCGCGCTCGTACCAGCGCCCGTGATTATTATCGAGCGCCCGTGATTATTATCGAGCGCCCGTGATTATTATCGAGCGCCCGTGATTATTATCGAGCGCCCGTGATTATTATCGAGCGCCCGCAATTATTATCGAGCGCCCGTGATTATTATTGAGCGCTCGCCGATTGCCTGCGATTATGATCGATCGCGGTGCCACGCCAATCGAGCCAACAACTTATTAATAATGATAATCGCGAGCGGGTGGGAGAGTCAGCCACAGGGTGACTCTCCCACCCTTACCCCTTTTTTGATTATCATTATTATTCACTTAGATTTCTATATAAAGAGGTATTGACAAAATCTACTCCCTTCTAACTTGTTACGAATGGCCTCAAATAGCAAATCTGCGGGCACTTTGTAAGCTTCTGCCAGTTTTTGCCAATTCCAGCCCGCAGGTACTTCTACCTCGATGCCACTGTACGGAGGAATGACGATCGCACTTCCAGCAGATACTTGACGGCCCCGCAACGTCGGATTTATTCCGATCAGCGCCGCAGGAATCACATTGTACTGCCGCGCGATGCTTTCTATTGTTTCGCCCTGGGCCACTGTGTGGCGGCGCAATCGAGACATAGCCGGACTCGGGCAATCGCGGGCGGGGTCGGGGTTTTCTAGAGGTGTACCTGAGGGAAGATTTGCAGGTGGGATCTCGGTATTTGCCGCCGTTTGCCCAACGGGTGCGATCGACCAAAGTAGTGCAGAAATCAGCAGAAATAAACGTTTCAAAGTCATTAGATAGAGAAGAAAGTATTCATTTCGGACAATTGACAATTTCTGAGTCGAGTGAAACGGCATATTTGAAAGCTCTAGCCACCCCCCAGACTGTAAATCCCAGGCTAAGCCAAGTTAGGATGAGAATTATTAGTTTTGGTCGCTCTTGGGAAATCAGGCAAAAATTGCTTGTGATGCCCATCAGCGCCTGCCTGTTAACAGGTATGTTCTTGAGGAAGCGGTACGCCCCGCCCCGCTTCCTTCCCGTCGTCAAGACAAAAATGCTTGATTCGGAACGTGTCTGCGGGGATGAAGTATTTAACGGGAGTTATTAAATGAGTTTATCTTTTAAGCAAACGACCCTTTATGTGACTTTGCTGTCGATCGGGGGAGGCCTGGGATGGTTGGGCAATCGCTATCTGCAAGGCTCAAACACTCTGGAAACCGGATTGGTTTTGCCAGTAGTGCGCCAGCAAATCCCCCCCTATGCGTCTCCTCCGGTTCAGGAAAATCGGGCGGTAGATCGCAGCAATCCCAATTTTATTGCTGAAGCAGCCGAAAAAGTTGGCCCGGCTGTAGTGCGGATTGACGCCTCAAGCAAGGTGGCGAATCAAGTGCCGGAAGCTTTCAAAAATCCTTTGTTTCGTCGGTTTTTTGGGGAAAATTTGCCACAGCCGGAAGAACGAGTCAAGAGAGGTACGGGTTCCGGGTTTATCCTCACTTCTGACGGCCGCATCGTTACTAATGCTCACGTTGTCTCCGGGACGGATACTGTCAAGGTGACGCTCAAAGACGGCCGCGAGTTTGAGGGTAAGGTGCAGGGAGTCGATCCGCTGACGGATGTGGCTGTGGTTAAGATTAATGCTAAGGAACTGCCGCAGGTGGCTTTGGGTCGATCGGACAATATTGTACCGGGACAGTGGGCGATCGCGATCGGCAATCCTTTAGGTCTCGACAATACCGTGACTGTGGGCATTATCAGCGCTACGGGTCGATCGAGTTCGCAAGTCGGAATCCCCGACAAGCGAGTCCGCTTCATCCAAACAGACGCCGCCATCAACCCCGGCAATTCTGGCGGCCCCCTGCTCAACGACCAAGGCGAAGTAATTGGCATCAATACCGCTATCCGCGCGGACGCTCAGGGCTTGGGATTTGCAATTCCGATCGAAACCGCCAAACGAGTTTCCGATCAGTTATTTGCCAAAGGTAAAGCCGAACATCCCTATCTCGGCATTCAAATGGTCAGCTTGACGGCAGCCACCAAGGCAGAACTCAACAAACAGCTCGATAATAATAAAATTACCCTCGATCAAGGCGTAGCCGTGACGCGAGTCGTAGAAAATTCCCCCGCTCAAAAAGCCGATTTGCGCGCCGGAGATGTCATTCAAAAAGTTGACGGAATTGCAGTCAACACTCCCGGGGACGTGCAAGAACGGGTGGAAAACACTGTTGTGGGCAAAGAACTCGAACTGGAAATTAACCGTTTGGGTCAAGTTCAGAATATAAAAGTACGTCCGGGTGCTTTTCCCTTATCGGGTAGCTCCGCCGGTGGGTAATACCATTTGAGATTTTCGATTACAGAAGTGGGAATGACTTACGGGATAAGGATTTGGAGCTTACCTACCGTTGCTTTCTTTTGGGAAACTGCTATTAGTGGCAAACGGTCGAGGATGAAAGATAAATCTGATACTTTATAGTCCTGGATGCAGCAACCGGGTTTTTTCACCAAAATCCTCAGTGTAGGGCGAGGGATACCCGGTTAACAGCCCGGTTTCTTAATTCCCTGTGCCTCCCTGATTCAGGATTATGGGTTTTTCTTAACAACTTTCATCTTTCTGGCTTCCCCAACCCGTTGATCTTTTTACTTGTCTTTGGGCGAGTTGGGTTGAATCGAGCTGGTGCTTGCTAAATTTTCTTCTAGGTGCATCCTCTGCTCCATTTGCCTCAAAAAATAGCCTGTCATCATCGCTGAAGCTAGCAAACCTGCTAAGTTTTCGCGGTCAGTGGTAATTTCGACGTTAAAATTTTCTGAAGGCAAAACCCCGACAAGTCCTTGAACGTTATGAGAGATAATTTCTCTGATGTCGGGGCTGACGGACTTGGCGACTCGGGCTAGAACCTCCGGGGATTGGTGTTGGAGGTACTTCAGCAGTGGATTGACTGCCGTTTGTTGGGCATTGGATGTGTCAAAGTCAGGGTGAAAAACCATTTGGCGATTCTTAATTTCTGGCTGGTTACATTCTACTTCAAACTACTCGTCATTGCTTGGGTACAAATTTGCCTGAAAGTCAATTTGCAATTGTTTTGGCAGTTGGTCTACTTGAAAGTACCGATGAAATTTCTCGGTAACTTGTAACCAATATGACCGCCCCTCAGCAGGCCGCCGTTTGCGGACGAAACCCATTTCTACAAGTTCCTGCACTTGTTGGTAAGCTCCTGAACCTCGCAAGTTAACTAAATCTGGCTGAGCGATGCCACCTTTGAGGGCGATCGCAGCCAGCGTCCGCAAAGCTCCAACACCTAATTCTGGAGGTATTAAAGTTTGCATTAAACTGGCAAACTCTTCTCTGAGTTGCAGGCTGTATCCCGTGGGGGTTTCGACGACTTCTAATGCACTGTCGCGGTGGGACGAGTCAGACATGAGTTCGATGATGGCGTCTTCGGCTTCGGCTCGATCGCATTTGGCAATCTCGGCAATTTCTGCGATCGACACTGGCTGACCTTTTAGGTAAAGTATGGCTTCTATTGTTGTGGCTAAGCGAGTCATTTGGGAATTAGTAATTAGGAATTGGGACGTTGAAAGAATAAGGAGGAAGCAAGAAAGAAGAAGGAATCAGGAAAACAACAGTTATCCGTATCTCACTAACTTCCGTGTCGTGAATAATGAGAATTGGTAATAAACATTCCCCTTACACAAATGATTAATAGTGTAGGTTAGGTTGAGGAACAAAACCAAACTATTTCAATTTTATTTTTTTTATCTCAGTCCGGGACGCATAAAATTTATATATAGGGTGCGTCATGGCGCCCCTAACCGCTAGAATTAGAGCGTTAAACTTTTTTTACCTCCCGGGATTCCGATGTTTTTGCTAAAAAAAATAGCATTGTTAATCGCCAATTTACCACGTTAGTGTATCAAACTTAGCAATTAGCTATTTATCAATCTAACTGTCTGCGCGTCAGCTATTATACAAAAATATCCTCTCAATTAGAAGGAATAACCATCCTTCCATTTTTATCATCTTTGCCATCCAGATAAAAATCCGGTTCTTCCCGAGTAGGAAAAAACTTATATTTCCAGCGAACGCATATTTGTTTCATCACTAACCCTTGCTCATGTTCCTGCCGCAGTTGGATGAACGTTCCTAGTCTAATTAGCTTGCCGCCGTCCATAATGCCGACGCGATCGCACAAATACTCCACTTCATCCATATAATGCGTTGTCAACAGCATTTTCATTCCCTGCTTGTTCAAATCTCGAATAATTTCCCACAATCACCGCCTTTGCGGGTCTAACCGTACCGTCATTTCCTCCAAAAATAAGATTTGCGCCTCGTACCCAAGTTGTCTGGTAATTTGCAAACTTTGGTTCATTCCCCCCACAATTTTTTTACTAAATCATTTCGCCTTTCTGCTAATTCTACATATTCCAACCACTGTTTAATGAACGGTTGCCGTTTCTGGTTAGGAATGTGGTGCATTGACCCGTGAAACTCCATATTTTCCCATACTGAAAGCTGATTATCAACACTGATTTGTTGGAGCAAGACGCTTATGCACTGTTTCACTGGCAAGCTTTGCCGCATCACGTCATATCCAGCTACCTAAATTTGACCGCTGCTGGGCTTAGTCAGGGTAGCCAGCATCCGAATTGTGGTCTATTTTTCGGCACCTTTGGGGTCTAGGAAACCGAACCTTTCTCCGGCTTCAATCATGAACGAATGGTGATTGACAACGAGGATTTTGTTGTAAATATTGCAGGGTTTTTGCAGAGAAAGAGACACATACATAGGTATTTTGGTATAATTTACTGGAAACAAAGCTCTTTTTTCTCAGTCATATCATGTCAGGTAAATTAACCACAATACTGGTTGGGGCGAGTTTCACCAATAATCTGTAATTCACATCCACCATATTTATAAACCCGCCCCAACTAGGCGACAAAATTTTATAACGGGCAATTCAACAGACATGATATAATTTCTGGAGGCAGAAACCGGGTTCCATCTACTAAAATCTCTGGTGATATTCATCGGTACTGATACCTGAAAAACCCAGTTTATCCGCTATTTCTACACGAGTTTTTTTAGTGTAACTAATCTGAGTATCATCTGCTGGTAAAAAACTGATTTTTTTACAGCTTGCAGTACCCACTTATTGCGGTTGAGTTAAGTCTGGTTTCAATTCCATCATCCTGCTGTCTAATTTGCGCGCTGCTTCGCTAATCGTTATAGCGGGTTTGCTGCCGTCGAGATATATTATCATCAGAAAACTTCCTATTTTTCCCCGTCGAAACAGCGCAACTTCGACATTCATTGTTACACCTTGTATTTTTCCTTGAGTTGTCCACCCACCCGATACCTCGCCAATCTTGTCTTCGGGAGCATCCCGATTTTGCAAGTAGGCAAAAGTATGATAAAATATATCGCTTTATGGAAAAACCTACACTTAGCTTCCCAAAAAAATCTGTTTTAGAGTCAAGGAGCCATTTT
>JACJNV010000187.1 GCA_014695175.1 Microcoleus sp. FACHB-DQ6 | reverse complement strand
CGTTTTCAAGCTCGTTCAGTAATGGCTTTTTTCCGTGAGGCTCTAGAGGCCCATTCTTGTGACTACTTTCCTATGCCTGACCTCATTCCCGAATTTCAGACCTGAATCCTTACTAACAATTCTGCTGCCTATCTTTTTTTAGCATAAGTTGGCTAAATCTTTACTCCATCAGGGTTTCAGGCGGGTTGTCACCCCCCCAGGCTGTAATATGAATCTCGATTAGCCGTGTTGGAGACAGAAACGGGGTTTGATGAACGAAAAGACCTCGTTGCAGTTCAAGAACAGGGTAAAAAAACTCGGTTTGTGCGATCGCGATCGCGTAATATCATGTCAAGTAATTTAACCATTATGGGTACGCAGCGAGGAATGCAAGTCCTCATACAATTCTGACGACGAACGCCCTCACTACGAACCAATTTTATTGCGGTTGTTCTAGCGGACAGAATATAAGTTTTGATCCAAAATTCGCGAAGGGCAAATTTTTTTGTATTTGGAGTTGCAGCAAATATTTTGGGTAAAACCCGCCTCTACAACAACTGACTAAAAACTAAATCTTTTAGCTATGAACGGTACCGTCGGGTAAGATTGTACCTGTTAATGTAGTCCGGGTAAGTTTGACCATAACTCGATCGCCGTAACCGATTTTCGCTCCTGTTAAGTCAGCACCGCTCAAGTCAGCACCGCTCAAATCGGCTCCGATTAAGTTGCTTTCTCTTAAGTTGGCATTTATCAAACAAGCTCCTAACAAATTGGCCCTGAACAAGTTTGCTTGGTGCAAATTCGCGCCTGTGAGATTGACGTTGTGTAGAAAAGCATCACTTAAGTCGGCTTCACTCAGGTTTGCATTGCTCAAGTTTCTTCCTGAAAAATCCTTTTCTTTTAAGGAAGCTCCTTTGAAGTTGGAACCGCTCAAATCGGGAGCTTGCGGCCCAGCTTGGCGGTAAGACTGAGATGACTGAGATGGCGGTGGCTGCGATGGGTAGCGGGACGCATCTGAATATGGCCCTGCAGGGTTTCCCCCATAGTTTCCCGCATAATTTCCAGCATATTTTCCTGAAGAGGGTTCAGAAGAGTAGCGGGGTTCTTTTGGGTTGGCCGGTGGTGGCTGGGTGTTTGGATACTGACTATTTCTGTACTGAGTGTTTTGGTACTGAGTATTGGGTTGCTGAGTGTTTTGGTACTGAGTATTGGGTTGCTGAGTGTTTTGGTACTGAGTATTGGGTTGCTGGGTATTTTGTTGCTGGGTATTTTGTTGCTGGGTGTTTCTGTACTGAGTATTTTGTTGCTGGGTATTTTGTTGCTGGGTATTTTGTTGCTGGGTATTTTGTTGCTGAGTATTTCTGTACTGGGTATTTTGTTGCTGGGTAGTTTGTTGCTGAGTGTTTCTGTACTGAGTATTTTGTTGCTGGGTGTTTTGTTGCTGAGTGTTTCTGTACTGAGCGTTTTGTTGCTGGGTGTTTTGGTGCTGGGTGTGTTTGTGCTGGGTGTTTTGGTACTGGGTGTGTTTGTGCTGAGTATGTTTTTGCTGAACGTTCTGATTCTGACCTCTTGGTTGAATCGATCGCAATTTTTCGCGAGCTTGATTAATTTCCTTAATCTTTTCTTCAGCTTTCTGTAGTAGTCTGGGATTGTCTTTGGGGATGCGATCGGGGTGCCAAATGAACGCTAAATCCTTGTAGGCTTGGCTAATTTCTTCTCTGGAAGCTCCCGGCAACAGTCCCAGCACTTTATAGTATTGGTCGAGGTCGTTCATTGTACCACCTTTCGCTTTAAGAAATTAGGAATTAAAAATTAAGATCGGAGCAAAAGCCGTTCTCAAAGCTTGCTTGTCCGATCGTACATTAGATGAACAATAACTCAGCTAAGCCGCTGCTGGCAAAAATTCTCGAATTCGCTGCAAGTATGTTGCGGCATCCTCCAGCATCGGAAAGTGAGCCGTATTCGGAATTATAACAAATTCTACTTTTTTGCTGAGGGAGGCTGCTTGCTCTCCCATGACGGCGGGGATAATTTGGTCGAATTCTCCGGCAACAAGCAGTGTGGGAACACTCAGCCGCGCAAATTCTTGGGGCATTTCCTCGGCTGCTCTTTTGCTGACTGCCGTCACCATTGTACCTATAGCAGCTTGCTCGTCTGCCATTAAAAAATCCTTGAGAAACGCCAGACTGACCTCTGTGGGCAGGGAACGGCGTAAAAACCGGGCCATAAATAGCCGATCGGCAAACGGGATGGATGCCAGCCAAGAGGGTCTAAATTTTACCACATAGCCACCGAATTTGTGAAAAGTTGTAAAGGCTTTTTCGTCATATTCAAAAATCCCGCTGCAAGTGAGAATTGCTTTTTCTACTTTTTCGGGGTAAAGGTTGAGAAATAAAGTAGCAATTGATGCTCCTGTGGAGTGAGCATTGAGAAAGACGCGGCTTAAATTCAGAGCTTCTAATAATTCAGCTAAGTCGCGGGCGTAGGTTTCGAGTTCGTAGCTGGACTCAGGAGGCTCTTTTGGCAAGGGCGAGCGGCCAAAACCTCTCATATCGTAGAGCAAACAATCAAAATCATCAGCAATAGCCCGTGCCGTGCTTTCCCAGTAGCGCGCTGAGCCCGCCCACCCGTGCACGAATACCATCACTGGTTTCCCGCTGGGTTGGCCACTGTTATCTGCCGTTATCCACTCGTAATAATGTTCTACACCGCGAATTGAAATGAAAGACATGATATTGATTTGGGATTCTTAGATTTTAGATTTTAGATTTTAACTCATAATTGTTCAGTAAATACCAAAATTCCCGACTTCTTAAAGAAGTCAGGAATCTCAAGACTACATCTATCAAAAAATCTGCGTTAATCTGCGTCAATCCGCCCACATCTGCGGTCAAAAATTACCAACATAGGAACCAATCATAAATCTTAAGCCGCAGAAGCAGCTAGCCAAAATAAACCATCTACTAAAAGCGTGCTTAACACTGCTCCGCTGAAAGCGCGCCAGTGCAGTTCTCGATCGCGCAAACTCAGCAAACCTACGGTTAGCAACACAGCGATTAAGACTAGAGCGCAACCTATCCCCCAAGGAGTTTCGATTTGACCGATCGCACTTTGAAAAATCGGCATTGCTAATTCCGGTTCTGCGTGCATCACTTGCCGCCAGTAGGGCATCAACCCAGTTAAATAAAAATATAAATCAGTAATGGCAGTGCCCAAGAGCGAACCTAAATAAAAATAGCCGCCCACTTTTCCCCAAGATTTGCCCAAGCACCAAATAGCAAAAGGCAAGCCAATTGATTCTATAGGTAGATGTAAAATTGGTTCCCATCTAAACCAGCCCCAATAGATAGAACCTGCCAGCCAACATCCGGCAAATCCTAATAATAAATCTCCCCAAAGTTGGGTTTTGGGGCGGAAAATTAGAATTAAACTAAGAACGAACCAGGGGATAGTTGACAGCAAACTGATGGTGGGATATAAGCGCACTAAGGGTGCTTGCACGAAGACTGGAATTGAGACTAAAAATGCAGAGGCGCTAAATATTAACCACTGTTTGATGGTGTTGGTTGTGCCTGAAGTGACAGAATTGTCGAGGCGGGCGATAGTGGCAATAGGTGCGATCGCTGAGGATACTAAATTAAGATTAAACAACTGATTGGACTCCGTATTGTTTCAATAGGTGGACTAAAAATTTTGCTGCGGTTGTGGGTGCGACAGTCTCAATGCCGGCGGCGGTTTGGCTGACGTGCCAGCCTTTTGCCGTTTGGGGAGTTCGCCATAAATCCAAATGTTCGATCGCCGGATCTGCATAAAAGCTTTCTCCACCGCCACCGAGAATTGCTGAACTCCAGTGCGTAAAGCGATCGTGGCTGATTCGGTGGATGGGAAAATTGCCCGCAAGAGGTACTCCCCAACCGTCTAAGGCAAAAAAAGCCCCGACTTTGCCGCCGAGTTGCTGCCACATCCAAGCCGCCCCGATCGCCCCGGCTACTCCTGCCGAAAAGCTGACAAATACTAGACTTTCTCCTGCTAACTCTTCACTGCACAAAAAGTGCAATATGTCAAGAGCTGAAAAAGGCGGATATTTATGAGCGGGAAAAATCTTGACAGGATCGACTATTTGCTGGTTTTGGCGATCGGCTGCCACTCCCCAAAGCCCCGAAAGTCCCGCCAGGAAACAGTCGGTTAGCTTTGGTTCGTGGACTCCGGGGCAAATTACCAGTCTCATAGTTCGTCAAGAAAGTTAATATAGTTCGCAACATAACTTTATCATATGCCTACTATATCATATACTACCCCTGGGGATAGGGTGTTAAACTTATAATAGAGTCTAGTTTGAAGAGTATCCCCCCAAGTTAAATGCTGGGAACGCTCCAAACGGCATTAATCTGAGGCAAGGTGAGGGAGTCTTAAGAAAACATAAAACTTATCCCCCCCGGCCCCATTCTCTGTCAAGCTTAGCAAAGCCTGATTCTAGTTTTAAGCTGTTCTGTATTTAGATTTAACTTTTCGGGCGGCGTCGAAGCCCGGCCCAAAAAAGCTTAAAGAAACAGGATTGTGAAAATTAGATGCCTGCCAGCTTAGCTGCCCTACGAATTTCGGGTCAGGGTCAAAAAACCGACTTAGGACTGATGCTCATCAATCCGGTTTCTAGGATAAATAAGAGGTTTGACCGGGAAGTATGGGCAAAGAAACCGGGAATCAGCCCCGCGCACGTCAGTCGTGCGATCGCAAACAATGAAAAATCTCCGATTCACCCTTCATCCTGCCTGGATCTCTTAGAATAAATAAAATTGAGGAATACAAAGTGGTTGCTTCTCCAGAAAAAATCGAGTCCAAAACATCTGCAGCACCCGCAAGTAACGATCGGGTTGCTGTATTGCTGATGGGTTACGGCGAAGTCGAAAGCTACGACGATTTTGCCAACTACAACGAACAAGCTTTAAATTTGCTTACGGCAAAGTTTGCGCCAGTACCGCTTTGGATTTATCCGCCGCTGGCGAAGATTTTAGCAATCTTTGACTTGCACGAGTGGAGTCACCAACACGGTCAGTTCGTTTCGCCGCACAATGCTATTTTTGAACAGCAGCGCGCTGGGATTGAAAAGAATTTACAGGAGAAATGGGGCGATAAAGTAAAAGTGTTCAAAGCTTTTAACTTTTGCGCGCCGTTTTTGCCGGAACAAGTAATCCCTCAAATTCAAGCAGAAGGATTTGACAAAATTCTGATTTATCCGCTGTTGGTAGTTGATTCTGTTTTCACCAGCGGCATTGCGGTCGAACAGGTGAATAAAGCTTTAGCACAAACCTTTGATGGCAAAGAACATTGGGTAAAAGGACAGCGCTACATTCCTTCTTTTTACGATGAACCTGCTTACATCCAGCTAATGGCGGATTTGGTAGAAGAGGAAATTAAGAACGATTTAGCTGTAGCGCATTTGCCTTCTCAGATTGGGATTGTGCTGATGAATCACGGTTGTCCGCACAAGGCGAAGGGCTTTACTTCGGGAATTGTGGAAAGTCAAGCTTTGTACGATCGCGTGCGGGAACGTTTGATGTATCGCTATCCTTTGATTTCGGTGGGTTGGCTGAATCACGACACGCCACTGATCGAGTGGACGCAGCCGGATGCGACGTTGGCTGCGAAGAATTTGATCGATCTGGGTGCAACTGCGATCGTCTTTATGCCGATCGGATTTGCGACAGAAAATCACGAAACTTTGTTAGATGTAGACCACATTATTGAGTCTTTGCAGAAACAGCGTCAAGGAGTTACTTACCGCAAATTGCCTTGCGTTAACGACCATCCAGAGTTTCTGAAAATGGCGGCCGAGTGGGCAAATCCGCAGATTGAAGCGTTGTTGAGTGAGACTGCGGTTGCTGTTAATCCGAGTTTGGCTTCGGCGCAGCGCGAGCACAGTCATTCTCACGAAGGACACGGGCATTCTCATGGCGGGCACGGGCATTCTCACGGGCACGGTCATTCTCATGGGGATCACGGACATTCTCACGAAGGACACGGGCATTCTCATGGCGGGCACGGGCATTCTCACGGGCACGGGCACAGTCATTAATTAATTGAGTTAAAAAGTCGATAGCCCTTTGCTTGTTTTAGAGAAAGGGCTATTTTTTGGCTTATTTATGGTACTGTAAAACTTAACAATGACAGCCACAATCTTGTTGGGTAAAAAAATGGGAAGAATCTCAGTGACGTAATAGATCGCTGGAAATCGCTAATAACCCGCAACTTGGCTTCTTATACAAAATACAGATTAGAGATTAGAGTAAAATAAAAATTATTTTCCCGTACCTTCCTCGTCTCATATCAAATCTGCGCTTCATCGGAATAGTAAAGTGGCAACCAAATATAAGCGGAATTTTCAGTTTTTTGACTCACCGTGAACTGTTAACAATCATGAGGAGTGCAACCGGAATCGATATAATCTCTCTATTTGGCACTCAATACTTTAAGGTTTTGAGCTGCATCGTTTAGTAGTTGAGTACCTACCTTAGTTTGAGTAATGCCGCTAGCAGTTTGTTTAGCTCCAGAATTGATAGTATTCATTGCTTCACCTACTTGTTGGACGGCTAATGCTTGTTGCATGGCATTGAGAGAAATTTGTTGAGTCTTCAAAACGATATCGTTGATAGAAGCGAGAGTCATTTGTTGATTCTTCAAAACGCTATTGTTGATAGCCGCGATCGTCATTTCCTGATTCTTCAAAACGATATCATTGATCGACTGTGTTACCTGTTTAAAAGCTTGGGCTGTATCTTGAGAAAGTTTGATACCTTCTTTGACAGTTTTCGTGCCTTCATCTGTAGCAATGACGGTGGAATTGATCGCGTTCTGGATATCAGTAATGATGGTATTAATTTTCTCGGCTGATTTTTTACTCTGATCTGCCAGTCGGCGAATTTCATTAGCTACAACTCCAAATCCTTTACCGTGTTCTCCAGCCCGAACAGCTTCGACTGAGGCATTCAAAGCTAACATATTCGTCTGAGTAGCTAAATCTGTTACAGTGCCTGTAATGCTGCCAATCTGAGTAGTCTGCTCGCTCAATCGCATAATCTGTGCGGCGATCGTCGCCACTTTTTCTCTCAACTCAGACATTCCTTCTAGAGATTTCTCCACTACCTTATTGCCATCTTCCGCCTGGTTTAAAACTTGACGTGCGCCTGTGGCTCCTTCCTCCGCCTGGTTTAAAACTTGACGTGCGCCTGTGACTCCTTCCTCCGCTAGGTTTAAAACTTGACGTGCATTATCCAGTGCTGATTCTGCTTGCTCTGCTGATTGGCGCGATGATGCTCCCAATTCATCCATTGTGGAAGTAGTTTCATTCACCGCCGCTGCTTGCTGATTGACGATCCGTTCTTGCTGCTCAACTGTAGCGGCAATTTGGCTGGAAGAACTGACAATCATATTGACAATGCTTTTGAGGGCTTTGTCGATGGGCTTGGCGATCATAATGCTCAAGAATATTCCCAAAATAATCGCTGTCACCGGACCAAGAATCATGCCCATAAGAACCCAGAATCCAGTCTGATTTATATCCTGAGCGGCTGATTTTTTAGCTTGGTCGGCAATGTCTTCATTGATTGCTATAACTGATAGAATTGAATCTGTAGCTGTATTAAATAAAGGCTCCTCTGTGGTTGAGGCAAACTCATCCATCCTGCTAAGGAGTTCCAGTGCTGTTTTAACTGCTGCTATCTCTGGTGAATTTCCCTTCCCCTGACTGATTAGCTCAACCTGCCTTTTCCAGGGATTGCGGATACCTATTTGGTTATAGTCTTGCTCGATATTCAGCAATTTTTCATGGGATTTCTTCCAAGCATCCCAGTCTTGCTGAAATTTTTTGTATTTTCTGTCTTCTTCTGGGGTACGTGGAGTCCCTTCGTATTGTTGAAACCCTTCGTTGATTCGTTTCCAGGCATTTTGGATTCTAGTTAATGCTGATTGCCTTTCTGCCTTAGTCATTCCCGGATCGAAGAGTAATCGCTCAGATGACTCAATTTGGGTCTGTCCTTCGTTAATTTTCCACAATCCAGTCACACTTGGCAGGCTATTATCACTGAGGGTATTGATGTGTACACTTAGCCTGGAAACCCCGTTCCACCCTACCCCAGCAAACACGAAGACGATCAACCCCATTAATAAAAAAGCGCTGATTAGTTTTGTTTGTAAGTTCATGTTGCGAAACATAGTTGTTCTCCTGGCTGTGGCTGGCTATAGCTGAAATAAATTATAAGCTTAAGCACAATGATCGTATTAATGTCCATAATTTAAGCTGTTGTGCATTTAAATCAATTATTTCGATTCGTTGTCAAGATTGAGGTCTAAGCGTTTGGCATTTTGCTCATGCCCAGTTTAAATGCTTAACAGCTTATAGCCTTTCTCAGTAACATGAGGTGCTTATAGGGCATAGGGCATAGGGCATAGGGCATAGGGCATAGGCATAGGCATAAGACTCGCCCCCATACCTCACCACGCTTGAGAACCGCTATATCTCCTATATCTCCATTGTTAGTCATAAACTACGAACCCCACTGACTGCCATTCACGCTGACATCCCACAGCTTAAACTTACCCGTTCAGCTACAGCAAGAAGCTGAAAAATTCGCGACACTCCAAGGCATTTCCCTCGATCGGTTTATCCTCTGGGCTGTAGCCGAAAAAGTCGCTACCCTCAACCAGCGGAATGACGATCGCACTTTTCCTGAAATTACCTATGTGCGCGGCGCTAGTGCTGAACTCGTACCCGTTTTGCGCGGCACTCGCTTGCGGGTTCAAACAGTAGTCATCGCAGCCCAGAAATGGGGTTTTTCGCCAAACGAAATTGCCGCTGAGTATGACTTAAGTGAAGCTCAAGTGAACGATGTTCTCGCTTTTTATGCCGCCCACTCTCAGGAAATAGAGGCCTCTATTGACGCTGAGAAAATTATCGAACCCGTAACTCGTCGGCGGTATTCCCTTGAGGAGTTGGTTGAGGCGATCGCGCCTGAGAATCTTCATAATGAGATTGACAGTGGAGTTGCTATGGGGAACGAAGTGTGGTGACACAATATTGCTATTTGTATGGTGCGTCGCTGTGAGATTTTCCT
Source organism: Microcoleus sp. FACHB-DQ6 (assembly GCA_014695175.1). Classification (GTDB taxonomy): domain Bacteria; phylum Cyanobacteriota; class Cyanobacteriia; order Cyanobacteriales; family Microcoleaceae; genus Microcoleus. The sequence goes on along the minus strand of JACJNV010000187.1, from coordinate 17,565 downwards.
GCTAGTTAAAATAGCTACGGGGAGCGACGCAACCGAAGGTATTACTGTAGGGAACGAAGAAAGTTTCCTGTCATACTCACCCAATTGTTTGAATAGTAGTTAACGCTTGAATTTTTGTGTCGCGGGTGACTAACGGAAGACTCAAAGATAAAGCAGTGGCGGCAATAATCCTGTCTGGCATATCAGGAACCGTTGCCCTGTCAATTTGTTGAATAGTTGCCGAGATATTGCGATCCAAAGGTGCTAGCATAATCCCAACATTTGGATCGTCCGCAGCATTTAAAACTCGTGTCAGCACCTCGCCTGCCAAACGCCCTCGCTCAATCAAGTAAGAAATTTCTACAATTGTAATTGCGGAAAAGTAGATAAAATTTCCCTCATTAACCGCTTGTTCTAATGCTGTTAATGCTGCTGGCGACAATCTTGGTAGTTCAAAAATGTACCAAATTAGGGTATGGGTATCTGCTACGACTGAGGGCATCAAACAATCTCCCTGGGAAAATTTCCCCACATTTCTTGTCGGGCTTGGGCGATGTCTTCTTCCGTAATATCTACTTTTAAGTCAGCACACAACCCTTTGGCACTCTTTAGCGGTCGTTTAGCCATAGTTTTTTGTTGAAGAAATTCAGCAAAATCTAAAAGTTCTTGCTGTCGCTCTAGGGGCAATGCCCGCAACTTATCTAAAACTGCTTGCTCTAAATTCATCGTTTATTGCCCTCCGTAATTACTCTAAAATTATCTTCACACTTTTACTTCCCAAATTCAAAAAATGTGTTTGCAACATACTTACCATATTATAAGGTAAATCCCACAAAAAACTAACGCCTCTTGCATCCTAGTTTGAAATAATATTTTTCGGAGTGGAGTGCGATCGCCCCTAATTTTGTAGGTGCGTCGCTATGAGATTTTCCAGCTATTTGAAATAGCTCAAGGCGACGCACTTTACACTATAGCGATCGCCCCAACCAACTTATCAATCTCCGCCTCAGTTGTAAAATAGTGAACACAAGCCCGCACACAATCAGGATTAAGAATAGTCCTTACCATAATTCCCTGTTTTTCCAACAAATCGACCAGCTTTTTGTGCGGCATCCCATTACTTAATCGAAACGAAACCAAACCCGCTTCCGGCGCCGATTTCCGCAAACATTCCACATCGGGAAGTTCCGACAAACGCTCCCAGAGATACTTACTCAAACGGCAAATTTCTGCATACCTTTCCTCGATCGTACCCCATTCATGTTGCAGGGCGATCGCACTCCGCAAACCCGCATACAAAGGATAAGCCGAAGTCGCAATTTCATAGCGCTGCGATCCAGACTTCCACCCAAGCACTTTAGCATTAGCATCCGTCACAATTCCCCGCCAACCAATAAACACCGGATGCAAATCTGCCAAAGCTTCAGCACTCACATAAAGTCCTCCCAAACCTTCCGGGCCACACCACCATTTGTGACCAGTAAAAGCATAAAAGTCAACCCCCGATTCAATCAAATTTAAAGGCAAAACCCCCACAGATTGAGCCGCATCAACTAACACTCTAACTTTGTGTATCTTGGCAGGCAATTCCTCTTGTCCCCCCCCTTGAATCAGGGAGAAATCCTCTTGTCCCCCCCCTTGAATCAGGGAGAAATCCTCTTGCCCATCCCCTTGAATCAGGGGAAAATCCTCTTGTCCCCCCCCTTGGCAAGGGGGGGTTAGGGGGGGTTCATGACACACTTTTACAATCTCAGCCAGAGGCAAAACTTGGCCAGTATTCCACAAAATGTGACTGATTACCAACAAGCGAGTATTTGGCTGCAAAGCATTAGCAATCACCGCCACCGCATCGCCCTCATTCAAAGTTGCCGCCAACGGACAAATCGAAACCTCAATGTTGAAACGGCGCTGAAGTTCCATTACACTAGCTACAATGCCGGGGTGTTCGCAATCAGAAAGCAGCAAATGGTCGCCTGCTTTCCAGTCAATGCCCCACAGCGCAATATTGCAGCCGACGGTGACATCTTCAGTTAGGGCGATGGTTTCAGGAGGTACGGTCAATTCAGATGCGATCGCACGTCGCGTCAGCATCGCCTCCTGAACCACCCAAGCCCCCACCTCCGCCGAAAACGGCCCGCCAAGTTGCACCCGTTTGTAAGCCTGATAAATCGCGTCTAAAGCAGGCTCAGGCAGCGGCCCTTGTCCGCCGTAGTTAAAATAAGCTTTATTGGCCAAAGCAGGGAATTGTTGCCGGTGATTGTCCTTTGTCATTTTTTTGGGGAATTATTGATAGCGTTAATATTGAATAACTAATGCTGTGAATTTTATACCTTTTGCCTGATACTCTATGCCTTGCGAATACTAAATGTTAATAACTGACAAACTACTACTTTCCTATCAGCGATGCCATCTCCGAGCATTTTTAGATACCTGCGGAGACTGGAAACAACTAGACCCCCCCAGCGACTTTCTGCTGAAACTGATGCGCGACAGCGCGACATACCAGCAGCAAGCTTTGGAAGACGAGACTTACCAACAACCATATTATCCTAGAGGGGATTGGGAAGCCGGCGCGGCCGCTACTTTGAGTTTAATGCAGCAAGGGGTCGATCGCATTTACCGAGGAGTTCTGATCCAGGGCGAATTCGGCCAAACCAACGGCGCAACAACTTCTCTGGTAGGAATTGACAGTCAATATTTCCCCGAATTTGGCGAACTCCCCGAAACTCCCGTTCATCTTTCATCCTCCAATCTTCCCTCTTCAAACATTACCCTGATCAGCCGCCCCCATTTATTAATCAAACAGCCCGGACAATCAAAATTTGGCGATTGGAGTTATATTACTGCGGATATCTGGCTTAGCAAGCGACCCAAACAAGAGTATCAAATTATCGCAGCTTTTCACGCCCATGTTTTAGCTTCGGTGCAGGAAACAATGCCAGAGGCTGCGTGGCTGATGCTGCGAAAAAAAGGGTGGTGGCAGGTGAATCTAGACCAGCGAACTCCTCAGATGTTCGAGATTTTAGATGATTGCATTCAGATGATAGAAAATCGGGATAAACCAGAGGTGTTCATTTCCCGGCAAAAGTGCAATCTTTGCGGTTGGTATACTATCTGTCACGCTGAAGCCGAATCTATTAAACATCTTTCGTTATTGCCGGGAGTTACTGCCAGCCGCTATGCTAGGCTAAAAACTCTCGAAATTACTGATGTAGAAGCTCTCGCTAATGCTAGTTCCGAACTGCTGGCTGAGTATCCCGAATTCCCCGACAGAGTAGCTTTTGATGTGGTGCAGCAAGCTCAATCGCATTTGCTAAATCAACCGCTGTTGCGGGAAGAAGGAAGTTCGGCAACGGATTTCGTAACGGATGTAACGGATAGAAGTTCGGCAACGGATTTCGTAACGGATGTAACGGATAGAAGTTCGGCAGCGAACACTGTAGGGGATTTAACAAATTTAACCGATGTAGGTGTGAGGAAAGAAAGAATAAGGGAAGAGGCAGAAGTTAATCAATTTATAATTCTACCAGAAGTGGTTGAGAAGAGTTTAGCAAAAGTTAATCTTGTTGTGCGAAACACTACAGAAAATAAACCTGCCACATCTTCTATACCTGCACCAATTCTCCGCAATAAACCAATTCCCTATTCCCAATCTGTCTTTTTGCCGATCGCCCCTATCGAACTCTACTTTGATATTGAAGCGGAACCCGAGTTAAACTTAGATTACCTCCACGGAGTCTTAGTTGTTGACCGATGCAACAATACGGAAAAATTCCACGGTTTTTTAGCAGAATCAGCAGCAGAGGAAGGTGCAATCTGGGAGCAATTTTTAGAATTAATGTGGACTTATCCCATTGCTCCGATTTTCCATTTTTGCGACTATGAAGTCAAGACTTTTAAGCGGCTGGCTAAACTTTACAATACTCCAGCTTATTTGTGGAAACCCGTGCTGAAACGGTTTGTAGATATTCACAAACAAGTGACGCAAAAAGCGATTATGCCGGTGGAAAGTTACGCACTCAAACCAATTGCCCGCTGGCTGGGTTTTGACTGGCGAGATGCTAAGGCTAATGGTGCTCAGTGCGTCTGCTGGTACGACGATTGGCTCAAAACTGGCGATCGATCGCTCTTGGAGGCGATCGTCCGGTACAATGAGGACGACTGTCGCGCTACATACATAGTTAAAGATTGGTTGACCAATTTTTTGCTGAAGCATGAGCCGTGATTTTTAGATGTAACGAACCGCGAAGACGCGAAGGGCGCGAAGGAAGAAAGGGAAGAGGAAGATAGGTAATAATGTATTTATTGGTAAAATGCGAAAGCTAAGAAAAGCAACTATATTTATTGTCTGTTTTTTGATGGCAGCAACTGTTGCTATTTGGGTAAACCAGTCAGCCAAATCTTTCGCTGTTACGAAAATAGATTTTATCGGGAGAGCAATATTTCCTACAGGTTCTCCGTTTCAGGGGACGGAAATTGGCGGACTATCGAGCATTACTTATGATGCCGAAAAACAAGTTTATTATGCCATTTCTGATGACCGCAGCAGCAAGGCTCCGGCGCGCTTCTATACTCTCAAAATTAACTTGCAATCTGGTAAACTGGAAAAAGAGCAAATTACTTTTACTGGTGTCACTACTTTATTAGATGAAAACGGCAAAGGTTTTCCTGAATTAAGTTTAGATCCCGAAGGGATAGCTTTTACGGGCAATAGCGTGTTTGTTGCTTCTGAGGGAGATGTCGATCGCCAAATAAATCCTTTTATCAAAGAGTTCTCCCTCGATGGTAAACTCCTGAAAACGCTGGCAATTCCAGAAATATTTTTGCCGGATGACAAAGGCACTAAAGGCATCCGCAACAATCTCGCTTTTGAAAGTTTAACTTTAACGCCCGATCGCAAATACCTATTCACCGCTACCGAAAACGCCTTGGTTCAAGATGGCGCCGTAGCTTCCCTGGAAACCGGGAGCCCGTGCCGGATTTTGCGCTACGATGCGGTGAGCGGCAATCCCGAAGCATCGTTTCTCTACATCACCGAACCCCTACCCGCTGGCGCGAATCCTGTGGGAAAATTAACTAGCAACGGTTTAGTGGATTTGTTGGCGATCGACGATAACCGCTTGCTGAGTTTAGAGCGTGCTTTCTCCCTGGAAACCGGCACAACTATCAGAATTTTTGAGATTTCTCTGGAAAAGGGCGATCGTATTGAAGCACTCGAAAGCCTCAAAAGCCGTCTCAGCGAGGTTTCTCCCGCTCAAAAACGCCTGCTGCTGGATTTGGAAACCCTGAAAATTCCCCTAGACAACATTGAGGGGTTGACATTTGGCCCCGCCCTGGCGGATGCTAGCAGAGGTCTGATTTTGGTGAGCGACAACAACTTCAGTCCGCTGCAAGAGACTCAAATTTTGGGCTTCCAAATAAAAGTTCAAAAAACCTCTTGACAAAAGGTGAAGTTATAGGCATAATAGAAATTGTGCCTGAAAAAACGGCAAAACGAGGGACAGTAGTTCAATTGGTTAGAGCACCGCCCTGTCACGGCGGAAGTTGCGGGTTCGAGCCCCGTCTGTCCCGTTCAAAATAGAAAATGTTCAGATTGCTGAAAAAAGCTATCGCAATTTTTTATTGATTATAAATTAATGGGTAGTTGAACATTTCCCTACTCAATAAATGGGTAGAGATACGGAACTCTCTCGATATCATCTCCAATCAGGTGACATCTGGAGACTTTCCCTATGTCATCGGCTTACAGAAACAGCCTTGGACGCATCAAAACCAAAGCAACGGGGTTTTTGGTCGTTGAGGCGGGCTGTAACGAATTATTCTCGCAAAAAAACCCGGTTTCTGGCCGCCCGGGAGTCCACTACTAAGAAAGAGTTGCGGAAACTTGATGTTATATTTTAGTTGTTGGTATAGGAATTACCTAAATTTTAGCTACATAACGGGTTAATTAGGAAAATGCTTACCAAAATCCATTTATAGCAATCATTTGCGTAAACGATATTAGAGGAGGAGGGAAAATGCGTGACTCAGCCTTCGACGGGTTAGACGAAAAGAGCTTTTTTGACCGGGTACAAGCGAAATTTGTTGAACAAGCACCTGATTTATCCCAATCCCTCAACATTGCGATTATCGGCAAGGTAAGTGCGGGCAAAAGTTCACTCATTAATGCTTTGTTGAAACTGAGCCGAAGAAAAGCTTTAGAAATTGCCAAGGTAGGAGCAGTTTCGGGCGTTACTAAAGATTTAACAATTCTAAAACTTGATGAAAAGGTTTATTTAATTGACTCACCAGGTCTTGACGATGTGCGTGCAGAGAATAGTGAAGTCACCAAGAATTTTTTGAGGCATATTGATGTTGGCATATTTGTAGTAACTGGTTCATCAGATGCTTCACAAAAGAAAACCCTAGATGATTTGAGGCAGCATTGTGATTCATTGTTTGTCGTTCTTAACAAAATTGATGAGTGGGATGATCTCGATCCAACGGTTGTAGACGATGTAGTCAATCAGTGGAAAAACGATTTAAAGGTAGACAAGATTTATCCAACTTGTACCAAGGGTTACGATCCTAAAAGCCGTAATCCCAAGATGGATATTAGAGGAGTTTTCCCGCTACGCAGTGAGATCGAGGCATTTCTTGAAAAAAAGGGAAAAGACCTGCTGCTGGCAAGACACATGGCTGAAAAGCAGTCTTATGCAGTCAAAATAATTGCGGTAGCTTTGATAGCAGTGGCAGGTCAAGCATTGATTCCGGGCAGCGCAGTATTTATTACCGCAACCCAGGCAGTTGCCATAGGGTCTTTACATTACTTATACACTGGCCAACTTTTGTCTCCTCAAGCTGCGCTTGCTATTTTGCCAACATTTTTAGATGAAACAGTGAGTTCCAGCCTCTTTTTGTTTGTTAAATCCTTTTTTCCACCTACAGGTATTTTTGATGTGGCGGCGGCTGGGGTTGCAGTTATTCTCACTCTTGCAGTATTGGCAACCGTTAATTATATTCTTTCTAGTGATGCTAAGCTTGAGCAGGAAGAGCTTCTACGTTCAAAATTTAGAAGCTACCATAAACAAGCTAAAGATGTGTTGAGGGATTTAGCATTGACTGACATACGCGATCTGCCTGGAGCGATAGTGCTTGTTAGCAAATTTTTGGGTTGTCTCTAGTTTCCGCCTACTCCAGCGCGAAGTGGTGGCACCCACTCCACCCCCATCAACGACTCCTAATATTCATTGCCCTTTCCTAGAAATCTCCTCACAAGTTCCGCAAACTATTTCCCTCTAATTAAATTTAAAGATCGACTCCCAGCAGCGCTCAAAGGTGCGAGGAAATAAAGGGTCGGGCGATCTGATATGTCAAAACCAGGACGATGGGGACGAGAATCGGAATAGCAACTAGCAATCCCCATTTGCCAAACCTAAGTTTTTGACCGTCGGATTTTAACAGGAAAATTACAGCGGCAATTCCCATAAGTATCCAGAGACCACCGAAGCCCATGAAGACTGTATAGCCTGCATCTTGCATTTTTTTTGACCTTTAATAGTAGTCCATCTTTAATGTTAGTTGCAGTCTGTTTCTGCTGACATCTTCTGATAGACCGATCGAACTTATTAAATATGACTCATTTTGAGTTGGGTTGGCAGCGACCCGGACTTTCGCACTCGATCCGCTGAGTTCGATCGCTCATAATTGTTGCTAAATCCGGCCTTCCCGTCAGCATCAGCCGCCAGTCTGCCCAAATTCCGTACAGCCAATTGGCGATCGCCCCGATCACTGGTAACTTAGTAACTGCATAAATCCATCCCATCCCTAAAATCTCGTAGGTGCGACGAAAAACCTCCACATTTTTAATTGCCGTACCGTCGGGTAATATCGCGTGAATCCGCCCCATCGCCGTTTCGTAGTCGATTCCGCCGTGGGCCCTCGGGTTGTAGCCATCATCCGCGATATCCACAAACGACACTAAACCTCGCCCCGCGTCCTGTTTTTTTAAGAAATTAACCTCCCGCACGCACAGAGGACATTCACCGTCGTACAGCAACTCAATCTGCCAAGCAGGCGCAACAGACTCGGGTGAGGGCGCAACAGATTCGGAAAACTCAGTTTTAGCAGCAGACATAGGGAAATATTTTTTAATGTCGTCGATCGCACACAAACATTTTACAAGCATCCATAGTTATCAGGTGCGCCTTGGGTACTCCTAAAGCAGTTATTTGTGGTGTGAAAAATAGTCCCAAAGGTGAATCCAGTCTTGGCAGCCCGCAAGCTAATATCATCAAGATGCCTTCTAGTGCCTTGCCGGAGACTTTCGCCCGATCGCTCGTTAGCTCCGCGATCCGAAGGAAAGCCCTCGAAGAGGATCGCGTATTATCAAGCAATTCGAGGCAAAGCAACTGCCAAGCACAACTTTTAAGTCGGCAACAAAATATAATAAAATTTAAAGTCTTAAACATCAGCTATTCCCCCAACCAGCAAATCGCCCCCAATCTAAAAGCAAAAATCTACATGAATGTCAGAGTCCGTCTAGCCCCCAGTCCCACCGGAAACCTACACATCGGTACCGCCAGAACCGCCGTATTTAACTGGCTGTTTGCCCGCAACCAAGGCGGAAAATTCATCCTGCGGGTAGAAGACACAGACGTAGAACGTTCTAAAAGCGAATACACCGATAACATCCTCGAAGGACTCACCTGGCTGGGTATGAACTGGGACGAAGGCCCGAGTTTTCAGTCACAGCGTCTGGAAATATACCGCCGAGCAGTCCAAACCCTTCTAGACAATGGACTCGCCTACCGCTGCTACACCACGTCGGAAGAACTCGACGAAATGCGGGAAGCACAAAAAGCCAACAAACAAGCCCCCCGCTACGACAACCGGCACCGCAACTTGACAAGCAAAGAGCGCGCAGCTTTTGAAGGCGAAGGGCGACAAGCTGTGATTCGGTTTATCATCGACGACGATCGCACGATCGCGTGGAACGACATGGTACGCGACACCGTAACCTGGAAAGGTAGCGACCTCGGCGGCGATATGGTAATTGCCCGTGCATCCAGCGGCGGCGTTATCGGCCAACCCCTCTACAACCTCGCAGTAGTTGTCGATGACATCGACATGGGCATCACCCACGTCATTCGCGGGGAAGATCACATCGGCAATACTCCGAAACAAATATTGCTCTACGAAGCTTTGGGGGCGACAATCCCAGAATTTGCCCACACGCCACTGATTTTAAACACGCAAGGGCAAAAGCTTTCTAAACGCGACGGCGTAACCTCGATTTCTGACTTCAAAGATATGGGTTACGTCCCCGAAGCTCTAGTTAATTACATGACTTTGCTGGGCTGGACTCCGCCGGATTCAACGCAGGAAATATTTACACTGTCGGAAGCAGCAGAATTATTTACATTCTATCGAGTCAACAAAGCTGGTGCAAAATTTGATTGGGATAAACTCAATTGGCTTAACAGTCAATACCTGCACAAAATGCCAGTGCCGCAATTGACAGATTTGCTGATACCTTATTGGTGGCAGAAAGGCGGTTATGAGTTTGACTTGCAGGCAGACCGGCCCTGGCTCGAACAAATAGCTGCTTTAATCGGCCCGAGTCTCGTTCGCTTAACCGATGCTGTGGATATGTGTAAGGTATTCTTCTCCACCACGGTGGAATACGAAGAAGAAGCACTCGCACAGTTGGAGCAAAAAGGGGCTGCACAGGCTTTACAAGCAGTTGTAGAAGCTATGGAAAGTCATTCCTCCCTGACATCAGCCGAAGCTCAGAAAATCACTAAAAAGCTCAGTAAAGAGAAAAATCTTAACAAAGGGCTAATTATGCGATCGCTCAGAGCCGCTCTGACAGGTGCAATGCACGGCCCCGACCTGATAGAATCTTGGGTAATCCTTCACCAGCGAGGAACGGCTAAAACCCGTTTGCTTGATGCCATTAGCAACTTGAATTTGCCTGGTGTTGGTGTGGCTTCCGAAACTCCTACCCCAGAACAACCCAAAGCCGAAATTCCAGCCGAAACTCCCGTAGAACAGTCAGCAGTGGAGGTTTCAAAAGTCGAAACACCGACTCTTGAAACAGTCGAAACCCCGGTTGTTGAACCATCAGCAGCAGAGGTTTCAGAAGTGGAAAAACTTGCGATCGAAACAGTCGAAACGCCGACTGTCGAACCAGCAGTGGAAGTTACAGCAGTCGAAATACCGACTACAGAAACAGGCGAAGTGTCGGCTCTTGAACCAACCGACGGGGAGGTTGCAGCAGTCGAAATACCGGCTCTTGAAACAGTCGCAGCAGCAGTTGAAATACCTGCCGCCAACCAGCAAAAAACTATTGCGAGTGGAGAAATGACTTCATCAAACGAACCAGAAACAACCATTATCATCACCGAAATTCCTGCCGGAAATGAAGCAGACAGTTCAAGCGGTACAACACAAGTCATAATTACCGAAGAACCGCCAAGTCAGACCCAGCAGATCAAAGAACAAATTATCTCAATTTTGTCCGAGTTTCCCGCTTACATCGGCAGCTTTTACGAGCAGTACAAAAGTCCCCTGACTGTTATCGGTGTAATTGTAGCCTCGATTATCTCTTTGAAAGTGCTTTTGGGGATAATAGATGAACTCAACGACATCCCCCTGCTAGCACCCACATTCGAGCTAATTGGTATCGGATATACCGGGTGGTTTGTCTACCGCTATTTGCTGCGATCGTCCAACCGGCAACAATTAGGTGAAGAAATTCAAGCCTTGAAAGAACAGATTTTCGGCAAAAAGTCTTAAAGTTTTGCTGGTAATTTGTTGAATTTGTACCCGACACTGACAATTTTAAATAAGTTGTTAGTGTCGGGTTTTTAAATGACTAATGACTAATGATATCAATTCCGGTAGCATCGGAATAGTAAAATCCAGTCAACAGTCAACAATCACGGATGGTGCAATCGGAATTGATCTAATTCATCTGCGTTAATCTGTGTTTATCTGCCCTCATCTGCGGTGAAAAAAAGAGAATTTCCCGGGCCGCAGATGACAAGGGATTGACGCTGATTCACGCAGAGGAAGAGAAGAGAGATAGGAATAATTCCGATGCTAACAGATTTGATAGGACTAATGACTAATGACTAATAACTAAACCCCAGTCGCAGTAAAAGCCGCCCAATAATAAGGATTAGCAAAAGGATAGGGTTTGCGGTTGCGAATTTGCTGCAAAGATGCCTCAGCAATCAGGCGAGAACTTTGAGAAAGCCGATCGAACATTTGCGAAATTTGAGGTTGAAAATCCGCCAGCAACACCTCCAATTCCTCGCCAGTCAAATCCCGCAGCCACCTTTGAGCGTCCCCCAGCGCGATCGCCACATCTCCCACCTGCAACCGAGGAAACCGTCCCAGATTTTCATAAAACTTGCTCGTCAGCAGCAGCGTAGAAACATCGTTCACCTTCCAAAGACTGCTGACCACACTAGAGGTGCCCGCATACAACAAACCCGCCGACAAACCCACAAAATCTCCTCCTGCACCGCTAACTGGGCCGGCCGCAATTTCGCAACCAGATAAAGTAACTAAAAAATATTGTCTAAAATCCAGATCGAAAATTTCCTCCAAACTCAGAAACTCATTCCTCAAAAACACTGCGGATTTCAGCGACCAAGCCAAATTAAGCAAACTCAAACAAGCAAAATGAGCGCATTTTTTCTGCTGCAACTGCCCTATTTGCTGGGGCAAATTCCCATTATTAGCAGAGATTTCTTGCGAAAAAGCCTCTTTAATTGCCGGCTTATGGCGCACCACTTCTGCACTGGCAAAATACTGGGAAATCTTGCCGATTTCAATGTTGCTGTAGAACGCTTCTCTGGTGAAAGTTGGAATTGCCAAAAGGTGCTGCAAACCGGGTCTGTACCGACCAATAGTCGCTCCGTATACACTTTGTCTCAACAGCAATAGCTGACAGCTAGGAGCATAGCGAATTCCTCCGGCAAATCGATCGATCAAATAAGCAGCAGGCGCAGCAACGTCGCTAAAAGACGAACTTTGAGAAAAATCCGAAAGGCTGTAGGTTTCTACCTCAAAACCGCTGCGATCGCTCCACCCAGACCTAAAAATTCCCCCACCGTCCTCAAACCCGTCACTCCCCGCCAAAGGCAAAGCGTGGAGTGGCAAAGCGTGCAAAAATCGGTGCGGCACAAAAATCAGCCGATCGCAATTCTCCGGAATCAGCGCCACCACTCGATCGATTTCCAGTATCGCAGCCAAGCGTTTGAGGCGAGCCGGGAGATGATTGATCCAGCGACCTTTTTGTTCAGAATAAGCGCTGAGGTACTCCTGGGCCCAAGTTTCGGCAGCCAAAGCATTTTGCGGGGAACACAGGTGAACGGCGGGATATTGTGCACTCTTTACCACCACAAAAGCAACCAGCAACTCCCCCAAACTCGCCCACACCACAGCAGCGCAATTGTCATCAGGCAACAATTGGCGAATTTGCTCGAAAGCGATCGGTTCAACTTTGTGAGCTAGGCTGAAGAAAGGATCGTTTGCCTGCACCTCCCGCGCAATCAACCTATCAAACTGCTTCCACAATCGATTTAAGTGCATGAAGTCCGAGTTCGGCAGCAGAGAACCGCTGTTCCAACCTTGGCTATCGCCCTCAGAAATCAAGGTCGTGTTCGGCTCAGGTTCTCCCTGTTCTTGGTGCCGCTGTTCCCCCGCTATTTCCAGTCGCAGCGACTCCAACTCGCTTCGCACCGCTGCTGGAATTTCGGCTTTCGGAGTCAAGTGGCATTTAACCAGCAGTTCTACCAAATTCCGATTTTTGTGGCGTTCGGCGTATTCTAGAGCCTTAGCGTAATATTCAGGTTGGCTGGCGCCGAGTTCCAGGCAAACTTGCACCAGGCATTTATAGAGTCCAGCCCAAGTGCGGGTTAATTTGACTTTTTCGGTACTCGTCCGATCGCCAAAATCGACTGTATCAACCCCAACTTCGCAACGCAAGAATTCAACAGTATCGACCGCAGCAGTAAAAACCCCATAGGCGCGAAGCAAGTCGCCTCGAACTCGGTAAGCTTGACCCAAATAAAATAAAATTTCAGCCCAGCGGTGGGGATAGGTTTCGCGAGTGTAGACTTGACAGGCGCTGTGATAGCAGCCGATCGCGCTTTCCATGTGCGACACATTTTCCGCCTCCGTCAGTTGCGAATAAGCTCTGCCGAGATAAATTTGCAGCATTGCCCAGCGGTTGGGATAGGCCTGCCTGGTGTAGACTTCGCCCGCATTTTGATAGCAGGCGATCGCGCTTTTGAGGTTGCGGTTTTTTTCCCCTTTCACGTGTTCGCAGAAAGCGCGGCCGAGGTAAGCACACAGCATTGCCCAGCGTTCGGGAGTTTTTTGGCGGTTGCAAAACAGCAAAGCATTTTGATAGCAGACGATCGCCATTTCCATATTTTCGGCTTTTTCCCCTTTCACCCGCCGACTGTAGATCCTACCGAGGTAAGTTTGGATCGAAGCCCAAGCTTCGGGAAATTTAATGCGGGTGTAGACTTGTAAAGCATTTTGATAGCAGGCGATCGCCATTTCCAAATTTTCCACCGGATCGCCTTTGATGCGATCGACAAACACCCGGCCCAAATTCCTTTGAGTCGTCGCCCACTGCTGCGGAAAAGCTTCCCGAGTCCGCACCTGCAAAGCTCTTTGATAGCACGTAACCGCGTATTCGAGATTTTCAGCTCGGTTGCCCCGCAGCAACTCGCAGTAAGCATTTGCCAAATTATTTTGAGTTGTGGCCCAACGCCGGGGAAACACCTTGCGGTTGTAGACTTGCAAAGCATTGTGGTAGCAAGCGACTGCCAGTTCCAGATTTTGGGCTCGGTTGCCCCGCAGCCGCCGGCTGTAAGCACGGCCGAGATTGTTTTGAGTGCTCGCCCACTCTTCCCCGAAAGTTTCGCGGGTGCGAACTCGCAGCGCGTTTTGATAGCAGGCGATCGCGTGTTCTAGATTGTCTGCCGGATCTCCTTTGAGACGATCGCTGTAAGCGTTGCCCAGATTGTTTTGCAGCGTCGCCCACTGTTCCGGGTACTGTTCGGGCGTGCGTACTTGTAGGGCATTTTCAAAGCAAGCGATCGCCTGTTCGATATTTTGAGCCTTATCACCTTTGGGACGATCGCTATAAGCGTTGCCCAGATTGTTTTGCATCACCGCCCATTCTTGGGGAAAGTCTTTGCGGGTAAACACCTTGGCAACTGTTTCGTAACCGGCAATTTCGATTTCCAAGTTGTGAGCTTTGCTGCCGAGGGGAAACCGCCCAATTTTGTTGCTCAGATTGCCGATTAACGCTGCAATGCGCCTAGTCTCGGATTCTTTGGCAGCAGAGAACACCAAATTGGCCCAGTGGCGCAGCAGTTCTGCGAAATTCTGGTCGAGTTTGTCTAAATTGTTTCTCAGCAGCGAGTACAGGTGCTGCGAATCAGGGCCGCGCGCGACTGCCTGCAATACTTCTGCTAAAAAAGCCAGATAGGCTGCCCCGGTTGCGGGCAATTTATAATTCCCTTTTGCAGATTCTAAGGGTGCGATCGCCCTTTGGAAAAATTTTGCAGCTTTCAGCAAGCTTTCTCGCGTCAGTGCCACTTCTTCCAAATAAAGTGTTTGCACGAACCCAAAGTCGATCGACTTTGGGTTCGTCCTCAAAATCAAATCTATTCCTGAGTCCCCAGGATTTTCCAGCAGCGCTTGGAGCATATTAACATCAGTTTTGCGACGCTGTTCGTCCATCGTGCATTCCGCCAAACTATTAATCATAGGAGCGCTGCTTCCGTGCAACCAATTAAATCCAGAAATCGGGAAATTTGAATCCCTAATTCTATTTACCCTCCTTTCGACTTAAAATCAATGGTAGGTGTGACTCGTCTAACCTAAATGAGTAGTAATATTCAAGGATTGCTAGCCTAACCCCCTTGTTAGTATAACTGAGTACACTTTTTGAAGCATCAATCAAGAAGAGTTGACGATCAAATAACTCTCTTAGCAAAATATCCAACCAATTGAACTCGCTGCGACACAAATTTTTGTCTGCTTGACAAGGACTAACGGGACTTAGACATTTTAAGGCCGCTTTAGGGCTGAAAACCTATCTGGACAAGCAAAACAGGTTGATGACCTAAAAACGCCTGAAACCTTGGTGCATACTAGATTTATGCCTATTCGAGCTAAAAGTCTTTCTAGCTCTGGGTTTGACGCCATTTTAGCTTCTGTTTTTGTCTAAGTCCTGCTCATTAGCTTGATATAGTTTTACAATAGGTCTAAATATAGTCGTCTTCAAAGGACTTACATCGGCTTGCAGCCACGCAACTACAAAGAAGCTGGGCTTCATCAAGAAACCCAGCTTCTAGTGTATGACTTATAAATCAGGAATCTGCTGTAAGTTTCTATCGCCCAAATACTTGAGCAATCTTAATATAGGCAGGAGAATTTGCAATGAGCACACAAAAAGATTTATGGAAAGCGACTAGCTGTTACTTTGGAGAACGAGTGGAAGAGGGACGAGTTCTCGCAATAGCTACGTATGTGGATCGGCGACGCATTTGTTTTCTGCTCAATGGAAAAACAATAGGTCAATGGGTTCCCGAAGAATCTTTATACGGCTCTGTCTCCTCCTTCCAAGTCGAAAAAGAAGCTCAAAAAGAAGCCAAAGATGATGTGAATACACTGATACAAATTGTCAAAGACCATAAACAAATTGTTGAAACCCAAAGCGTCAACATCCCAGACATATCATTTTTCCTACAAACAATTATTAGGGGGCTTGAATTTGGAGCAAAACTTGTCGTAGATCCTCTATCTTTCTCATATAAAGTGGTTATTAGTAATTTGCTAGGAGCCCTACCATTAGTAATTGCGGTTAAAGATAAGATATTGAAAGAGGTTAATGAAATATGGAGTAGAGCCTGGCAAGAAAGGGTTTTTACCACACTAATTCAAGGTGAAAAAGTTCACTACAGTAGCTCTAAGAAAATAGTAGATCAGTTAAGAATTGACTATCCTGATGAAACCAATCATCAACTTGCAGAACGCATTGTTTTGGAGAAGGCTGTGTATACAAGCATGACCGGTTTTATACAAGGCTTAATGAGAAGTTGTGCAGGTAAGCTTCCCGAAGCAATTAGTGATTTTATTGCAGGGAATAAAGGATTTGAAACTCTGCATCCATTACTCAATAGTAATCTAGTTAATTTTTTTGATACCAATAGCTTGCTGGTAGAGATGATTTACCAAATTTCTCTTATTTATGGTATGGAAAGCGGTGAAGGTGATATTTTAGTCATTTTATGGGCTGCCTTTACCAAACAAATGGCTGATCGTTTGGAGATGGCATTCTTGATTGGTTCACCCGATGTAAGAATTTCGCTGCTAGTAACACCACTCAAAAATATGTCCGTATTTATGTTAGTGGGTCGCATAGCTATTGATTGTTATAAAGCTAAAAAAGAAACTGGTAAGATGCCAATAGATTCCTTAGAAGCTTTATTATCATTACAGAATCAAGCGTTTGCTTATTTGACAGAAACATTGTCAAAAGGCCCCGAACTAGAGCAAGCTTTAGCTAATGCTATTTCCGTTGAGGCAGTTGCTGTTCCACAATTATTTTCGGCGACAAGCTAAATTGTCGAGAGAGTACAGCGGATTGTAACTTGATAGGTACTTCTATAAGGCGAGAGGGTTTTTTTTCCTCTGGTTGTACCTACGCGACTGCAAGCCGCTGTAAGCGATAAGAGGGGGGTTTTAACCCCACTCCGGGTGAGGAAACTAACTAAGCTAGAGTATTTCCCAAGGAAACGATCGCACTTTCTACTGCTTCTAAAGCTCGATCGACTTCAGCGGAAGTGACAATCAGCGGCGGGACGAACCTCAGCACTTTCGGCCCTGCAGGAACCAACAAAACTCCTGCGGCGATCGCAGATTTGACGATATCAGCGGATGTAAGTTCGATGTCAGCTTGCAATTCCATCCCGACAATCAAACCCCAGCCGCGCACTTCGGCAATTAAATGCGGATATTCGGCCGCCAACTTGTTGAGCCCTGCTTTCAACTGTTCCCCGCGCTGCTGCACGTTTTCCAGAAGGTTTTCCCGTTCTAAAGTTTGACAAACGCACAAAGCTACAGCGCAAGCAAAAGGATTGCCGCCGAAAGTGCTGGCGTGGCTTCCCGGTTCAAATACATCGCAGAAAGATTTGCACAGCATAGCGCCGATCGGGATACCGCCGCCCAATCCTTTGGCAGACGTAAAGATATCCGGTTCAATGCCGAGGTTTTCGTAGCCCCAGTATTTGCCGCTGCGTCCCATCCCGACTTGCACTTCGTCGAGAATGAGCAAAATGCCTTTTTCGTCGCAAATTTCCCGAATGCGCTGGAAGTAGGCGATATCTCCGGGGCGAACTCCGCCTTCGCCTTGCAGCGCTTCCAGCATAATTGCAGCTACTTGGCGTTCGTCTTTGTCGAGTTGCTCGATCGCACTTTCGATCGCACTAATATCGTTGTAGGGCACATAGTGAAATCCCGGCATTAAGGGGCTAAAACCCTTCTGGTATTTAGGCTGTCCCGTTGCCG
>JACJNV010000186.1 GCA_014695175.1 Microcoleus sp. FACHB-DQ6 | reverse complement strand
CCACCCCCTCGCCACCGGCACCTGTTCCAAATCTTCCCCCGGCAAAGGTTTCACGCCCTGCGTCACCTGATTCACCCACCAGTGTTCGTGAGTTTGCACCGCCGCGAATCCAGCCGCCCCCGCCCAAGCATCGAGGCTGCCAGCCGCGTAAGACTTAATATAAGGCTCTTCAAAGATATCAGTCAGCCACTCTGTCTGCCGCAAAGTTTTTTGGTTTCCGTCCAAAATTGCCACTTGTCCCCCAACCTTCAGCAGCCGGAAGCTTTCTCGCAAAATTGCCCGCGACACAGCAGGCGGCGTCTCGTGAAACAGCAAGGAAGCTGCGACTAAATCAAAGCTGGCATCGCCAAAAGCAACGCTTTCGGCATTTCCGTGCAACCACTCGATATTTAAGCCTGCTTTTTGCGCTTTCATGTCGGCAACTACCAGCATATAAGGCGACAAGTCCAAGCCGACAACTTCCGCTTCGGGAAAAGCTTGCTTGAGCATGAGCGTTGTCGAACCGGTGCCGCATCCCAAATCGATAATTCGGCGCGGTTTCACCCGCACAGCGTCAATTAAGCCTTGCCTGACGACTGTTTCGTGGGGAGGCAAAACATATTGCGTGATTGGATCGTAGGAAACGGCGGCACTGGGGTTGAGGTAGCCGCGTTTAATGCCGTGAAAGTTTTGGCTGGTGTAATATTCGGGATAAACTAAGTCGGGTTGTCGGTAGCGATCGCCCGCTGTTTCCCAGTCGATACCTTCGTAGAGTCGTTTCAGTGCTTGTTCGTCGATCGCCAGTCGCATCAGGGGCGACAAAAAGCGCTCGAAAATTGTATCCTTGCCAACAGCCATAAAACACCTTTAACAAAAACTCTTCTAATTTTAGCCAACGGCCGTCAACTTAGCATTAATTAAAACTTTTTGTCCCCTCCAACATCTTCCCTCGAACCTCTATCCCTTACCTCGGTTACAAACTCCGTGGGCTTCCATTCCCACTTCCTCCTGATACCAGTTTCCCAAAATAATGCAACTATAGATAATATCCAAAACCTTGTATTATCAGTCATTCCAAAATTGAAAATCTAAAATCTAAAATCTAAAATACTCTTACTTTCCGTTACTAATAGGAATTTTTACCAAAAACTCCGTCCCGCCGCCCGGAGGTTGAGAAATTTTGATGCTGCCGCCGTGTCCATCCACTACAATCTTGTAGCTAATTGCTAACCCCAAACCAGTGCCTTGGCCCACTGGTTTAGTAGTAAAAAATGGGTTATAAATTTTGTCTTTAACGCTGTCGGGAATGCCGGGGCCGTTGTCGGCGATCGCCACTTTCAGAAATTTACCACCATTTTCGCGAACTACTCCCGTGGAAATTGTAATGATTTTATCCAGGCGATCGATCTCGTTCAAGGCATCGATCGCATTGCTCAGCAAGTTCATAAAAACCTGATTGAGCTGAGACGGATAGCACTCGACTGAAGGCACTTTTCCGTATTTCTTGACTATATAAATTCTATTTTTGATGCGGTTGGAGAGCAACAGCAAGGTATTTTCTATACCTTCGTGAATATCCGCCTGCTTTTTGTCAGATTCATCAAGGCGAGAAAAGTTACGCAAAGAAAGAACGATGTTGCGAATGCGTTCGGTTCCTATTTTCATAGAATCCAATATATGCGGCAAATCTTCCTCGATAAAGTCTAACTCGATTTCTTCGGTAAAGTCTGCGATTTCCGGGGGGACTTCCGGGAACTTTTGTTTGTATAAACTCACCAATTCTAATAAATTTTTAGTATATTTGCTGGTGTGAGGTAAATTAGCCGAAATGAAGTTAACCGGGTTGTTGATTTCGTGCGCTATCCCAGCTACCATTTGACCTAGTGATGACATTTTTTCGCTCTGCACTAAATGAGTTTGAGTCTTTTTCAGTTCATTTAAGGCACTATTAAGGAGTTTTACTTGGTCTTGGGTTTGACTGTAAAGGTGAGCTTGAGTAATTGCGATCGCCAATTGGTCGGCTACCGCTTTTAAGAGTTGGATTTCCTCCTTGCTCCAAAGCCAATGAGTAACGTGGCTGCAAATTAAATAACCCTGCGGCTGGTTCTGAGTATGGACAGGTACGGCTAAATAGCTATTAGCTTTAAAGTCGGGCGGTTGAGTTACACCCTCCGCCCAAGTGTCGCTCGAAAGAATAATTGGTTCGCCTTGAGCA
>JACJNV010000185.1 GCA_014695175.1 Microcoleus sp. FACHB-DQ6 | reverse complement strand
AAATTCCGAATCAGTAACAGCAATGCTGGTGCAGCTCAGAACCCGAAACATACATTTGTGCATTGACGACTTCGGCACCGGCTATTCCTCGCTCTCCTACCTGCACCGCTTCCCCACCAATACCTTAAAAATAGACCGCTCTTTTGTTAGCAGGATGGGAGGTGAGTTCGATTTCAGTAAAGGAGGGATTGATCCGACCGAAATTGTGCGGTCGATCGTTACTTTGTCCCACAATTTAGGCATGGATGTAGTAGCCGAAGGAGTCGAAGAAGCCTCGCAACTATCTATACTAAAAGGGTTAAAATGTGAGTACGCCCAAGGATTCTTTTTCTCAAAGCCAGTAGACTCTCAAACAGCAGCAGCCTTAATCCGACAGCAAGCAGAAAATCAGAATTTGCTGACATTTAGTTTGTTAGAGAAAGGCCATTAAAAAAACACGGCATTTTGTGAGTCCCGTTTCAGCATAAAATCTTAAAATATTTTAAACCTGTCCCTAAATGGCGTCAGTTAATAAGTACGGCATCCAAATCACTGTCAACGACCCACGTCTCAAGACACGCTTGCTTCGGGCCTAAGACT
The DNA here is from genome assembly GCA_014695175.1 of Microcoleus sp. FACHB-DQ6. Classification (GTDB taxonomy): domain Bacteria; phylum Cyanobacteriota; class Cyanobacteriia; order Cyanobacteriales; family Microcoleaceae; genus Microcoleus. The sequence continues at coordinate 7,633 of JACJNV010000185.1, read as the reverse complement.
TAAACCACAGTTGACCAGAGGCGTACCTGCGTACTACGTTAACGGTAAGAGTTAAAGACCTACCAGGGAATGCTCTCGCTAGTTCCTTGCCAAGCGAAATTTAGGATTAAACAGACTTATTGGGTTAAATCAGTTTCCTAGATATAGTAGCGGCTGTTAACGAAGGCGCAAGCTAACATTACCCCTCTGATAGAGGCTCATAAAGGAGCGAACATTATGCGATCGCCTGTTGCGAGGTTGGATGTGGTAATTGTCCCACTGAAAGTACATTACAAAAGTACACTCCCATCTAGCAATCCCCGTGTAATGGAAAGATTCACGGCGGTTGAAACCGCCTAGCCGTTTCCCTCTCAGGTCTAAAGACACGCTCGTTTCCCACTTACCGAATTTTTTTATGACTATTGGCTACCTCGCACTCGTTCTCCACGCCCACTTGCCTTTTGTCCGCCACCCCGAAAGCGACTACGTTTTAGAAGAAGAATGGCTGTTTGAGGCGATCGCAGAAACCTACATTCCCCTGCTGCAAGTCTTTGAAGGACTCAAGCGCGACGGCATCGACTTTAAAATTACCATGAGCATGACGCCGCCCTTGGTGGCAATGCTGCGCGACCCCTTGCTGCAAGACCGCTTCGACGACCACTTGGCTAAACTCGAAGAATTAGCGGATCTGGAAATCGAACACAACAGCGGAAACGGTCACCTCCGGTATTTAGCAGAACATTACGCCGCTCACTTCTCTCAAGTTCGCAACTTTTGGGAAAAGTACGATCGAGATTTAGTAAAAGCTTTCAAACAATTCCAAGATACCAACAACCTCGAAATCATCACCTGCGGCGCCACCCACGGCTATTTACCGCTGATGAAAATGTACCCGGAGGCAGTTTGGGCGCAAATACAGGTAGCCTGCGACAACTACGAAGAAAACTTCGGCCGCCGACCAAAAGGCATTTGGCTGCCCGAATGCGCCTACTACGAAGGCTTAGAACGGATGTTAGCCGACGCAGGCCTCCGCTACTTTCTCACAGACGGTCACGGCATCCTCTACGCCCGCCCGCGTCCCCGCTACGGCAGCTACGCCCCGATTTTCACCGAATGCGGAGTAGCAGCCTTCGGCCGGGATCACGAATCTTCGCAGCAGGTTTGGTCTTCCGAAGTCGGCTATCCAGGCGCCGCCGAATACCGCGAATTCTACAAAGATTTGGGTTGGGAAGCTGACTACGATTACATTAAGCCCTACATCATGCCCAACGGCCAGCGGAAAAATACCGGGATTAAATATCACAAAATCACCGGTCGCGGATTGGGTTTAGGCGATAAACAGTTGTACGATCCGTACTGGGCACGGGAAAAAGCAGCCGAACACGCCAGCAACTTTGCTTTTAACCGGGAACGGCAAGTCGAACACCTCAACGGCATTATGCAGCGTCCGCCGATTATTGTTTCGCCTTACGACGCCGAACTTTTCGGTCACTGGTGGTACGAAGGGCCTTGGTTCTTAGATTACCTGTTCCGCAAGAGTTGGTACGACCAAAATACCTACGAGATGACGCACTTAGCCGATTATTTGCGGGGAAATCCGACTCAGCAAGTGTGCCGCCCGTCTCAGTCTAGCTGGGGTTTCCGGGGTTTCCACGAATATTGGCTCAACGATACCAATGCTTGGATTTACCCGCACTTGCACAAAGCTGCGGAACGGATGATTGAGTTGGGAAGCATGGAACCTGCGGATGAATTGCAGTGGCGGGCTTTGAACCAAGCGGCGCGGGAAGTGCTGCTAGCTCAATCTTCTGACTGGGCATTTATCATGCGTACAGGAACGATGGTGCCCTATGCAGTGCGGCGGACTCGATCGCACTTAATGCGCTTTCACAAGCTTTACGATGAAGTGAAAGAAGGGAAAGTTGATTCGGGTTGGTTGGAGAAGGTTGAGGAGATTGATAATATTTTCCCTGAAATTAACTATCGCGTTTATCGACCGCTTTAAGTCTCGTTTCCCCTTTCATCCTGTCCCCCCAGCCCTGCTTAAGGGAGGGACAGGATGTTAATTAAAATTATAGGTAATGGGGCGATCGCCATGAGTGGAATGAGAGGGGCGATCTTTGGTTGAGAGTGTGAGTGCGATCGCATTTTTGGTCTGGAAAGGTCGATCACACTTTATGTCTTTTTCTCAACGCGCAGGCGAGCCCCTTTTTGGTATGGAAAGGTCGATTGCCGAGGTCCGCAAATAGCCAGCTAATTATAAAGAAAGCTGCCAGAATTCACTCAAATAGAAGCGGAACCCAATCGAGAAATTTAACTCGCGAAGTTAAAGCGATTGTTAGTTGAAACCCGAAGCCAAGTATTTGATTGTGCTAAATAATTGCCGCAGTTGCGAGGATACAGCAATACTGTTGATATTAAGGCGAAAAATTATTCTATCGAAAGTTATCCTAAAATCAAAAATTTTTCCATTGAAGGCGGCAACGGGTGTTTTTGCCGAAGTTCCTGAATTTGCGATCGCGCAAATATCAAAACCAAGTTGAAGAATACTTAAACTACCTGATTGCCAATCAAGATTTGTTCTAGCAGACACTATCCACAATTCGGGGGATGGTGGAAATAGAACAGGTGGAATTGAACCGGGAACAGGAAGAGAGGGAACGTCAGTGCGAGCGCGAACAAATAGAATTATACAAGCAAAAGGAACAAGAGCAGAAAGATGGCGCTCAAGAACAAATGGAAATCGGCCGGAAGAACGAAGACAAACAGAAAAAGCGAGCTCGCCAAGTTGAGAATATCATCTTTTTTTGTCGGATATGCGATCGGAGGTGGACAAATCTTTTGGGACAGCTATCCCCTAATCAAAGATACACCCATTAAATGGCAACCCGATTTTTCCCTCCCCCTTCATCCCTTCACACCGACGATTATCTGGAGTTTGCTTTGCCGTTTAATATTCAGCTTGCTGATACTGGGTATCCTGCCGCTGGCGAGAAAAATATCCCCCAGAATCTTGCCACTGGTAAGAAAAATATTGCCTAGGTAAAGCGGTGCGTGACAGTCAATAGTAAATGACTGCGGTGCAATCATTTTTCACCGTCACCCACCCTACGACTGATACAAAACATTGTATTCGTAAGGAAACGGCATTGCCCTGTCCTTTAGCAAAACCTAACGGGAATACAATTTATCAAACAAAAAACCGGGTTTCTGCTCAAACCCGGTCACCATGAATACAAGCAATATTAACACTGCTCAAACCTCAATTTTTTAATAATTTTACCCCCATCTTTACCTTGTCCAAAATCGTCTTTTGCGAAACACAAGTAATCAGACAAAGCTTGCCGCAATTCAAAGTATCGCGGCGGACTTTCTGAGCTTTTTCACCGTACCAAATCTCGCGGGCGCTGGCGTTTTTCACATTACCAATTACCGGAAACTCATCGCACAATTTCACATCACCGCGTGTATCAATCCAGTAATTCCGCAGTCCAACGCGACAAGGACGAGTTGAATCAGGAGCTTTTTCTTCCGCAAAGTGAGGAATCATCAATCGCAACACTTCATCGCTGTTCATAATCGGAGCACCGTTATGCTTCATTTCAATTAAGCGCTCGATTACCTGTGAAAATTCCTCCATGTCTTCTTTTTCAATCCACAATTCCTCGTATGTTTCTGGCGTCCAGCGGTTGACGGGTTGGAAGTTCACCGTCGTCGCCCCAATTCCCTGAGCCCAAGTGACTATTTCCGGGAGGTGGCGGAAATTGAGTCGGTTCATTGTCGGTTTGACGTTGATCGGAAACAATACGTTCTGTTTTTCTTGTTCTTCGCGCAGATAACCGATTCCTTTAGAAAGTCTGTCGAACAATCCCGGTTGACCCCGCAAATAATCGTGCAGTTCTGCATTCGGCCCGTCAACTGACATATTCACATTAAAAGGACGAGCAGCGACAGTTTTGGCTGCGTTTTCCCTGGTCATGCAATAGCCGTTGGTGGTGACGCCGGCGTGAATTCCATTTTTATTCGCAAAGGCCAGCAAGTCTAGAAAACCTTTTTTAATATAAGGTTCGCCGCCGCTAAAGTTGATTGAAAATTCGCCCACAAATTCTTTGACGCTCAAGAGGGCATTTTGCCATTCTTCGATCGTCATTTCGTCTTTATATTCTTTGAGCCGCCAATACTCGCACTGGCGGCATTTAACATTGCAGCGCTCGTTGACAATCCCGTAAAAAGTGACTGGGCTTGTCACGTCGTATCCTGTATTGATCCGCAGCGATTCGGCTACTGCACTCTTGGTGTGCTTGACGCCCAGTCTCGATAATGTTAAAGCATCCATGTCTTTTTTTCCTTACGTGTTGTTAGTTAAGTCAATTTCTCGAACCCTCTTTTGTACGTATGATTACGTATTTCTGATGACGTATTCCTTTTGAGTACGTATGCCCCATCCTAAGTGTTCCCTTTGGGTATGGCTAGATGTTTTTGAAATATTTATAATTTTAAGAGTTGTAACATATTAGTATTTCCAATCAATCAAGCGATGCTTTGTGTTAAAACATGAATCCTGCTTAATAATTGTCAAAATATATTGGCTTAAGATGGACTGAAATTAATAATTGTAATTTTTGTTGAAAGATTGTTAAATAACTAAATACTACGTGTAAGTAAAACTATTTAAGTAAGCGATATCAATAATTTAAAGTTATAGTGAAATGAGCAGCCTCTACAGCAGAGCACTTCACACAACCTTTACAATAAGATGAAATCTAAGTATTTCAACGGGGAAAAATGGCTATAAACATGGGACGATATTTGCACGTACTGAAATTGTTCTGGGGTGCGGCGATCGCAGCGGAACTAGAATACCGAATCAACTTTGTCCTCGCGACCCTCAGCAGCCTCGGAAATCTTGCGGGCAGCTTGTTTGGGCTGTTTTTGTTCTACCGTACCGACTACACGTTTGCCGGCTATTCATGGGAAGAGGCTTTAGTTGTACTCGGTATTTTCACGATTTTGCAGGGGTTTTCGTCAACCTTTCTAGCACCTAATCTCAGCCGTATTGTCGATCGAGTGCAGCAAGGTACTCTCGATTTCGTACTCCTCAAACCCATCAGTTCTCAATTCTGGCTATCTGCAAACACAGTTTCGCCTTGGGGAATCCCAGATTTAATCTTCGGCACGGTATTGCTGCTGTATGCTGCCAACAAGTTGGGAGTAGAAATCGGCAACTATTTTTTAACAGCAATACCGCTGTTATTCGGAACTATTACTCTTTACAGTATATGGTTTATGTTAGGGGCCACCAGCATTTGGTTTGTCAAAATTTACAATGTTACCGAAGTCCTCAAAGGGTTGTTAGAAGCGGGTAGATTTCCAATGGCAGCTTATCCCGCAGCTTATCGATTTTTCTTCACTTTCGTAGTTCCCGTTGCCTTCTTGACGACTGTGCCTGCAGAAGCCATGCTGGGGAGAGGTGAAATCGTTTGGATCGCAGGGGCGGGAATATTGGCGATCGGGCTGTTATTTTTCTCCCGCTACTTCTGGCAATTTGCACTCCGCTTTTACACCAGCGCTTCCAGCTAGTTAAGTAGGTAGGTAAGCGGCTGCACATCTAGATTGTCTATTATGTTTGAGAGGGAGAGGATTGGACACGTGGGGAATAGGGACTTGAAATATACATTTTCAATGCCAAACAGCTTATCTAAAAAATATTTTTTTCTATTTACTTAGATAGTTAAATTAATGTAAAATTTCAACCTATCCTTGAAATGTAAACTGGAAATAAACCACGCAAACGAAGGGAAATCAATGAAAAGAAAAAAACTGGGTAACAGTAATTTTACGATCAGCGCGATCGGTCTTGGAGGTATGCCCATGTCCTTAAGCAGCCGGCCGCCAGAATCGCAATCAATTGCGGTAATTCACCGCGCCCTCGATTTGGGTGTCACCCTAATTGACACCGCAGATTCCTACTGTCAAGATGAATCCGACAAACACCACAACGAGCAACTGATTGCCAAAGCTTTGGAAGAGTACACCGGAGATACTCGGGCGGTTACTGTCGCCACTAAAGGCGGCTTAATGCGGCCTCAAGGTGCATGGACGCGCAACGGCAATCCCCATCATTTGCGCCAGACAATTCGCGAAAGTTTTGAAGCATTGGGCGGCCAGAAACCGATCGACCTTTGGCAGTACCACTCGCCAGATCCCGCTTATACCATAGAAGCAGCCCTAGCACCTGCAAAAGAAGCAGTACAAGCAGGAATGATTCGATTTATAGGAGTGTCCAACTTTTCTGTAGAGCAGATCAAACGTGCCCGCGATACAGTAGAAGTTGTCTCCGTGCAGAATCAGTACAATCCGTGGCACAGAGAGCCGGAATCAGACGGCGTTCTGGAATATTGCGAAACCGAAAAACTGACATTTTTTCCCTGGAGTCCTTTGGGAGGAAGCCGCCGCGTCACCAGCTTGCAAGATATGCCCGCGATCGCCAAATTAGCAGCAGAAAAAAACGTTTCAGTTTACTGTATAGTATTAGCTTGGTTGATGGCTCAATCGCCCTGCGTCGTTCCGATTCCCGGTGCGACCAAAGTATCGAGTATTGAGGACTCTGTGGGGGCGCTCGAAGTTAAATTGACTGACGAGGAATTGCAACAAATTGCCGCAAGTTAAGTATATAAGGGCAAAACAAACAATAGAACAGGCTTTCCGGCCTGTTCCACAAACAGAACTTTATTGTGGGGTGGGCCGGAAAGCCCGCCCCTGAAAGTGGGATTGAATGAGTAAAGTTGACATTTTTTGAGGAATTGGGTTTTATGGAAGCTAATCAAGTGAATGCCGATCGAGACGTAGCAATTGAACATCAAAACGTACCAGTCGCCCATGAAGGACTGCACAACTTTTTATACAGTTCCGACTCAGAACACAGCGCAGCAGCCGCTATTTCTGAATTAGAAAATGACGGCACGCAAGTCATGTCGATCGATACATGGCGCGATTTGGCAACTAACGCGAAAGTCGCCGGCGTTTACGCTGTAATGGACACTTCCCGCAACACTCAGTTTATCGGTTATTCGCGAAACATCCTGCTTTCAATCAACGGTCACATAGCCCAAAATGGCGCAGAAAATTGTGCTTTCCTGCGCGTGCAAACTTTCAAATTCCCGAAGCGGGAAGAAATGGAAAGTTTGCGGGATGCTTGGATAGCAGAAATTGGCAGCATTCCGCCTGGAAACGGTGCTGAAAGCGAAATGTGGGCGAGTACAGTAGGCCAAGCTGCGCGCGCTGCTATGTCTGCGGAGGAACAAAAAGCTTATGAAGAAAAGAAGCTAAAATTACGTAAAGCAATGGCAGATTCCAGTCTTACCAAAGAGTTAGAAACCGCAGTCCAAAGTGACGGCGATCGCGCTAACGATTTGGAAGCGGCTGTTAATAATGATGACTGGAGTGCGGTGATTCAATCGCAAACCCAGGAAACAAAGTCCGGCGAATAAAATTCGCAGATACATAAACTTTTGTCCGCCCTAAATGGGGGCGGGTTTATGTAGGGCTTGCTGGATAAGTGCAGAAAGGTTACACGGCTTGGTTATGCGATCGTCCGATCAAGGAAAGTGTGCAAGATAAACAGGTAAAATAGTACAAAAGCCTTGCATCACCC
>JACJNV010000184.1 GCA_014695175.1 Microcoleus sp. FACHB-DQ6 | reverse complement strand
CTACTACTACTGCTACTCCTGCTACTTCTAACAATTCCCTAGGCTCCATTTTTTTCCTCCTGAATTTTACTATGTTTAAAACCTACTTTACTGACGACAATCTTCTGCTAACATTTGACAAATTGCTGTTGCATTATCTTTTTGCACTTCAAAATCGCGCCAAAACTGTTTTTCCTGTTCAAAGTTATCCTCAATAAAACTTAATTGTTGTTGCAAAGCACGTTCAGCTAGATTGGTAATCTCATCAACGGATTCTTCAAAGATACTGCTAACATAATCTAATCGTTTGAGAATCCAGCCACATAAAATATCCCATAAACTTGCTTTGTTTTTCGTAATTCCACTTGACCATTGTTTTGCCATTAAGTCTGGAGAAGGAAGAAAGAGTTCAACATACTGGATATCTTCGTAAATATTCCGAGTTACAGCTTCTTGGTAATTACGGGTTACGGGTCGTGTTTTTGTTCTCGTTTTCGTGCTAGAGAAACAAGAACCATCTTTATAAGATTCTGTATAACTTTGATATTCAGTTTTTGTGCGAGTTTCATATTCTGTTTTCGTACCAACTACTTCTCTTTGTTGGGAGCGATTTTGCTTAATAGCGTCTGGAAGTTCAAAAAACTTCTCCGGTAAAGTTGGCAAGTTTTGAGCTAACTTTTTGCGTAAATTACTGATGGCTGCTTTTTCAATATTAATCGCAGAAAAATTTGAGGCGGACAAACAAACTTTTAAGCTATTAACTTGTACATCAACTAATGATTCTAAAGCTTGTGCAAACTGTTGAGCTTTTCCTTGTAAAACAAACTCTGCTCTTTTGGTGATAGCTTCTCTCATATTGTGATACAGGATACGAACATAACGCTCATCATGTTCAAGTTCTTTTGTCCCTTTATCATCATCAGCTCTTACACGCTTAACTAAATATTCTGACTGTTGAGAAAATTTGCTGAGTCTTCGACTAACATTATCATAAGCTTTTGAAATATTATCCGCTAATGAAGGTAATGTGACTTCCCGTAGTTTATCTCTCAGTTCAAAAGCTCCTTGGTTCTTCTTAAGAGAATCGCGAACTGGAACAATTAGAACTTTGGTTAAGTCTCCTTCCACCTCAGCGACAGCATCAAAAATTATAGAAAACCCCTTACGTCCTTTTTTGTCAGCATCTTGTTTAATCTTAATCCGACTTTTAGGATCGTCGTTTTTCAATCCTTCTATTAATTGCTCAATCTCGGTCTTAAATTCTTTCCCAAGTTTTTTGATGTTTTTTTGTAAGTCTTGACGAATTTGAGCAATCTTTTCTCTTTCTTGTTCCACCTGTTCTTGATTATTAATCTTTCGTGTTTTAATCAGAATATCTAGATTATCTGACAAAGACTCATAGTTATTGAATACTTCCAACAACGCAGGAAGTATTACCAGTTCAGCAAATGATTTTTGAACCCGTCTACGGAAGCAATCCCAAAGTTCTTTACCGCCACTCCATTCTAAAGAATAGTGGAGAATTTTTCGCATGGTTTCATCATCAATAGCCTCATTGTCTTCTACCCGATCTTCAATATCGCGAAACCAATTCTTTAAATCGCGGTTCTCCTTAGTATTTAATTTAATAACTCCTGCACAGTCTTGAAACATAGCTTTAAGGAGTTTTAAGCGTATCTCCTGACTCATCAATGACGGTTGGTTAAAAGCTCCTGAACCCCAAGCACACTGAGCATAATATAAAAGACGAGCATTAAAAGGCAGAACATCAGGAAGTTCTGGAAGCGATAAGACCTCTTTAATTTCTTCTCTTAACTTATCAATCCGCTCTGATAGGGGTAAATCATCTGCTCCTCGGTTATCGACCCGATTTAAGATAAAAATCATCGAATCTGTGCGGCCTTGTAGATATTCGACAACTTTCTTTAATTCTTCTAATAAGCGTTTTCTGTGTTCATCATCTACCTGCATATAGTCCAAAGCCACTAAACTAAAAGCTTTATTAACTTGCTTTTGGATAGTTGCTAAGTTAGCCCGGTCTTGAACTGATTTCAATCCCGGTAAATCAATCAATTCAACTCGGATTCCGTTGGGTAAACCCAGTAAAGAAGCATCACAAGCAGGTAAAAGAGGAACATGAGCTGTTATTTGTGGCGCAACATACTCACGCTTTTTCCGCGCCCCGTGATAGGAGTGCATCACGCTGCTAATTCGCTGGTATAAATCCTCATCGCTTAATCCCGTCCATTCACCAGTATCCCAAGCAGCATCTTCCGTTTCTGCAATCATTAATCTCTGTTCTTGAGAATGTTTGATGGTTAATACACCCCCACTCATTTCCCCTGCTTCAATAGGCGCAATTTTTCGACCAATCAGCGCGTTGACAATCGTTGACTTTCCAGAGGAAGTTGTGCCCAGAGTAGCAATCCGAAAACTAGGATTTTCTAGGCGTTGGACGGCTTCTTGATAAACACTTAAAAAATCCTGTAGGCAAGATTGAATCCCCGAATCAGCAAAAACATCCGGGGACGAGTTGACTAAGCTAGAGACTGAGTTGCCTAATTCTTGTAAAAGGTTGCGGGTGTTGTTTAACTTAGATTCGATTACAGGCATGGCAAAAATGCTTCCTTAATGATCTTTGTTAACTATAACTAAGGAGGCACGGCGTCGGACATCGTACATCCACGGATGTTTTAAACCTTGCCACAAAATAAAGAGTGACTCTTAAATCAACTTGTAGAGTGCGTCGGAGATTGATTATTTGAATTTTAACAGGTTTATTCTGCTCTGGGGCATCCTACGCACCTTGCTGTCCCGCACCTTGCGTTATATTTTTCGGGCGGGCGGGACACCCCACAATAATTTCATCAAACTTGACTGTAAAATTTGTATGCGCCTGAGCTTGTTAATCTCATTATTATGTTTAGGGGGTAATGGGTGTCATCCTTAACATAATAATGAGTTGATGCAGAGTGAGCGGCAGATCATCGCCAATAACCAATAACCAATGACTATTGATAGCGAATGTTTGCTTGTTTCAAGCGCCGCAATGCTTCTCCCAGCCGATCGCAATCTGCAATTAAACTAATTCTCACATATCCTTCGCCGCCCGGCCCAAAAGCATTGCCAGGAGTCACCACAACACCCGTTTGCTGCAAAACATTGAGGGCAAAATCAGTCGAACTCATGCCCGGAGTGCAGGGAACCCAAAGATACATTGCAGCCAGAGGCTTGGGAATATTCCACCCTAATTCTGCCAATCCTTCAACCATAAAATCCCGACGAGTCCTGTAACGATCCTGCACTTCGTGCAAGTAACTGTCGGGCAATTGCAGTGCTGTTTCCGCTGCTGCTTGCAAGGCGGAAAATATACCGTAATCTAGGTTAGTTTTTAATGTCCGCAAACCTTGAATAATCTTCCTATTTCCTACTACAAAACCGACTCGCCAGCCGGCCATATTGTAGGTTTTTGACATCGTGTGAAATTCGACGCCGATTTCTTTACCGCCGGGAATTTCTAATAAACTTGTCGGTTGATACCCGTCAAAGGCTAATTCGGCATAACACAAGTCGTGAACCAGCAAGATTTGATGTTTGTGTGCGAAAGCAACAATATCTTTGTAAAATTCGCGGGGTGCTGTTGCTCCAGTCGGATTGCTGGGATAATTGAAATAAAGTATTTTTGCTTGTTCGGCTACGCTGTCGGGAATGTCGGCTAAGTCAATTACCCAGTCGTTTTCTGGTTTGAGGATGATGTTGTGAACTTTTGCACCGGCGATAATCGGGCCGCGAAATAATACGGGATAAGCGGGACTCGGTACTAATACTAAGTCGCCGGGATTGATATAGGCGATCGCAAAATGCGCTAAACCTTCTTTAGAACCCAATAAGGGCAATGCTTCGCTTTCTGGATCGAGTTCAACGTTGTAGCGGCGGCTGTACCATTTAGTAATAGTACGGCGGAAACTGGCAGTTCCTTCAAAGGGTGGATAGCCGTGATTGGCAGAATTTTGGATGGCTGCGACAGCCGCTTCTACTACTGGTTGAGGAGTGGCACCGTCGGGGTTTCCCATTCCTAAGTCTATTAAATCGAGTCCTTGTTCGCGGGCGCGGGCTTTGAGTTCGTCGAGACGGGCAAATACGTAGGGCGGTAGTTTTTGCAACCTGTCAGCAGGGCTAATCCAATCCAAGGTCATTTATTTTTTGTCTGTTGTCAGTTTTCCTGGTTTGTAGTAAGGACTTTCGTCCTTGCTAGCACAGCTTTTTCAGGACTTTAGTCCTTACTACAAACTGTTTTAATTCTTAATCTTTAATTCTCCCACAGGTGCGGTGGTAGAAACCATCGCTGCCATTAATTGTTGGGGAACAACTTTAAAAGGCAGTCGGTGAATGTCGGAATTGGGATTGCAGGCGATATCGGCGGCGCGCTGCAATTCTGCTATGGTAATGTCTCCGAGTCCGAGGTTGTCTAAAGTTTGGGGTAATCCAATCTCGGCGTAGAATTTTAGCAGTTGCTGTCTGGCGCTAGCGGCGAGTTGATTGTTTTGCAGCATTTCTTCTAGCCGCAGTTGTACTAAAATGCCGTAGGCGACTTTTTCGCCGTGCAATGTGCCGTGGCTTGCTAATAGATGAGTTAGGCCGTTGTGGACGGCGTGGGCGGCGACGGTGCGGCATTGGGCACCGCCAATTCCACCGATTACTCCTGCTAGCAATACGGCGGCATCTGTGACTTCTTGCCAGGTTTCGCTACCGGGTTCTTTGAGGGCGGCGGCTGATTTTTGGAATAAAATATCGCGCAGTATTCTAGCTTGTTGGACGGCCGAAATTATCAGGGTTTGTTCGGAGTGTCCGCTGCTGACTGATGCTTCGTACCATTTGGCGATCGCATCTCCAATTCCTGCTACTAATGTCCGCTGCGGTGCGGTTTGAATTAAGCCGTAGTCGAGTATTAATAAGTCGGGACATCTGGCTAATGTGACATCGTATTGGAATGCACCTTGTTCTGAATAAATGTTAGAAAGGGCTGTCCAAGCGGCACAGGTGGCGGCTGATGTCGGTATGGTGACGATCGGGATTTTGCACTGATGGGCGACGAGTTTGGCTGCGTCTAAGGCTTTGCCGCCGCCGACACCGATGATGAAGTCGGCTTGATGGGTTTGGGCTGCTTCGCGGAGGGTTTCGAGGCTGGTTTCGCTGCAATCCTTGCCGTATGCTGTTTCGGCGGATTTTAACTGCTGCTGTTCGAGGATTGGTTGCAGGTAGGGTTGGGCGGCGGCGAGGGAGTTGCTGCCCCCGACGATTAGCGGGCGCTTTCCGAAACGGGCGATCGCATCTCCGGCTTGTGCGATCGCCGATCGACCTCGCAATACACAGGCGGGAGCAATTGTCAAGGAATAAATTGCTGTTGGGGTGGCGGTTTTAGTGCTTTGGGTTTGAGTCATCGAACCACTGGATAAGTGACGAGAAGGTTGACGCTTTGCAGGATTGCTGGATTTTCTAGGATAACTCTAATCTATGCGGAAATGGTAAGTTTTATAAACTTTTTATTAAGTATTGTGCGGGTTGGGGCTCGAACGGGGGAGTTGAGGGGCGATCGGCATGATACATTTACTGAAAAGCATTGATGAGGCAATATGGCACTTTCTAAGAATTCATTTGATATACCGCTAAACGAA
>JACJNV010000183.1 GCA_014695175.1 Microcoleus sp. FACHB-DQ6 | reverse complement strand
CTCACGTTCTCGTTAGCCAACAGCTCAAGGACTTGAGAGTCTGGTAGCAGTTCTCTCCAGGGTAAGGCGACACTCTGTAAAAATTGTTGCTTGAGAATGGATGCACGATTTGGCATACTAGAGGGAGATATTTTGGTTTGTAAGGCAATTATCTATGTAGATATTGCCTTACAGATTTTTTTTTGCTCACTTTTTCAGTGCCATTGGTCTATAGATGGATATTTATCTCACGAACTTCATCGCTGCACAGAAGTTCAAGGAAAATATCTATTATTGGTTAGATGGGAAAATTTAGAAGCTCATACCCTTAGATTTAGGAATTCCGCTGAATCTCAAGAGTGGAAAAGAATGCTTCACCATTTTTACGATCCTTTTCCCATAGTAGAACATTTTGAGGAGGTGAAGATTAAACATTAACACAGACTCAATCAATTAGCCAGACAACTCTACATTCTGCAAATTAGCTGAATTAAACTAAAGCATTTAAAAGTGCCTGCAATTTGAGCTGAATTTCTGCTAGTTCTTTTTCGGGTTCCGATCCCGCCACAATACCAGCACCAGCATAAAGTATAGCCCGATCGCCATCGATTAAAGCCGATCGAATGCCGACGGCAAATTCGCCGTTGCCGGTGCGATCGATCCAGCCGAGGGGTGCTGCATACAGAGAGCGATCGCAGCTTTCGCAGCCGCGAATTTGCTGTAGGGCAATATCTCTCGGTACCCCCGCCACCGCTGGCGTTGGATGCAGTTGGGATAAAATCTTTAATAAATGAATATCACGGGGAATTCTAGCCCTTATGGGTGTCCACAAATGCTGAATGTTTGACAGTTGCAGCAGCCTGGGAACCGGGGAAAATTCGGGATTGATACCGAGACTCGACAGGCGATCGACTATAAAATCAATTACAACTCGATGTTCTCGAATATCCTTTTCGCTGTTGAGTAAACCTTTGCCTAAATTCGCATCTTCCGCTTCATTTTTCCCCCTCGGTGCGGAACCTGCTAAGGCATCTGTTACTAATTCATTTTTGTGAATGCTGATTAAGCGTTCTGGACTGGCACCGATAAAATTTTGACCTTGGCCGTTACTGGTGGAAAATACGTAGCAGCCGGGATAAGTAAGGCGCAAGTTATTTAAGGAGTCTATTAAACTAAAAGGGGTTTTGGAAATGACATTTATTGCTTGGGATAAAACAATTTTACTGAAATATTGAGATTTGATAAATTCTAAAGCGGACTTGACAGATGTTTTGAATTGAGTTGCATCATTCACAGGAATTTGTTTTAAAAGTATCGAACTGTTTCTAAGAGAAGTTATTTTTTGGTAAGGGCGAGACGCAATTTTATCAAAACTTTGCCAAATATTATCCGTAATACTCTTAATATTTATGTCGCGGTTAATGATGGCATTTGCCACCAGTGTGCAGCTATCTTTCAGGCGAGTAATCTGCCATTTGGGTAAAAATACGGTGCCAGGGGGGAAGTAAGAATTGGTGGCGACATTCTCATCAAAAAAAGCAAAGCTACAAAAAAAGTGCGGCCCGCTGAAAGGCAAGCGTTCTGTACCGATGGTAATTGTTCGGGCAAGACAAGATTGAATAAAATTTTGAGCTAGGGCAAATCGATCGCTTCCGGCTACTGTTAGATGGATGGCCGAATCTAGGGCGGCGATCGCAAAACTGTTGCCTGCAATCGGGTCTCTTTTTTCAAAGTAAAAGTGTCGCTGGCAAGGTTCGGAAATCTCTTGAAGTACAACTAGCGGATCGACGGGGGCAATCTCCTGAGAAATACTAACTATCTTTGTTTGATCTTTTTCCGTTAAAGACTGCTGGCAATCTAACAGAAACTGATGCAGTTGATTGCGGTCTTGTAAAAGATTAGCGCGGTGCGGTATTACTGTCATGAAAGCGAGAATAGCAGATTTGTCAGAAAGAGTGCGGTTTTGTCCCGCTAGAACCCCTATTTCGATCTAAGCACGGGAGGGCGATCGCAAAACATGACCTTTCGAGTTTCCCGGAAAGTTTGGGCTCGCTTGGGGCAAAAAACAGACGATCCTCTTCCAGGGCTTCGCCAACGCGCGATCGATCGAAACATTTAGACATAAAACTTTAAGATTGAGCGACTCAATCTCGGATCTCATGCGATCGACCCCGCAGAGGTTTGCAGACGGGCATTACCGGGCGTGCGATCGCCCGCAAAGCCTCTCAAGGGATGCCCCCCGCCCACTCAACCCGATACAGAGTAGACTTTCTTCACCAATAAAATTGTAAAATTACTACGCTGCTATCAATTGAATCAAGTTTGTGTAATGACAACAAAGTTAATTGAACGTTCAAATAGTAAATTGTGGCTGGCGGCAATCAAGCCGCCCATGTACAGCGTTGCGGTGATTCCTATTTCAGTAGGAACTGCAATTGCTTTTGCCGAAACTCAAACGATTAATTCGTCAATTTTTTCGACATTTTTAATGTCAGCCATTTTGATTATAGCATGGCTGAATCTCAGCAATGATGTATTTGACTCAGAAACAGGCATCGATAAAAACAAAGCGCATTCTCTAGTTAACTTAACCGGAAATAAAGCTTTAATTTTCGGGCTGGCAAATCTGTTTTTAGCAGTCGGAGTGTCGGGAATTTGCGCCATAAGCTGGTGGCAAAAAGACCCAACAGTAATTTTGCTGGTAGTTTTGTGCTGTGCTCTCGGCTACACTTATCAAGGGCCTCCGTTTCGTCTTGGCTATCAAGGTTTGGGAGAAATTATTTGCTTTTTCACCTTTGGGCCGCTAGCCTTTGCCGCTGCTTATTACAGTCAAACTCAAACTTGGTCTGCAACTAATTTAGCGGCTTCGGCAATCGTGGGAATTACAACGAGTATCATTTTATTTTGTTCCCATTTTCACCAAGTTGAGGACGATTTGGCGGCGGGTAAAAAATCCCCAATTGTTCGACTCGGTACGAAAAAAGGTGCCCAGTTGTTGCAGTGGTTGTGCGGCAGCATTTATGTTTTGACTGTGCTATTTGTGGCTTTGGGAATGTTCCCAATTTGGACGCTGTTGATTTTTGGGAGTTTGCCATTTGCGATCGACCTTTGCCGCCATGTCACAGACTATCACGACCAACCGGCAAAGGTCAGCAACTCTAAGTTTATCGCAGTTACGCTGCATTTTTCGAGCGGATTGCTGCTGGCGTTAGGGTTTGCTTTGTAGATCGGGCGATCGAGAATTCCGGTAAATTGGAGGTATGGTTTGCTAAGTTGATGGAGTTGGTGGAGTTGGCAGAGTTGGACGACTTCTCAAAATCTTCTTTAATTCAGCAATCCGTACCTCACATTGAATCGTATAATTGTATATGGACAAATTTAATAATTATAACTTTCACTATTCCTTAACTGGCAACAAGAATCAGCCGACACTTTTATTTTTGCATGGATTCACGGGCAGCAGTCAAGACTTTAGCAGCGTCATTCCCTTACTTTCTAACAGTTATTGCTGCTTAGCAGTTGACCTTCCCGGTCACGGAAAAACCCAAGTCAACGGCGACGAAAGTTGCTACACTATGTCAAATACTGCCCAAGCATTAATCGAGTTATTAGATGATTTACAAATAGACAAATGTTTGTTGTTGGGCTATTCAATGGGCGGGCGATTGGCATTTTACATGACATTACATTTTCCCGAAAGATTCGAGAAAGTAGTGTTAGAGTCAGCTTCGCCAGGATTGAAAACAGAAAAAGAGCGATCGCACCGCCTGCAAGCCGATTTACAGCTAGCACAAAAGCTGGAAAATAGCAACATTAAAGATTTTTTATTCAACTGGTACGATCGCCCTTTATTCAAATCTTTAAAAAACTCTCCCCACTTCGACAAACTCATAGAAACCCGCTTAGCAAACAATCCCTTAGAATTAGCCAAATCCCTCCGCAACATGGGAACCGGCAACCAGCCCTCTCTCTGGGAAAAACTCGCACAAAATCAAATTCCCATCCTCTTGCTAGCGGGAGCTTATGATGATAAATTTACAACTATAAATACTGAAATGGCCAGCTTGTGTCCGGCCGCTACTCTGAAAATTGTACCAAAAGCTGGCCACAATATCCATTTTGAAAATATTGATAACTTTGTCGCAGTTGTGAGAAAATTTTATGATTAACTAAAAAACTAATGCTTTATCAATTCGAGTTTCGCACTTATCAGCGAAAATTTAAGCGCCCCTTGCAAACAAGTCACGGCATCTGGGATATTCGCTCAGGAATTATCCTGCGACTTGTGGGCGAAAATAATCAAATGGGTTGGGGAGAGATTGCCCCTTTGAGTTGGTTTGGTTCCGAAAGTTTTGAGCAAGCTTTAGATTTTTGTAAATCGCTGGCGACTAATATTTCAGAAGAGACGATTTTCTCTATTTCTGCTGAATTGCCTGCTTGTCAATTTGGATTTGAGTCAGCACTATCAAACTCTAGATCCCCCCTAACCCCCCTTAATAAGGGGGGGACAAGAAATATTCTCAAAGTCCCCCTTATTAAGGGGGATTTAGGGGGATCTAGACTTCGCCTAAAATCGACATTGATGGCGGGTTCAGTCTTAAGCCGTCACCAATGGAGAGAGGTTGGGAATGAGGAAGAAAAAAATCTGTTCAGCGGTTTATTGCCAGCAGGTGAAACAGCTTTGCAGGCTTTGCAAGTGCTTTGGTTAGAGGGATATCGGACGTTTAAATGGAAAATTGGTGTGGCTGCAATTGAACAAGAATTAAAGATTTTTCAGCAGCTAATCCAAGCAATGCACAATTTGTGCGATCGCGAAAAAGCATTTTTGCGCTTAGATGCCAACGGGGGACTCAGTTACTCGCAGGCTAAAACATGGCTGGAAGCTTGCGACGAGGTAAAAGCAACTCCCGATTTTTCTGCAGACATTGAATTTTTGGAACAGCCGCTGCCCGTAACACAGTTTCAGGAAATGGTAGAATTAAACGCTATTTATGCAACTCCGATCGCCCTTGATGAATCTGCCGCCAACCTCGATCGCATCCAAGAGTGCTACAGCCAAGGCTGGCGGGGTATTTTCGTCATTAAACCTGCGATTGCTGGTTCCCCATCCCAACTGCGAAAATTTTGTCAAACTCACAATATAGACGCTGTTTTCTCATCAGTATTTGAAACCCAAATCGGCAGACAAGCAGCATTAAATTTAGCAACACAATTGTCTTTAAATAAGAGAGCACTCGGCTTCGGCACCGATTGCTGGTTCGATGACAATCATTCGATTTTAGATTTTAGATTTTAGATTTTAGATTACTCCCACGACTAAATCAAGCGGGTTAGGTAATTGTTTTGAATCCAAAAACTTGGTGAAAGCATCTATGGCAACAAATCTCACAGTAAATATTCTGGATATCAAGTCTGGCTTGCCCGATAACTGGCTTATCGGTTGTGACAGTCGCGAATTTGCCCGAATTGTCGATCGGGTATTTCTTGAAATCACCCAAAATCCCGCACAAAAAACACCCCCAAAAATTTGCCTCGCCGAACCAGAACCCGTGCAATTTCTTGCCAGTTTCACCGCCGCCCGCGCCGCCAAAGGCCCCATTTTTCTCTGCAATCCCAACTGGGTAAAACCCGAATGG
>JACJNV010000182.1 GCA_014695175.1 Microcoleus sp. FACHB-DQ6 | reverse complement strand
TGGTCAACCATTTCTAATTTTAGTGCTGCTGATAACTCTGACTTTTCGCTCATCTGACTACATTACCATATTTTTCAGCTCTCACGCTCACTATTTTTTACCTGAATCCTTACGTTTAACAGAACGTTCTTTTTCTAATTTCTGGACTAATTGAAGACTGTTATATGTACGTGGTTCGTTTTTGATGCATTCTTTTAAAAACTCTATATCTGACTCTTTCCACTTGGGTTTTGCCCCTAGACCAGGCGATTCCCAAAGCCCTTCCATGCCTAGATGCGACCATTTATGTAAAACCTCTCTCACTGTTTGTGGAGTCCATTTAAAATGAGCAGCTATTTTTTCAACGTACCAGCCATGTGCATTTAATCTAATTACTTCTGCTCTATCTTTGACTTTTTGTGGAACATCCGCAATTCTCAGTTCTAATAGAGTTTTGTCTTGTTGTTGAGTCAGGAATACCCTTAATCTAGCGCCCATATATTGAGTTACCTCAGTAGATGTATTCTCTTTCTTTACTTATTTTAACATACTTCGTTTTTTTTGCGCCGACCTACTTAGTATCTATAAACACTTTTTTGATATTTCAAGTCGTGTACTGTATACAACCATCGTCCGCAATCTAGCATTTCACCTTCGCCAAATCTCACAGGTCAGAGTTATTTCAGACTACTTGGTCAAGCTCCATTGGCAAAGCAGTAGTTTACAGATTGTATCTTTCATGCCCGTTTTTGAAACTTCTTTGGGTCTATATAGTTTACTATTCAGCTTAACGAGAAATCACCCAAGGTCCTATTGACAAACCAGCAGAGGTTAGTTGGTAAACCCTCGTGAGGCACAGTTCCAACTAGGTTAAAGCATTCAGATATCTTCTTCACTCTCATTCATCAAGTTTCATAACACCCATTTCTTTTCATGCAGGAGCAACCATGAAAATTGACACTGGAAGAAAAACCGTTGGAGCAAACAGAACTACCCCATCTTCTGCCACCGATATTCAACAAGCTTTGGCGCAAGCCGCCGCAGGGGTATCTCTACGTTCTGTCACCAAAAAGTACGGTTCTGTGACAGCCGTTGAAAACATCACCCTCGATATTCCCGCAGGCAAATACTGCTGTCTTCTCGGCCCCAGCGGTTGCGGTAAAACTACCGTTCTGAGAATGATTGCCGGACACGAAGACATCAGCAGCGGAGATGTTCTGATCGGCGACAAGCGCGTCAACGATTTGCCAGCAGCCAAACGCAACACCTCCATGATGTTCCAAAGCTACGCCTTGTTTCCTCACAAAACCATTTGGGAAAACATTGAATTTGGTCTGAAAATGCAGAACGTGCCGGATGCAGAACGTCGTGTCCGGGTAGGAGAGATCCTGGAAATGATCGGTCTGACCCACACCGCCGATCGCAAACCGACCCAACTCAGCGGCGGACAGCAACAGCGGATTGCCCTAGCACGAGCGCTCGTCACCCGCCCCCAAGTGCTAATGCTGGATGAACCCCTCAGCGCATTAGATGAAAACCTGCGGGTGCGGATGCGAACCGAACTCCGCAAAATTCAAAAGCAATTCGGCTTGACCTTTATTCAGGTGACACACCACGTTGAAGAAGCCTTTTCCCTGTCTGACATGGTGGTCGTGATGACCCACGGGCGGCTGGATCAAGTTGCCACTCCAGATCAATTGTACGATCGTCCCGGCTCTCAGTTTGTTGCCAAGTTCATGGGCGACAACAATATATTCAGCGGCAAAGTCAAAAATGCGGTCAGTGACGGTGAGTTGGATGTAGTGCAGTTAGAAGTAGAGGGTTTCGGCGTCCTTTACTGCCGAGGCTACTCCAGCCCTGTCGGTACAGAAGCTGCTTGTTCGGTTCGTCCTGACTTGCTCCTTGTGGAAGCTTACAACCCCGATGTTCCAGTCACATCAACCCTGTCAGGAAACCAGATTGTCGCCCGAATCACCGCCGTAGAAATGACCGGATATGTGACGCGAGTTTCGTTAATGGCGGAAGCAACCGGACAAGAACTGCTCTATAAAGTTCGCACGAATGACTGGAACCGTAATTCCCTCAGCGAAGGGCAGTTAGTTGTCCTCAGTTGGTCAAAAGATGATTGCGTTTTTCTGCCTCATTAGAAACGCATTCTTTAGATTGATTCTCACAGCGGATAATCCTCTTCTCTGCTTCGTTTCG
The DNA here is from genome assembly GCA_014695175.1 of Microcoleus sp. FACHB-DQ6. Lineage (GTDB taxonomy): Bacteria > Cyanobacteriota > Cyanobacteriia > Cyanobacteriales > Microcoleaceae > Microcoleus. The sequence goes on along the minus strand of JACJNV010000182.1, from coordinate 15,775 downwards.
CAGACTTTTTTGTACATTTATTGTATTTGTGAGCCTTAATAGCAATGTCAAAGATCGGTCGCCGTCAAGTAATCAGAACTGGACTCGCTGCTGGAGCAATGGTTGCCGCCGCAAGTTGCAGTCCCAAAAAAGAAGCCACGACCGGGACTGCACCGGGGGTAATTACCAATTCAATTAAAGATGTCACCCTGCGGTTGATTGGTACTGGAGCCGCTCAAAGTAAAGAAATTAAAGCTCAAGCCGAAAAGGATTTGGGCTTCAAAATCCAACTGCGAGCGCTCGGCACAGAAGAAAACAATCAAATTGCGATTACTCAGCCCAAGCAATACGACATTTTTGATGGGGAATATTTCAGTTTGCCATTGGTGTTTCCATCCGGGAATCTGCAAGCACTTGAGGTGAAGAAAATCAAAAATTGGGACAAAATTGTTTCCTATTTCACCACTGGTAAGTTTGCCGAAGGTGCGAAGGTGAACAATTCCCAGGGTACAGCTCCCTTTAAGGTGATGTATGTCAAAGATAAGGACTCGAAAGAGTTTTCACCCACGCCTACGGATTGGGCAACGTTGATTCCATTTCAATACAACGCTGACACGTTGGGCTACCGACCTGACTTAACTGGCAAGAAAATTGAATCCTGGGCAGAACTGCTCGATCCGAAATTCAAAGGCAAAACTGCACTGCTGGATATTCCGTCGATCGGGATTATGGATGCGGCAATGGTATTAGAAGCAGCAGGCATCATGAAGTTCGGCGACAAGGGCAACATGACCAAAGAAGAACTCGATAAAGTCACAGCCAAGCTGATCGAACTCAAGAAGGACGGGCAGTTCCGGGCTTTTTGGAAAAATTTTGATGAGTCCGTCAACCTGATGTCATCTGGGGAAGTGGCGCTGCAATCGATGTGGTCGCCTGCGGTGACTGCTGTGAAAGCACGGGGAATTAACTGTGTCTATGCCCCACTCAAGGAAGGATACCGCGGCTGGGGCGGTGGCATTGGACTCTCTAAAAACCTACAGGGTATGGCTCTGGATGCCGCCTACGAGTATCTCAACTGGATGTTGGATGGGTGGATGGGCGGATTTTTGGCTCGTCAAGGCTATTACAGTGCCGCACCAGAAACCGCCCGCAAGTTTATGAAGCCGGAGGAGTGGGATTTCTGGTACGAAGGCAAGCCCGCGGCAACAGACATCATAGATCCCTTTGGGAAAAAGATTGAATCGAAGGGCGCAGTGCGAGATGGTGGTTCCTTTGAGGAACGCTTTGCCAATATCGTTTGCTGGAACTCAGTGATGCAAGAGCAAACCTACTTGGTTCAGAAGTGGAACGAGTTTGTGGCATCGTGACATCCTCCCGACGCTCACCCGCGTCGGGTAGAGCGCGGGACTTATAGCCCCCCTCAGCCCAGGGCGGTTTCATTCTCAAGAAGATCGGGGTTTTGTAGGGGTAGTGCCAAGAGTGCCTACCCCACTCCGCTCGATCGAGATTAGGTGTCAGGTTTCGGGTGCTGGGCTTCGACGATCGCGCAATGCCCATCGGTGGCAGATTTCTTCATACCGCTCAACTAGAACCTAGAGCCTAAAACCGGGGCCTTGGCAGTTCGCTTGGCGGGACTATTACGTTGAAAGTTTCATACCATCGTGTGAGGAGTTGAATATGTGGATGTTATTCAAAACCTTTGTGGGACGCGGTTCGATTGTCTTTGGATTGCTGCTGCTGTTTGCTCAGGAGGCGAGGGCGACTGAATCGCTGCCTGAATCGCCATTGCCCGATAACGTTGAGTCGATCGCCCCCGACCATCTCCCCCTATCTGCCGAGTCGCCGATCGTCCCCCAACCAGGGCTGCTGCCTCAAAACAGCGATGTCCAAACTGCTGAGGTTTCCGCACCCGCGCCATCAGCAGATAACGATACGGCTGCTTCGGGACAGGTGGCGAGGGCGACAGAATCGCTGCCTGAAGCGTCATTATTGCGCGATCGTCCCCTTTCGGTAGCAGACAACAACCCCCTGTCTGCCGAGTCGCCGATCGTCCCCCAACCAGGGCTGCTGCCTCAAAACAGCGATGTCCAAACTGCTGAGGTTTCTGCACCCGCGCCATCAACAACGGGTAACGACGATACGGCTGCTTCGGGACAGGTGGCGAGGGCGACAGAATCGCTGCCTGAAGCGTCATTATTGCGGGATCGTCCCCTTTCGGTAGCAGACAACGGCCCCCTCTCTGCCGAGTCGCCGATCGTCCCCCAACCAGGGCTGCTGCCTCAAAACAGCCAAGCCGGGACTGCTGAGGTTTCTGCACCCGCGCCATCAACAACGGGTAACGATACGGTTGATTCCCTGCCACAGATTCAAGACTATGCGCTGGAAAACAGCCTTCAAGGTCAGGTAACATCGGTTTCCCAGCTTTCAGATGTGAAGCCGACAGATTGGGCCTTTCAGGCATTGCAATCCCTGGTCGAGCGCTATGGTTGCATCGCTGGTTATCCCGATGGAACCTATCGAGGCAACCGCGCCCTGACGCGCTTCGAGTTCGCCGCTGGCTTAAACGCCTGTCTCGACCGGGTGAATGAACTGATTGCCACTGGCACCGCCAACTTGGCGAACAAAGAAGACCTAGTAATTCTGCAAAAGCTGCAAGAAGAATTTGCCGCTGAACTAGCAACCCTGCGGGGGCGAGTCGATGCGTTGGAAGCCCGCACTGCAAATCTAGAAAGCAATCAGTTCTCGACTACAACCAAACTGAATGGGTATGTTTTGTTCAACTTGGTAAATGCCTTTGGCGCGGACAAAAAGGCCGATGGTTCGGGGCCAGATGTGGACGATGGCACTATTTTCTCCGATCGGGTGCGTCTGATTCTGACCAGCAGTTTCACCGGCAAAGATAAGCTGATTATCCGACTGCAAGCCGGCAATACACCGAGTTTTGCGGATGCGACTGGCACAAGAATGGCGAATCTGGCGTTTCAGGATGGCGGCGGTAATTCGCTGAAAGTTAACCAGCTCGAGTATCGCTTTCCGTTGGGCGATCGGGGCACCTTTTTCTTAGAAGCCTATGGCTTCCTGGATTTATTCGTCCCGACATTGCACCCGTTAGACGGCGATTACGATACGGTGCTGACTGGATTTGCCCTCCGCAGTCCCATTTACTTTCCCAGCGGGGTTTCTGGGGCGGGCTTTAACTACAACCTCACCGACAAAATCAACATTGGCGGCGGTTATTTGGCAGGAAACCCCACAGCCAACAATCCCAGTCAGGGAGAAGGATTGTTCAACGGCCCCTACGGTGCGTTGGCTCAGGTCACATTTCGACCCACGTCTCAGGCAGCCATTGCCTTCACTTACCTGAACGCCTACGACGATGGCAACATCAATGCACCCGCAGGAGGGTACTTTGGCAGCAAAAATTCTGCTCAACCCTTTGGAACAGATAACGCCCTGACGCACGGCTACGGAGTAGAAGCACAGTATGCCTTCAGTCGTAAATTTATCCTGAGTGGCTGGTACTATCTGGCCAACACGACTTCTAAGTCGGGGGTGACGAAAGGTGCCGATGCCACCGTTCAATCCTGGGCGGTCGCGCTGGCTTTTCCCGATTTATTGAAAGAAGGCAACTTAGGCGGCATTACGTTGGGTATGCCTTCTAAAGTCACCAGCAACGATGTTAGTTTGTTTGAGGATAGAAGCACCTCCTTCATGGTGGATGCGTTCTATAGGTATCAAATCAATGACTTTATTGCGGTTACACCCGGTCTGGTAATGATTACAAATCCCGACCACAATAGTGGAAACGATACGGTGTTTATCGGTGTAATTAGAACCAGCTTCAGTTTCTAGCACTTTCAATTTCTAACGATCGCCTGCGGGTAAACGTGCACTCTTTGTGTTTACCCACTTTACCTAACCTGGAGAAAGCTTATGACAGCCACTCAAAATCTCCCAACATCTTCACCGCCAGTCCGTCCCAGTCGAGCCAAGCCGTTCAATTGGAAAGCACTTCAACCCTACTTGCTGGTATCACCCCAAACGCTGGTGCTGCTGCTGTTTTTGGTATTGCCGATCGCGGCAATCATCACCGTCAGCTTCTGGAACTTCAACGGTTATTCGATGGTTCCCGGCTTTACGCTGGCGAATTACATCACGGTCTTTACCTCCAAAGTCACAGTCGCAACTTATCTCAATACGTTTAAATTTGCGGCAATTGTTTGGTTGATTTGTTTGCTGATTAGTTATCCGGTTGCCTACTTTCTATCGTTTCACGTTCGCAACTCAAAATGGCAAACGATTCTGTTTTTGATCTGCACTGTTCCATTTCTGACATCGAATATTATTCGGATGATTTCCTGGATTCCATTTTTAGGACGGGAAGGGCTGCTCAACCAGGCATTGATGGGATTGCACCTCACCGATAAGCCGATTGAAATGTTTCTGTTCTCCGACTTTTCGGTGATATTAGCGATGGTGCATCTCTATGCCCTGTTTATGGTGGCACCGATTTTCAACAGCATGATGCGAATCGATCGAGCGTTGGTTTCTGCGGCTGAAGATGCAGGCGCTTCGCCCTTTCAAATTCAGAAAGAAATTATTTTGCCACTGTCGGCATCGGGAATTGCGATCGGCACTATTTTTATCGTCACGCTGGTGATGGGAGAATTCGCCACGGTGCGGCTGATGGGCGGCGGACAGGTTGCCTCGGTAGGAAACTTGATTAAAAACCAGATCGGCAGTTTGCAATATCCCCTCGCGGCCGCGAATGCAGTGATTCTGCTGATTGTTACCTTAATTTTGGTGTCTGCTATTTTGCGCGTTGTCGATATTCGTAAAGAACTGTAGAGGAATTATGGAAGGCAAAAAACGCCCGCTATCCTATTACTTTCTGGCTGCTTTCTTTGGACTGTTTGTTTTGTTTCTTTACGGCCCGATGTCAGCCGTTTTTATCCTGTCACTGCAAGGCCCTGAAGGCAATTTAACCTTTCCCATGAAAGGGTTTAGCTTGATGTGGATGCAATCGGTATTTGAAGAACAACGGGTAGGCAACTTTACCGATGCCTTCTGGCGATCGCTCTGGTTGGGATTGATTGTGATGGTGTTGACCGTCATCACCAGCGTCATGTCAGGGATGGCGTTTCGCAGCCGTTTCAAAGGAGCGAATTGGATTTTTTACCTCACCATTTCTAGCCTGATTGTTCCCAGTATTTTGATTTCGTTAGGGATTGCGGTTGTGTTCAACTTAGCGGGTTTAGGAAATGCCTGGTATACCTCAGCGTTAGGAGCGCATCTCACCTGGACTATACCGTTTGCCTTCTTAATTATGCTGGGGATTTTCGGGCGGTTTAATCCAGCTTATGAAGAAGCTTCCCGCGACTTGGGTGCAAACGATACCACCACATTTTGGCAAATTGTTTTTCCTCTAATTGCCTCTAGTGTGATTGGGGTGGCGTTCCTGAGTTTTACCTTGTCCTACGATGAATTCACGCGCACTTCTCTGGCGTCGGGAGACACTAATACCCTGCCCCTAGAAATCTTTGGAATGACTACCAACGTCACGTCTCCTGCACTATACGCTTTGGGTACTCTGACAACTATTTTCTCCTTTGCATTGATTGGATTTGCTTTATTTGCGATCGCTTATCTGTCAAATCGTCAGAGCAAGCCCAAGCGCGAGTAGACATCCCATCCAATAATTCTCATACCCTTCGGACGATCGCAAATCCGCGATCGTTTTACTTTGTTTCTAAAATTAAAAAATCTCCAGTTCGACAGCGATCGCCGGATACTCTATCTTCGCTCTTTTGATTATGTGAGAAACTTAGGTCGTGAACCTGCGATCGCCGGATTTGAAGCAAAACCTGTAGCGGTATTGGTGGCGATCGCAGATATTGAGAGTGTTTTTTTAAGCCAGAATCAAAAATTTCATAAAATCATTGAAACTTCGCGACAGCAATAAAAATCTGGCAGTACGAGTTCGAGTGCACAAGTGCGAAAAAAACTGGGTTTGAGATAACTCATACTAATTCTCACAACTTATGCAACAGTATCTGTAGGGTGCGTCGCCATCAAAAATATTAAATAATATCCACAATCTTTGAGCGACGCACCGGTGCAGAATAAGCTGTTACGCATTTAAACCATTAACGATCCAGGTAAGGTGCGTCAGCTAGAACGCTTACTATACATGGGAAACGCTTCTTTACGCTAAGCACCCTACTATCCTCCTTTAAATGCCGAACAGCTTAGTGAGCGTAAACAAACCCACACTCATCATTGTTGCTTTCTGGAGGAGAGAATTGGTATCAGGAAAGTGCGACCGCCAAAATTACGATTAAAAGCTCACAAATCCTAGAGAAATGCCGGATTTATCGCCGCCGTTTCTTCACTTGTTCGTAGGGTAGCAATGAATGATTTCAGAACGCATATAACTACCTTTTGAGTCAAATGCCATCAATTCTAAGTATACCGTTTTTGGAACTTCCAAGTATCGACATATCTTGCCCCTATTCAAAAGAACTTCCACTTTGGAAGTTGTTTCGTCATAAGCCACAGCTTGGATAGCGCTAAATTAAACTAATTCTAGTTTCATGGTAATTCTGCAATCCATTTCTCTAAATATTTATAGCCGATCGCCCGTAAAGAGGCCACCCTTTCCCCTAAAATAACTTTTACCAGACCCCCAATCTAAAATCTCAAATCCAAAATCGAAATGACTCATTCCACCGATATCGTCACCCTCGCCCGCTGGATGGCCGCCGACTTCAGCAACCAAGCCCAAGCCTTTGAAAATCCGCCCTTCTTCGCCCACATCCGCGTCTGTATGAGGCCTTTGCCGGTCGAAGTTCTGGATGGGCTCAGCTTGTACCTAGAACAAGCCTACGATATTGAACTGAATGTACCGTACCGAGTCCGAGTTTTGAAATTAGTCCCGGTGGACGATCGAATCGACATCGAAAATTATGCCATAGAAAACGAAGAACAATTCTACGGCGCTTCCCGCGACCCGCAACGGCTGCAAGAAATCAAAAAAGCACAACTGACACTGCTTCCCGGCTGCACCTTTATTACGCAGTGGACGGGGCACAGCTTCAAAGGGTCTGTCGAACCCGGAAAAGGCTGCATGGTGGTCAGAAAGGGCAAAAAAACCTATCTAGACAGCGAATTCGAGATTGACCAAGACAAATTTATTAGCCACGATCGCGGACGTGACCCAGAAACCGACGCCCACGTCTGGGGAGCCCAGGCCGGCCCCTTTGAATTCACCCGCCGGGCCAGTTTCGCCGACGAAATTCCGGTTTAATCTAAAAAAACAGAGTACCTCCTGGGCGAACACGCTTGATTAAAGGTTCAGAATGCACCATTACCTGGTACATTAACCCAGTATTGGCAAGCAAGATTCACCGTTGATTTATGAAAGTCCTGGTTATTGGTGGCGATGGCTATTGCGGTTGGGCAACCGCACTCTACCTTTCTAACAAAGGTTACGAAGTTGGCATCCTCGACAGCTTCGTGCGGCGGCACTGGGATCTGGAACTGTGCAGCGACACCCTCACTCCCATCGCACCGATTCAGCAACGACTCCAGCGATGGCAAGATTTAACGGGCAAGTCGATCGACTTGTTCGTCGGTGACATCACCAACTACGATTTTCTCAGCAAAAGCATGAGAAAATTTGCACCAGAGGCGATCGTCCATTTCGGCGAACAGCGTTCCGCCCCCTTCTCGATGATCGATCGCGAACACGCAGTCCTCACTCAAGTCAATAACGTCGTCGGGACACTCAACCTGCTGTACGCCATCCGCGAAGACTTCCCCGACTGTCACCTAGTGAAATTGGGGACAATGGGCGAATACGGCACGCCGAATATTGACATTGAAGAAGGCTACATCACGATCGAACACAACGGCCGCAAGGATACACTACCCTATCCCAAACAACCAGGCAGTTTCTACCACCTGTCAAAAGTCCACGACTCCCACAACATCCATTTTGCTTGCAAAATCTGGGGTTTAAGAGCCACCGACTTAAATCAGGGCGTAGTCTACGGCGTGCTCACAGATGAAACCGGCATGGACGAACTGTTGATCAACCGTTTGGACTACGACGGAGTATTCGGTACAGCATTGAACAGATTTTGCATCCAAGCTGCGATCGGTCATCCTCTGACAGTTTACGGAACCGGCGGACAAACCCGCAGCTTCTTAGACATTCGGGATACCGTGCGGTGCGTGGAATTGGCGATCGCCAACCCCGCCGAAGCCGGACAATTCCGCGTCTTCAACCAATTCACCGAACAATTCAGCGTCGGCGACTTAGCCTCCTTGGTGCAAAAAGCAGGCATGGCAATGGGATTAAAAGTAGAAATCAACAACATCGAAAATCCCAGAGTCGAGAAAGAAGAACATTATTTCAATGCCAAAAACACCAATTTGCTAGACCTCGGTTTGCAACCGCACTATCTCTCAGATTCCCTGCTCGATTCTCTGCTGAATTTTGCTACAAAATATCAGCACCGTGTCGATAAAAACCAGATTTTGCCGAAGGTTTCTTGGAAGTAAGTTCTGGTATCTACCTGCGGGGTAAGAGAGTTTTTAACGAACCGCGAAGGCGCGAAGGGCGCGAAGTAAAAGAGAAGAAGGGAATAGAGGAGAAATGTTTGCAAGTTCAGAAAAGATTTCTTTGTAGATTAATTTTTTCATATCTATCTTTTTGATCTTTTGCTCTGTGTTCTCTGCGTCCTCTGCGCTTAATTGAAAAATGGCATAAGGTTTTTACGGCTGGCTTTTTGGGAATAAAGCCGTGAAAAGTCAAATTATCGTTCTGTGGCTTTTGGTTGTTCTGCCTGGATTGTCAGCGAGTGCAGTTTGTGGTTATTATTTAATAGCCGAAGGGGTTGCAGTAACGGCGAGTTATCGAAATTAACGCCGAGCGAGTTAGCGAAGCCCAATCTGCCACTGAAACAGCAATATTATAAATTGCCACAACAGCAGAGGAAATTCACAGAATTAATTGCTTTGCCGAAAGCGGGGGATGGCTTTTAGGTGGGAGAATTTTATCAATTGGCGTTCCGGGAATTTGCATCTTATCCCAAAAACCTCTCGCTCGAAATTAGCAGTAGTCAAAGAGAAAGAAGAAGTGTAGAAAATCAGCAGATCGCACGCCATGACTTAGCTCCCCGCGAGACAGTGTATCCTGTTACCGATGACCTTGGCCGCAGGCTACGATTATCGGCTCCCTAAGTAACTTATTTTTATGAAAATTGCTCTGTTCACTGAAACATTTCTGCCGAAAATAGACGGCATTGTGACGCGCCTGATTCACACTGTAGATCACTTGCAGCGGGCGGGCGAACAAGTTCTGATATTTTCTCCAGATTACGGGATTAAAGAATACAAAGGCGCCCGAGTTTACGGTGTGGAGGGTTTGCCTTTGCCGATGTACCCGGAACTGAAAATGGCACTTCCTTCTCCGGCTGTCGGTCGCCAATTAGAGCAGTTTAAACCGGATATTATTCACGTTGTCAATCCCGCAATTTTGGGATTGGGGGGTATATATTACGGCAAAAAATTCAACATTCCGATTTTGGCTTCTTACCACACGCATTTGCCCAAATACTTGCACCACTACGGTTTCGGAGTCCTCGAACCTTTATTGTGGGAACTGCTCAAAGGAGCGCACAACCAAGCAGAATTGAATCTGTGTACTTCCACAGCAATGGTGGAGGAATTGAGAACCCACGGCATTGAGCGAGTAGATTTGTGGCAGCGGGGCGTAGATACTGAAATGTTTGTCCCGGAATTGGCAAGTCGAGAAATGCGATCGCGCCTTTCTCAAAATAACCCAGACAGTCCCCTGCTGCTGTACGTCGGTCGCCTCGGTGCAGAAAAAGAAATCGAACGCATCAAACCAGTCCTCGCAGCGATTCCCGACGCCCGCCTCGCCCTAGTGGGAGACGGCCCGCACCGGCAAACCCTGGAACAATATTTTGCCGGTACCCCCACCAATTTTGTCGGCTACCTCAAGGGGCAAGAACTCGCAAAAGCTTACGCATCGGCCGACGCCTTCATTTTTCCCTCCCGCACCGAAACCCTGGGCTTAGTGCTCCTAGAAGCAATGGCTGCGGGGACGCCCGTAGTGGCGGCGCGCAGCGGCGGAATTCCCGATATCGTCACCGACGGCGTTAACGGATATTTATTTGACCCCGCCGACGAAGAAGGATCTCTGGTTGCCACCAAGCGTCTGTTTGCCAATCCCGACGAACGGGAAACCCTGCGCCAAAACGCTCGCCGAGAAGCCGAACGCTGGGGTTGGGCCGCCGCCGCCGCACAACTCCAGCGCTACTATCAATCAGTGGTGTTTGCCGAGTCCATGCCCAGAGCGGCCTAAATGTCAGGATCTGTAGCACCTTTAAACATCACTGCCACCTTAGCTTCGCTGTTCGATCGTCAGTTGGTAGTGAGCAGGGATGTTTTCAAAGACCGATCGAACTTTTTTGATCCATAAATTACCGTCGTTATCCTGCTGTTGCGTTTACCATTAAACTATGAGTAAGCTCTGTAGGAATGCCTTGCGCGCTGCTTTCATAGCGCCCTTTACCTGACCGGATACGGTCGCCGAGTGCGCTAAAACAGTCACACCGCGCGCTGGGGCCGAGCACAGAGCGTCAAATCCACACTGCACTCTCGATCGAACTAAAGCCTGTCACCTAATTTTCAGGCCTTCAGTTTTGCGAACTCAAGTTCAGCTTGAATTGACGAACCCTCATCAGTATCGAGGTTGTAAAAAAGATCGATCGAGCATACATAACAAGCAAACTGAAGTTGCGTGCGACACTTTTGAACTCACGATAAAGCGACAAGCGAGTGCCGATGCGCTTGCAAACAAATTCAAGAGTTTGCACTGCCGCCGAATCTAGCGCCGCTCAACCTGCAGTCAGTTTACCCCTCTGAGCAAGCAGTTAATCATGACATTCTCCAATACTGGTAGCGTTCTGGCTACACTGACTCAAGTCAATTTTATGGGGGCATTGACCTCCCGCGTTAAGAGCCTGCCAGTTCCTGAATTAGTGTGCCTGCTCGACTTTATCACGGCTGAATTTCAGCAATTTATCCGGGCGATGGACCTGATTAACAATGAAGCACTCGAAAGTCTCTTAGAGCAACTTTTAGATGCCTTCACTGTCAAAATTGGTCAAATTCTGCAAGCAGACCGGACAACAATTTTTTTGGTTGACTCCAACAAAAATCAACTGTGGCACAAAACAGTCGATCAGCTTGGCGAAGATTTAGAAGTTCGTTTGCCTATGGATGCAGGCATTTTAGGCTACGTAGCAACAACCGGAAAATCGATCAATGTCGCCGAAGCTCGATCGCACGAGCATTTTAATTCCGAAGTAGACGAACCACCGGGCTACCAGATCGAGACCATGCTCTGTATGCCAATTTTTAGCAGCAAGAGCCAACACGAACCCGTAGCGGTGGTCAGACTCTTAAATAAAGCTGGCAATGTCCCTTTTAGCGAAGAAGACGAACAGCAGTTCCAGGCTTTTGCAGATTCGATCGGGATTATTCTCGAAAGCTGTCAGTCTTTCTACGTCGTGGCCCGCAACCAGCGAGGGGTTGCTGCACTTTTGAGAGCCACCACCACTTTGGGTCAAAGTCTTGACTTGGAAACAACTTTGCGCTCTGTGATGGATCAAGCTCGCGACTTGATGCAAGCCGATCGCAGCACGCTATTTTTGTTAAATCGGGAAACCAACGAACTCTGGACAAAAGTCGCCAAGGCCGACGGCAAAACGATGATGGAAATCCGCATTCCTGCTAATAAGGGAATTGCTGGCTACGTGGCTTCGACCGGTCAACCTCTAAATATTACAGATGCTTACGACGATCCCCGCTTTGACCCCTCTACAGACCAGCAAACGGGATACCGCACTCGGACTGTCTTGTGTATGCCGGTGCATAACGCTAAAGGTGAGCTCATCGGGGTGACTCAGCTAATTAATAAGAACCAAGGTACTTTCACCCCTTCCGACGAAGAGTTTTTGCGAGCGTTTAATTCCCAAGCGGGAATGGCCTTGCAAAATTCTCAACTGTTTCAGAACGTGATGGTGGAAAAACAGTATCAGAAAGATATGCTGCAAAGTCTTTCTGATGCAGTGATTTCCACGGATTTGAAGGGGCGAGTTGTGACGATCAACGAAGCAGCCTTAGAATTGTTGGGCTGTCCGGTCAATCAAGCTAAAAGCAAACACAATCCCCAGATTTGGGAAGATAAACTGGTGAATCGCTATGTTTGGGAAGTTGTGCCGATCGAAAATTTGCAATTTCGACTCGAAGACAGTCTCAACAATGCTGCCCGACATTACGTTCCCGAACAAAGTTTAACTGTGGGACTGTTGGTAGAAAAAACGTTAAATTCCCAACAAAAAGAAGAAGAAGAAAGTTATATTTTGGCCGTGCCAGATCGCGCCGATCCCAATTTATATTACGCTTGGGGCGAAAACAGCGCGTGGACTGAGGAAGTAGCGCTGGCAGAATTAGCTAATGCCCAATCTCTATTTTCGCTGCGAAATTCTGCCCTGTATCACCCTTATTGTCCGCTGCCCATCCCCGCCTCTAGAATTAAAGTAATTGAACGTAGTTTGAATTTGACTGTCAACCCGCTGATCAATCCAGAGGGTGGCGTGCGCGGCGGTTTAGTGGTACTCGAAGACATCAGCCGCGAAAAGCGGATGAAAAATACGATGTACCGCTACCTGACTCCTGGAGTCGTAGATAAGGTGATGGCCTTGGGTGAAGGCGCCATGATGGTGGGCGAACGCAAAGAAGTGACTATTTTATTTTCCGACATTCGCGGCTACACCACGCTGACCGAAAATCTGGGAGCGTCCGAGGTGGTATCCCTGCTAAACGAATATTTTGAGACGATGGTGGAGGCGGTTTTCCACTACGAAGGCACTTTAGACAAGTTTATCGGCGATGCTTTAATGGCGGTGTTCGGCGCGCCCCTGCCGCTGAATCCCCCGGAAAGTCACGGTTGGATGGCGGTTCAGTCGGCTTTAGATATGCGCCGGCGTTTGAAAGAGTTTAATGATTCTCGCCCCGGCGAAGTTCCGTTTCGCTTCGGCATTGGGATTAGTTCCGGAGAGGTGGTTTCGGGAAATATTGGTTCCCAAAAGCGGATGGATTACACGGTAATCGGGGATGCGGTGAATTTGAGTTCCCGATTGGAACAGCTTACGAAGGAGTACGGTTGCGATATAATTTTGAGCGAATTTACATACAGTTTGTGCCGCGAAGGGATTTGGGTGCGAGAGTTAGACAAGGTGCGGGTTAAGGGCCAAAATCAGCCAGTGGGTATTTACGAGTTGCTGCAAAATAGTTCTGAACCCATCGATGGGGAAACCCTTCGGTTTTTGGAACTTTACAGTAACGGTAGGGATGCTTATATTGCTAGAAATTTTCAGAAAGCTATTAGTTATTTGGAAGCAGCTTTAGCAATGCGACCCAGCGATCGACCTGTGGAAGTTCACCTCGACCGATCCCTGAGCTATTTGAAAGTACCCCCGCCCGATGATTGGGACGGCGTGCATACGATGACAACCAAGTAGTAGATTATATTACATCCGAGTGCTCAAAAGTAAAAAGATTTGGTAAAGGGGTGAGATCTTCCTTATGACAGAGTTAACAAGTGTAAAAATGTGAAAACATAAATCGGATGCCATATTAAAGTTTAGTATTTATTTCCAGGCTAGCAATTAAATGAGTTATTTATCTGTTCCGAATGCCACAAAAGCCGATCGGATTCTGGTGGTAGACGACGCACCAGATAATGTTTTGTTGGTTCAAACAATCCTAGAAGAAGAAGGTTACGAAATTAGCACGGCAGAAAACGGCTTTTCTGCCTTGAGTCAAATTGACAAGTCAGGCCCGGATTTGGTACTGCTAGACGTGATGATGCCGGGAATGGACGGTTACGAAGTCACTAAACGAATCCGACAAAATAAGGAATTGCCCTTTATCCCGATTTTGCTGATCACGGCTCACGACAGTGCGAGCGTAGTGCAGGGATTGGACATGGGAGCAGACGATTTTATCCGCAAACCAGTCGAAATGGATGAACTGCTGGCGAGGGTACGATCGCTCCTGCGGCTTAAACACAGCGTAGACGAGCGCAATTCGATCGCCCTCCAGCGCGAAGATTTTGTCTCCCGACTCGCTCACGACTTGCGGACGCCCCTCGTAGCAGCCGATCGAATGCTAACTTTAATGCAGCAGGGAGCGTTGGGAGAAATTTCCCTTCCCATGCGGGACGCTTTCGGGACGATGGTTCGCAGCAACAAAAACCTGATTACGATGGTAAATATGTTGCTGGAAGTCTACCGCTACGAAGCAGGCGGCAAATCCCTAAGTTTTGCTCCCGTGGACTTGCGCCAGCTTATTACTGAGGTAGCTGAAGAACTAGCTCCCCTAGCGGATGCTAAAGGTTTGTCGGTAAATTTAGACTTGACCGAAAGTGCAGAAAGTGCACCGATTGCGAAGTATCCGGGCGATCGTCTGGAACTGCACCGCTTGCTGACAAATTTAATCGGAAATGCGATTAAATTCACCGACAACGGTTCAATAGATGTCACCTTAAAAGCGGCCAATTCACCTGCTTATACGAGCTTCAAAAACCAACCGCTGGCATGGGTAATCATAGAAATCAAAGACACCGGCGCCGGCATTTCTCCCACCGAAAAAGCAAAGTTATTTGAAAGGTTTGGCCCGGGAACTCACAAGAGATCCGGTACAGGTTTGGGACTACACCTCTGTCGGCAAATTGTGGAAGCTCACCGCGGCACGATCGAGGTAAAATCAGATTTGGGCAAAGGCAGTTTGTTTACTATTCGCTTGCCTTGTTAGAGCGGTATAATTAACTCTAACTTTGGGGTGCGAAAAGCGCACATTACTACAGCAGAGAAACTGTAATTGTAGGTGGCAAAGTGCGTACCTAATCGAATGATGGTTAATTTATCCCGATGTCATGTAATTACTTGGCAACCGAATTTATGGCAATATGTCTAACTGTCCAGTGTGCGGTGCTGAATACATAGAAGAAAAAGCAGAGTTTTGCTCGATTTGCGGTTGGGATTTGACTCCCTACCCGCAACGTGCTAAGCCTTCCAAAACTTATTTAAAAAAAGAACAAGTTAGATTGCAGTGGGCAAAACAAATGTGGGAATTGACCCGCAATCAACAAAATTGGTCAGCTAAATTTGAGCAGTTGCAGAGTGAATTTGAGGAAGGGGCGATCGCCCGCACATACATTCAATCTCAGTTAGAATGGGTTCTGTACCGCCTCGAACAACTAAACCCCGAATTGATTGTCAGCACTCTACTGCGACTGGAAGACAAAATCGGCGCCATACCTGACTCAACTCCGGCTATCTCCGAAGTGGGAATGGACTACCGCCAACTGACAAAGCTATTAGAAACCGGAAAATGGCGCAAAGCTGATGAACACACTTGGGAAATCTTGCTGAAAATCGCTGTCAGGGAAGACGAAGGCTGGCTGAGTGCAGCCGATATTGACAGTTTTCCTCCTACAGACCTTCGCACGATCGACCAACTTTGGCAACAATACAGCAGCGGGCGGTTCGGGTTGAGCGTGCAGCAGCAGATTTGGGAAAGTACCGAGGCAAATTATACTGAATTTTGCGATCGCGTCGGCTGGCGAGTCAAGGAAAATTGGAAATATTACAGCGAACTCTCATTCAACGAAGATGCTCCCCCCGGACACCTCCCC
>JACJNV010000181.1 GCA_014695175.1 Microcoleus sp. FACHB-DQ6 | reverse complement strand
CGTTTTCAAGCTCGTTCAGTAATGGCTTTTTTCCGTGAGGCTCTAGAGGCCCATTCTTGTGACTACTTTCCTATGCCTGACCTCATTCCCGAATTTCAGACCTGAATCCTTACGATTTTAGATTTTAGATTTTAGATTTTATAATTACTGATTACTAAGCTGAGGCGCCTTTCAATTTGACAATCAAATTCGAGCAAATTCTTGTGGGGTGGGCGTCCCGCCCGCCCAAAAATACAATTTAGATGCGTAGCAGCTTACCGCGGTTTGGATCACTGGCCTACAGTTGCAGTTTTTTTAACTGGTGTTAGATATGAAAATAAAACTCAACTATCAAATGAGAAGATATCGCTCGAAGTTTTTTTTCAGAGTTCGCTATTGTATCGCAGTGCCCCAAGCTATATTAAAATGAACGAGTTGTAGATTTTATTTTTAAATTATTTATGCGTATTTGGCAAGTCGATTTTTACCGTCGCCCTCTCCAAGACGAAACTGGCAAACCACTGTGGGAACTCTTAATTTGCGACTCGGAAGGCAGTTTTCAATTTAGCGCTTTTTGCCGCCAGGGGGACGCAAATTCTAATTGGCTAGCTTCGCAGTTGCAGCAGCAAGCTCAAACTCAGAATTTGCCCGACTTGATTCAAGTATTTAGGCCTCAGTCTCTGGGCTTAATCGAAGCTGCGGGCAAAGTTTTGGGCGTCAAGGTAGAAGCGACTCGGCGCACTGCGGCTTTGAAATTGCTGCTGCAACAACGCGCCAAAGAATATTTGAGTATGCCTAATTATACAGGGGAAGCTTACAGTGCGATCGCCCTCGACTCGCCGCCCCCCGTGCCTTTACCCGAAAACCTCTGGGGCGATGGCTGGCGTTTTGCTTCCCTACCCGCCGGCGACATTGAAGAGGCTTTCCAAGGGCGTCCCCTGCCAATTTTGGAAATGCCAGAATTGCTGTTACCGCTGAATTTGGGCTTGGCCTCAACAGTACCCGTACCGGGAGTGGTGATTGACGGCGGACGCCAGTCTATGCGGTTGGCTAGATGGCTTCAGGATGCCAAACCTTTCGCTTTGAATTATATTGCTGGAGAACCAGACGGATTGATATTGGAAGCTGGGTTAGTAGATAGGTGGGTTGTGGCTACTTTTGAAGATAGCGAGGTGAAAGCCGCGGCCCAAATTTACCAACAGCGGAAGCAATTAAGTAAAGGATTACATTTTTTGTTAGTCCAGCCCGATGATAGTGGCATGACTTATACAGGCTTTTGGCTGTTGAATTTTGATCGATAAGATGTAATATCAATTCCGGTTGCACGAGCGAAAAGATTGTTGACCGTTGACTGTTGACTGTTGACTGTTGACTCAGCGTCGAAAAAGTGAATGGTTGAGTTTTAACTGTTGACTCGATTTTATTATTCCGATGCAACCGGAAACGATATAAATAATATTATTTGTGATGTTGATCCATCGCGCGCCGAAAAATAGTAAAACATTGTCCGAACTCGTTTCCCGGAGATACAGACTCAAACACAACTTTTAAAACAGCTTCTTGAGCTAGCAAGAGATAGTGTAGCAAAGTTATTCCACAACTAAAATCAATCCGTTTCGGATGCCCTGACACACTCGGTTGATGTGAGAGTGGTCTTTTTCGTTAAGACCTTTCTCCGCTAGCATTGCTGACTTCAGCAGCCGTCTGTCAAGGGGGGTAATTTGGCGAAAAGCAAAAATGCGCTCGACGATCGCCTCGATCGAGATTTTGGGGAGGTTAGCAGAGCTGACAGTCATGGTCTTAACACGCTAAAAACAAGTAACAGAACTATGTACCTTTATTTTTAAAGATTTTGTGAAGGTATTTTGTGATTAAGATCACAGATATTTTGTGACAAAATAGTGTATGTCGGGTGACTGTTATCACGAAATCTTCAATTATCTTTACCCCAACTTAACGATGGCCCGATAGAATCACTCTTGTAAAACTCAAGCAGAGGGTAAAAATGGCACAAGCAAAAATCGGAATTATCGGCGGCAGCGGTTTGTATAAAATGGAGGCCCTCAAGGATATTGAAGAGGTGAAAATTGATACACCTTTTGGATCGCCATCCGATGCCGCAATTGTGGGAACTTTGGACGGTACGCCGGTAGCATTTCTGGCTAGACACGGCCGGAACCACACTTTTTTGCCCTCAGAAGTGCCGTATCGCGCAAATATTTATGCAATGAAGAGTTTGGGAGTTGAGTATTTAATCTCAGCGTCGGCGGTTGGTTCTCTGAAAGCTGAGGCGAAACCTTTAGATATGGTAGTGCCCGATCAGTTTATCGATCGTACAAAAAATCGAGTTTCTACCTTTTTTGGAGAAGGAATTGTTGCCCACATCACATTCGGCGATCCGGTTTGCGGCGAATTGGCTAAAGTGTTAGCAAGTGCGATCGAATCCTTGAACCTCCCCGACGTTACCCTGCACCGGGGCGGCACCTACGTCTGCATGGAAGGCCCGGCATTTTCCACAAAAGCAGAATCCCACCTTTACCGCAGTTGGGGGGCGACAGTCATCGGGATGACTAATTTGCCGGAAGCAAAATTAGCCAGAGAAGCAGAAATTGCCTACGCAACTTTAGCATTAGTCACAGACTACGACTGCTGGCATGAGGATCACGACAGCGTAACTGTAGAAATGGTAGTTGCAAACTTGCACCGCAATGCAGCAAATGCCCAAAAAGTTATTCAAGAAACAGTCCGTAGACTAACAGAAAATCCCCCCGTTTCCGAGTCGCATTCAGCTTTGAAATATGCAATTTTGACTCGGCTGGATCAAGTGCCTGTCGCAACTAAGGAGAAAATGGGTTTGCTATTGAAAAAGTATTTGTAAAACGAACCGCGAAGATGCAAAGAGCGCGAAGGAAAAACTGCATCTCTTCCTTCGCGTCCTTAGCGTCTTCGCGGTTCATTTAATCTTACGACCTATTCGTTATCCTATAGTTGACGATTATATCTGAAGGATTAACTTATCAACTGCTTGAATGCGTCGTGTTCGCGAATCTTCTCCAAATCAGCTTCACTTTTTGCCAACTCTTTACACACATTCGGATTGAGATTGAAGGCGCGCTTTAAATTTTCAATGGCTAATTCAATATTACCTTGTAGGGCATAACATCGGGCTTTGTTGTACCAAATTCTGTAAAAGTCAGGCCGGATTTTAGCAGCATTGTCGTAGGAAGCGATCGCAGCTTCGTATTTTTGCAATTTGGAGAGTGCAACGCCTCGATTGTTCCAAGCGTCAGTATAATCATTTTTAATTTGTAGGGCTTGATTGTAAGAAATTACTGCTTGTTCGTACTCCTGCATTTTGGAAAAAGCAACGCCTCGGTTGTTCCAAGCATCGGCATAATCGGGTTTGGCTTGAATTGCCTGTTCGTAACAGCCGATCGCCTCTTGGTACTTCTGCAACTCCAACAATACCACGCCTCGATTGTTCCAAGCATCGGGATAATTCGGACGAATTGTAGTAGCTTGTTCGTAAGAGGCGATCGCCTCTGGATACCGCTGCATTCTGGTGAGGACTACTCCTCGGTTATTCCAAGTATCGGCTAAATCCGGCTGAATTTGCAGGGCCTGATCGTAAGCTGCGATCGCATCTTGATAACGGTTTTCAAAGAAACAAGCATCTCCCTGTTTAGCATAGTCGCCCGCCGTCAATAACTTTTGGTAATTCCCATAGTTAACCGGAGCAAATTCTTGAATTTGGGCATCGGGGAATAAAAGGTCTGTTTCTGCCTCTGCCGGATGACTTTGCTGTTGAATTTCGCCTAAAATAGTTTCAGCGTCCGAAATTAATAGTTTTAATTGAGAGATTGTATCGTAATGGAGACTTTCAATTTCTTGGCGGGCAATTGTTGTCTGCTTGGACAATTTGCTCAACAGAAACCAAACCCCGACTCCGGCTGCTGTCGGAAACAAAGTTAGGGCAATTATCAGCCCGTTCAGGAGTACCGCCGTGCGCCCGAAAGCAATGTCAACTTCTTCTTGAACTCGATCGCGAATTTCTTCTTTAACTTGCTGCTGTGGGAATTCCTGCTGAATTAACAGTGCCGGCCTCGGTTCAGAGGCAGAAACGCTACTGGCGCAGACTAGAATAGTCGAAAGGGCGATCGGGCTAATACTTTTTCTAAAGATACTTGACAAACGCATTGCCTTAGTGATACGCACCTGAGTTGCGATTTCCATGTGTCAAGAGATGCTGATAACGATGATCCCAGACTAGCCCATTTGTTCAAAAACTATTAAATACAGGATATCTGTTGTGCAGTCCCCTCCGATCAAATTGCTGACGCAAGAATTGCTAGACGAAGTTGCCGCTTCCTCCCGCCGCAGTCCCCGACAGCGACAAAACTACAATTTCCACGACGATTTGTCTGAAAAAGTGCAGCGGTTTGTCAACGTGTTGCAACCGGGCACTTACGTCCGCCCTCACCAACACCTGCGCCCGCCTGCAATTAACGGTTTTGAGTTTTTTGCCGTGATTCAAGGAGAAGTCGGTATTGTTATTTTGAACGAAAACGGTCAAATCCTGCGCTCCTTGCGAGTCAGCGCTGCCGGCCCGACTCGCGCTGTCGAACTTCCAGAGGGTACTATTCACACGTTAGTAGCTTTGGCACCGGATACTGTGATTTTGGAGTTCAAGGAAGGGCCTTATGACGTGGCGGCAGATAAAGGCTTTTTGGCAGGTTTTCCTGCTGAGGAAACGGCGGCGGCGCGAGAATTAGTCCTGATTTGGGAAGCGGAATTTAACACTTGACTAAGGACTGATGACTGTTGACTGTTGACTGTTGACTGTTGACTGTTAAAAATCTCAAATCTCAAATCTCAAATCTCAAATCGATGGGCTGATTACTAATTACTGATGAATCTAATTGTCGTCATCCGATTGTATAAATCCGGGGCGGTGCGAATGATTTTTCTCAGGAGATCATCAGTCACCCAAAAGACGAGGGGAAACGAAAATGCTTTGCTGAATTCGCTGCATAGTAGGTTGGTAGAAACGAGCAATCTATCGATCGCCTCCACTGATTCCAAACCGAGGAGCATTAAAGCTGGAGGCTTTTCGCCGTCTATTTCTGCTGCGATTGTCGTGTAGAGAGTTGTCGCCGATTCGGACAAAAACAGTTGCTGCGGTTTCACGGGACAATTTACTTGCAGCCGATCGACTATTTGCTGCCGCAAAGTTAGCGAGTTGCAGTTGACTAAAACGAAAGAAAAGTAACCTTGGGAAAGACGGAGCGCCCGCATTAAAGTTGAGAACGACCGCTCGTTATATTTAGCTGAGTCGTACTTAGCTGCATCGTCTTTAGCTGTATTTTCTGAGCTTTGCTCGATAAACATAAATTGCATATTTTTTATCTAGTTTTAGAGATTTTCTAGATTAAATGAGGTTTCTAAATAAAATGTGAAGAGCCGAAATTTATTTTTCCTTTAAAAAGATTTGGGTAATTATACCACGGTTTTAAATTAATATCAATAGTCCGATCGAAATAGTCCGATCGACAGATTTGGCTTGAACCACTCAAAAAGCACCTGCGACGGCACAACAAAAGTATAGCCGCAGGCAGAAGGAAGAAGCATATTTCGCAAGGGTTTCAGCAATTAATAACGTTCTAAATATCTGGGACGATGGCTAGATTAAATGTAATTAAAAATACAAAAAAATTACCGAAAATTCTCAGCCAGCGGCAAAGTAAACCAAAAACTTGCCCCAGCACCGGGAGTGCTAATTACCCCAATTTGGCCGCCGTGAGCACCAATAATTTGCCGACAAAGATATAGACCCAAACCCAAACCGACGGAGTGTCGGGATCGATCGCCCCTAACGTAAAGGTCAAAAAGATGTTCGCACTGTTCCGGCAATATTCCCACCCCGTCATCTTCAACGGTACAGTAAATCATGCTACTTGGGGAATTGGGGATTGGGGATTGGGGATTGGTAATGGGGGATTGTGGATTGGTAATCGGTAATTTGTGGATGTCTTGTTTTGCTGTGCTTTGATTTATAATTAATTTTCCCGCCTTGATTACTTGAGCCGAAACTGTTAAATTTAGTCCCGGCAGATTGTGTTTCAAAGCATTAGCAATTAAATTAGAGAATACACGCCACAACTGAGTTTTGTCAGCATTCACGGCTGGCAAATTATCCGGCACCAAATTTTTAAAAGTAGCTTTACCCTCATTCATTAAAGGCTCCAAATCTGTCGCAGCAGCTTCAACTACCGCCCTCAAATCAACCGATTCGCAGTGCAAAACCAAACCGCGCAATTCCCCGGCGTGAACTTCCAACAGCGAATTTATCAAGCGCAATTGCTGCTCGCTACCTTGAATCATCCGCTCCAAAACATAACGGGGAATTGCGATCGAATCCCCAGGTTTCGTCTGCCAATTTTTCAGCACCATTAACATTCCCGCCACCGGGTTTCGCAAGTCGTGAGAAAGAGCGTGGATAAACAGCCGCAGCGATTCTTGTGCCTGTTTTCGCTGCGTGATATCCTCAATTAAACCCTCATAATAAAGCACGGCGCCGCTGCTGTCCCGTACCGCCCGCGCCTTCTCAGAAATCCAGACAATACTGCCGTCTGAGCGGTAAATTTTAGATTCAAAATCCGATACTGTGCCGCTTTTCTCGATCGCTCGCAAAAACTCCTTTCTGCGAGCCGGATCGACGTACAACTGCCGCTCGATATCAGTAAACTTTGCCGTCACTTCTTCCGGGGAATCGCAGCCGTAAATCCGCGCCAAAGCTGGATTTGCAGTAATGTAGCGGCCGTCGGGAGTGCTTTGAAAAATTCCCTCGCCGGCATTCTCAAAAATGCTGCGGTACTTCGCTTCTGCCACCTCCAACTGCTGGTAAGCAGATTCCAACTCACGCCTCGTACTAAACTCTTTCCGTTGCAGACATTCGTACCAATAAACCGACAAATCGCAAATCAAACAAAACCAAAACAAATATAAGTAAAACCCGGTCAACTTAAAAGGAGTATACTTAGCAAAACTTAGATTTAAAACCAAATTTATCCCAACGTGGCAACACAAAACGCCGAGTTGAGAAATCAGGTGGAGGCGCCAGCGGACGGGCATCAGCGTAGCTTGGATCAAAAACGCTAAACTCCAGGTAAAAATTGGTAATTCCCCGGCTTGTGCGACAGCTAACCCAAGCTGTACAATCACCGTCAGCGACCACGAAAAACCCAAAAATAGCAAACCGGGATAGCGCTGTCCGAAGGATGTTTGTTGCAACACAAAACAGGTCAACAAACCCAATTCTACAGCAGCGCTCGTGTACAAATAAACACTTTTAAACTCCTCGCGAGCGAAGAATCTTTCGCCAAGAAAATAGACAGTTATTGTGAAGGCAAAAAAGATGGCAATTCCCACAGCAGGGCGCAGCCGCTCTCGGAGGAAGCGATCGCGCCACACCTCATAAACCGTTAACCCCTGAACTGATTTTGCGTTGGCCAAATAGCTCATACCATTTTAGATTTTAGATTTTAGACTGGCAAAGAGCGATCGTCCGAGTTGACAGCAGGTAGCGAAAACCAGAAAGTCGAGCCACCTCCGGGAGTGCTTTCGACACCGATTTCGCCGCCGTGAGCTTTGATAATTTGCTTGGAGAGGTACAAGCCCAAACCCAGCCCTGTTAATTGTCGGCTATTAGGGTCGTGAACGTAAAGTTCAAATAGAGATTCCCGCTGTTTGGCGCTGATTCCCACTCCATTATCTGTTACAGTACAGCGAACCATTTTTACGGTGACTCCGGGCAATTTGCTGCCGATATTGGCAATTTGCCCCTGATAGCGAGGCATTTTGCCACTGCCGTCGAGGTTAAATTTGGCCAGGGTTTCCTGATTTTTCTGGGTGGTCTCGCCTAGCCTAGGACGATCGCCCGCAGCAGATATCCGGTTAGCGATACAGCGGGCAAGCGGATTATTGGGCGATGTTAAAGGCTGTAAATTTTCTTCATAACTTAGCACTGTTTCAACTTCAATTACCTCGGCTTTAAAAGTTATATTGACTCCCGGAGGATTGTGTTTAATAGCATTAGTCAAGAGATTTTCTAGCACCCGCTGCAAGTGTTGGCGATCGGCATTGACTTGTGGCAAATCCGCCGGAATATCCTGAGTCAAAGTTGCTTGATTTTTGGTCAGGATCGGTTCTAAATCCGCAACAATGGCTGAAGCTAAAGACGGCAAATGCAGCGGTACAGTATTGATAACAATACCTTTCACCTCGCTAGCGTGAGCGTCGAGCAGGGAATTAACCATAGTCAACTGGTGTTCGCTGGCCTGAACGATCCGCTCCAAAACCGATCGAGAAACCGGAACATCTTGTAGAGAATCAGAAGCCGATTTGTTGAGCAAATTTTTCAGCAGTATTAACATTCCCATAACTGGAGTGCGGAGATTGTGAGAAACTGCGTGCAAAAATAGGTCTTTGAGGCGGTTGCTTTCTTGCAGTTCGTGCATTTTTTGCTGTAGTTGGCGGGTGCGTTCCTCCACTTGAGATTCCAAGTTGGCATTGAGAGCTTTTACCTGCTGCAAAAGTTGGGCTTGCTGGAGAGCGATCGCCACTTGGGTAGCAAGTTTTTCCAACAAATCAATTTCAAATTCCTGCCACTGGCGGGGCCCGGAGCACTGGTTGACGGCCAAGATCCCGAACAATTCATCCCCCAGGACGATCGGCACATTTAACGTCGCGCGAATTTGATAGTCGCTGTACAATTGGGCAATTGGAACGCTCAGTTGAACGCTAGCAGTATCGGAGATAGCTCGGACGCGGTTGTTAGCATAAAAAGTTTTCTGGCTTTCGAGGTGATTCTCGTCAGCAAGTACCCACCCCAAAAGAGAACGGCATTGGGCACCCACAGACTCGGCCACAACCTTACCGTACACCGGGCTAGGAAGATTTACCCCGTCCGCGTCCACAATACCGATGAAAGCGCGGTCTGCCTTGAAAAATTGCCGGACTTCGGCAACAGTAGTGTTGAGAATTTCTTCTAGGTCGAGGGAGTTGCGAATTCGCAGGGCGATTTCTGAGAGCAAGCGATCGCGATCGGAGGACGCCCGCAAAGCGGTTTCCGCGCGGTGGCGTTCGGTAACGTCTTGGACTGTGGCGGCGATCGCCCCTGACTCAATTGCCGACTGTTCGCAGACAGTGCGTTCGGAGCCATCTGCCAGCACAATCCGGTAGTTAATGCAATAAGGTTTGCGCTCAAACATAGCTTGGCGCTGCGATCGCGCCACCAATTCTCGGTCTTCTGGATGTACCGCCTGCAAAAAAACTTCTGGTGTCGGTTTGACAGTTCGCGGAGCAAAACCCAAGAGGCGGTAAAGTTCGTTTGACCACCGCAATTCGATATTGGGTGTAAGGTGTTCTGCGGATTCTTCGCAGTTGTCAGTCGGCTCGATGGCGGTGCAATGTAAATCCCAATTGCCCAACTGAGCGATGCGCTGAGCGTTGGCTAAACTAGCTTCGCGATCGCGCAGCATGGCGGCCGTGCGGCGTACCTCCACCAGCGCTTGCTGGCGTTCTGCTACGGCGGCGGCCAACATCAGAGCCACCAGGGCGATCGTACCGGTAAAAGCTTGTAAAAATAAAACCGCCTGTTTGAGATTATCGCTTTTGGCCAAAAAGGGGCCGCCTCCCTGCACAGCTCCCCAAATCGCGATCCAAGACACGATCGAATAAGCAAAAATCGCTCCCGGCGGTTGAAACCGCAGGGCTGCCCAAACTATCAGAGGAAAAGGCAGATACTCCAGCGGATACTGAGCAATCGCCGCCTGTGTTTTCGAGCAAAAAAACAGCCAGCTCACGCTCAGCAAGAGAGTCAGCCAGAGCGCTATTTCTGAATAATTAACAATTAAAAATATAAGATTATAACGGTTTTCCTTTGCAGATAATTTGTGTCTGCGATTAGCAATTGTTAGTGGTAAATTAGTAATTGATGATTGATTATTTTGTCTTTTAAAAAGTGCGATAAAAGTTGAAACAATGGGGGTTTTTAAGGGAAATTTAAAACTATTAACGGCGTGGTTCAAAGTCAGCAGCACTGGCGTCACGAGCAAAATTCCCATGCCGTCTCCGAGCCACGTAGTCCACCAGTTGCGAGAGAAATTGCTCCACTGAGCCCAACCAAAAATGCACGTTCCCAAGTTGCCGAGGATAGAGCCGACCAAAGTAGACCCGATGACAGCGCCCGCTACTAAAGCCAGAACATCTCGCAATCGATCGAGTTTGGTAGAAAATCCGCTCTCCCTCAGCAAAGCCTCTCCAGCCAGCGCTTGCAGGGTGACGCTAAAGGCCGATGTGACAATGACAGCCGACGGTATACCGCCGGTAGAGTTCAACAGCACGGAACCGAGGACAATTCCCGGCCACATCCGTCGTCCTTGCAGTAGCAGTGCCGCTAGAGCAATACCGGCGGGCGGCCACACGGGGGAGGGTTCGGCTTTCACCAGTCCCAGCATCGACACTGCGAGTTTTCCGGTAACAAAGTAGGCAAGGGCCAGGATGCCGGTGTACAGAAGCATTCGAGTGCGGGGGTTGAGCAGTTTCATGTTGAGTGCGATCGAATCCTCCATTCCTAGTTTTTAATTTAGGCGGCATTGGGGCGATCGAACTTCCTCCTGACGACTCACCTGACTGGGGGAGTGGGGAGTTGACTGTTGACTGTTGACTGTTGACTGTTGACTGTTGACTGTTGACTGTTGACTGTTGACTGTTGTTATTCGTAGCAGCTACCCACTAACTAATGACTACTGACTAATGGCTACTGACCAATGACCAATGACTACTGACCAATGACTACTGACTTCTTAAAATCCAAAACTCCGTTTGCCATCCGGCTTAACAGTAAGCCAATTGGTCTTTGCCATTGCCAGTTGTTCCTCAGAAACTGTAGCGTTGGTAAGATTCGCCCCGCACAAATTTGCTCCCCGCAAATTCGCCTTAGTCAAATAAGCCCCCGTCAAGTCAGCACCTCGGAAATCCGCGCCTTCAAAATTGGCAGTGCTGCAATAAGCCTCAGTCAAATTAGCATCTCGCAAATTCGCCTGAATTAACCTCGCGTGACCCAAATTTGCCCCCGACAAATCCGCTGCTTGCAAATTTGTCTTCACCAACCTAGCCTGATAAAAATTCCCCCCCGCTAACTGGGCTTTTTGCAGTTGCAAACCCGACAGTTCGCAGTCAGCAAAATCGCGCTTGCCTTTAAAATATGCCGCTCGCACGCTGTTGGTGTCCCACTTAGGAGCAACTTTCGATACCTTTGACGCTGCTAAATTGCCGCTAGAAGGTCCAACGGTTCCGAAAGTTCTGCCGGACTCAGCCAGAGTTCGGGAAACTCTCGGCTGCATCCCCGTGTTCCCGGATTGGGTGAAGGAAGTTCTACCAATGCGGCTTTGGTTCGATCGTACATCTTGATTGATTTTGCTCCTCGGCGGTGACCACGAAGAACCCTCGTCATTAAATATTGTCGGTTCTTCCACAGTACGAGAAGAGCCGTTGAATTGAGTTGCCAAG
>JACJNV010000180.1 GCA_014695175.1 Microcoleus sp. FACHB-DQ6 | reverse complement strand
GAAGCTTTTATTATCAGAAAACTTGTGCCAAAATTATGGAAAGGTGCTTGTGTAGTGATGGATAATTGTCCCATTCACCTGGGAGAAGAAGTGAAAAAAGCGATCGAAAAAAAAGGGGCCAAATTAATATACTTATCACCTTATTCACCAGATTTTTCACCAATTGAAAATCTGTGGTCAAAACTTAAAATTATTCTCCGTTCTATCAATACTACTAATTATCAAGAATTAGGAAAAGCCATAGAGTTTGCGTTGGGGCAAGTTACATCGTCAAATATTTTTAACTGGTTTACACACTGCTGTTATTGTACCTCATCTTTTTGAGAAAGGCTATACATCGGATATTAGTGGTAGAGCGGCGAGGGCTGCTTACCATTTACATGAAGATTTACAAGGTCTAAAGGGGGAGCATCCCGATTTTGCAAGTGCGTCAGTTGTTTTTGCAAGTGAGGCAAGGTAAAATGTTGGTAACATTTATTTTTGGGATAGGCAAGTGTGTAACCATTTTGCTGCCTATCTTTTGTTACCATAACTCGGCTGAATCTTTACCCAGTCAGGGTTTTGGGCGGGTTGTCACCCCTTCTGGTCTACGTCTTAGCTTTCATGTCACCCCTTCAGCTTACATTCAGGACATTCCATTGATTTTAATTCTCGGTTGATGTTTTTTGTTACTCTCGATCACTCTCTATCATACCTCAATCCAGCAACGCCGATTTTCACTGTTTAGAAAATATAAAGGCGGTTGTGGAACGCTTGGCTATCGAGCAAAATCAGACTCGTCAGATGATATTATCGCACAGCTTGGCACATCTTCGATCCGCCCAAGGAACTTTACTTCAGTCGACAGTGCGAGCTACAGAAGGCCTTTGAGGGTTGCTGCTGCTAGTGTTGGAAGTGTTACTAGCATTGTCTATGGCAAGTCTAACTGTCAACATTACATAACTCAGCCAAGCATTTGCGATTCCCACGATCTGAGCTTCTGTAATGTTGCTCATAATAATAGACACCAGAAAACAAATAGGCATTCCCGCGTCTTCCAGGTTACTACGACTCAAATACCGGACTGCGTAAGCCAAATTAAGAAGCAGGGAAATCATCATTAAGATTAATCCCGGCCAACCGAAGGCTAACAATATTCCGATCGCGCCATTGTGAGGATTTTTAGGTTGAAATCCATTAGGAGTATAAATAAAATAAGCAGGAGTAGCGGCGCCTAACTTATCTTGTTGAAAAAATCCATCGTATCCGTAGCCAAACCAGGGGCGCTGATTGACCGCAGCAATTAACTGCGGCCAGAATTCTGTCCGCCCAGTTAGAGTCAAGTCTTTGCCTAACCCACCTACAATAATCTCCTCTAGGTTGTCTACTACAAAAACTGTCATAATTATGCTGACCACCAGGAAACATATAATCGTAGTAAATGCCCATTGAAAACTTAACTTTTTTAGAATTTTTAGCAAGGACACTGCCAATATTAATATGATAGTAACAACTAGAGCCCCTCCCGACTTATTAGCTCTCACCAGGTAAAAAGAAAAAAACATCATTCCCAAAGAAATCCAGCGTTCTTTGTGAGTTTTAGCTCCTTGAGAATAATGCAAATACCAAAATGCCGTACATAAAGCTAGGACTAGCCCGAGGGAATTTTTAGATAGCGTCAGGCCTACAAAGTCGCCTGCTCCCGGTGGTTTCATTATAAAACTTGCCAAACCCAGTGCCGTGTATCCCCACCGCCAAAAACGAGATAAATCATGCCATTTATATTGCGCGGCTAAGTAAAATCCGAAAGCAGTAAATGCTGAAAAAGCTAGGCCGGCTCTTAGCGTTACGTCAGGAACTATAGACCATAATGTAGACAGTGATGGCAGTAATATATAAAGTAAAAAGAAAGGGTTCATGCTCAATACTTTGGCAAAAAAATCTATAAACTTGGTACCAAAAGCTTTGATTCTAGAAAATAAAATTAATACTATCCACGGGTAAAAAAAATAAGGTAGCATACTTAAAATACTGCCCGATGTATCTTGCAAATTAGTAAGATGCAAGTAATTAAAAGGAGGTTGTGTCAGAGAGGGAGAAATGAAAATATAAAAATAAGCAAAGGTTTTTTCTAAAGCCAAACCTATTTTTTTCCTGGTGGCAAATTGAAATAATAGCAAAGTCGCGATCGCGACTATAGCAATTAGCATCCATATAAATAAAGAATTACCTAAAATCAGCTCTTTCAGCATAGCCGCTTTAGACACTGGTTGAGTCATAATTGCTTTCCTTTACCACAAACAAGCTCAAATTATATAGATATAAAATATAGCCGTCAACCCGCAACCACGCTAACACAGAAATTAGGGATAAAGCAAAAATACAGCATCCTTTTTTCGGCGATAGCTTAAAATAATGAGCTTTTTGCCCAGCACTAAAAAGGCTACACTTATATAAATCATAGTCAATAAAATTAGGTGGTGTATGGTTAACACCCATTTTCCAAGACAGATAGCCCCGTCGGTTGTGGGTGTTGTCTTGTTTGCTTCCACTGTCATCGCTGACGCCAGAAGCACCCCGGCACAGCTTCCCATCCCCCTAGGCACAGACCAAGCCCAGAACGTTGCGCCCGTTAGGCGATCGCCCGAAAGCTACAAACTCGGCGGGGGCGATCGCATCCAAGTAGAAATACTCGAAGTACCCGAACTTAGCCGTGGCTACGAAGTCCTTTCCGACGGTTCAGTCAACCTGCCCCTGATCGGCTTGGTCTCCATCCGCGGCCGCACCTTAGTAGAAGCCACCAACATCATCCGTAACGCCTACCGCCGCGTCCTCAAAGACCCCATAGTCACAGTCAGCCTCGTCGCCGCCCGCCCCCTCAACGTCGGCGTCATCGGAGAAGTCACCAGGCCCGGAAACTTCACCATTACCCTAACTCCCGGGCCGGGAGCCGCGCCGAGTGTCCAGTACCCCACCGTCACCCAAGCGATCAGACTCGCAGAAGGCGTCACGGGTGTCGCCGACATCCGCAACATCCGCGTCCGCCGTCCCCAACGAGACGGCCCCGATCAAGTGCTCAACGTCAACCTGTGGAAATTCTTGCAAGAAGGAGACATCTCTCAAGACATCATTTTGCAAGACAGAGACACAATCGTGATTCCCACAGTTGCCAACTTCAACCAAGCAGAAGCTCGTCAATTTGCGACGGCCAACTTTTCGCCACCCCCAGAAAAACCTCGATCGATCTCCATCGTCGGTCAAGTCACCCGCCCCGGGGCTTACGTCGTCATAGGCGGCAACACCACAAACGACCTCAGCCGCGAAGGTTTCCCTACCGTCATCCGGGCTATTCAGCTAGCCGGCGGCATCACCTCGGATGCCGACATCCGGCAAATCCAAGTGCGGCGCGTCACCAGAAGAGGCGAACAAATTATCCCAGTCAACCTGTGGCAGTTCCTAGAGTCCGGCGACGGCGCCCAAGATACCATCCTCCAGGAGGGAGACACGATCATCGTGCCCAAAGCTACGATCGTCAACCCCGCAGAAGCTGGCGTGCTCGCTAGCACTAACTTTGCTCCCACTGGCATTAACGTTTTTGTAGTAGGAGAACTCAGAACATCCCTCGATCCCTTGAGACTCCCAGCTAATGCCACGCTGAATCAAGCTTTAGTTTCCAGAGGATTTTTTGGGTACGAGAATACCAGAGCTAGAAGAGATAAAGTTGAGCTAGTCCGCCTGAATAACGACGGTACAGCTACTAAACGGACGATCCAAGTCGATTTAAGTCAAGGAATTAACGAAGAAACCAATCCTCAACTTCGCAACAACGACATGATTATCGTATCTCGCAGGGGGCTCGTCAATTTTGTCGATCGCATGAACGCTGTAATCGGACCTGTCGGGCCAGCTACGGGAGTGTTAAATTTTATAAACGTTCTCCGATTTTTATTTAGGTAAGAAGGCGGCGGGTGAGGTGGGTAATTCCTGGCAAAGGCTAGAATAAACTAAACAATAAGATTACCCAGCCGCGACTGGGCCGCTTCAAAAATATCAACCTCAAAAATATCAACCTCAAAAATACCCAGGCTGAATATGGATAGCAGACAAGATTACCAACCCTTCACACCCAAATCGAATGGCAAACTGCCGGATTTATCTACTCAGAACTACAGAGATAACTTCGTAGAGGAGAGAGAAGAAGAAAAGCTAGACTTGTCCTGGCTGTTCGGCGTAGTGCGCCGTCGATTCCTGGTCATGGCAGCAGCCACCATAGCTTTGAGCGCCCTCGCAGGAACAGCGATCGTCGCCACTTCTAAAAGCATAACGGTCGAGTATGAAGGCTCCTTTTCCCTGTTAGTAGAACCAGCCACGGCTGAAGGTTTGCAATCCAAACTATTAAACAACACCCAAGCTGCCGACTTCGCCAAAATTAATATAGAAGGAATTAGCCTACTAGACTACGAAACCCAAATTAGGATTTTGCGAAGCCCCAAAATGATGCAGCCAGTGATTGAGGAATTGCGGGCTTGGTATCCCAAAATGACTTATAGCGAACTGATCTCAAAAATGTCGATCAACCGCATCACCTACACGAAAGATGGCAAACAGCAAGGCACAAAAATTTTACAAGTTCGCTACAAAGATTCAAACCAAAAAAAAATTTACGGCGTCTTGGATAAAATTTCTAAAGCTTATCTAGAGTACAGCTTGCAGCAACGGCTGATGGGAATTAATCAAGGTATTAAATTTATAGATACAGAGATGCCAAAGCTCCGAGAAAGAGTGGAAGTTCTCCAACTGCAAGTCCAAAAACTGCGGCAGCAGAGCAACTTATTTGAACCGCAGCTAGAAGGAAAATCTCTGTCTGAACAAGTTCAAAGCATTCGAGGCAAGCAAGTAGAAATCAGAGTTCAGCTAAAAGGGATGCGAAACCTCTACCAAAGCTATGAAAAACTACTCAACGAAAATAATCCCCAGGGGCTGCTGATGACCCAAGGACAAGGTTACGCCGGACTATTAGGTCAAATTCAGAGAATAGACTCGGAATTGTCATTAAAATTAGCTCAGTACAGAGAAGACAGTTTGCCAGTTTTAGCGCTGCGAAAAAGTCGGGAAGAACTGATTTTAACCGCTACTCAACAAGCCAGAGAAGTGGTGATGGGAAATTTAGAGAGCCAAATCAAAGAAGTTGAAGCGCGCGATCGCGAAATGACCGCTTTGCAAAATGCTCTCAACCAAAAAATTAGAAACTTTTCCGTTACAACCCGACAATACGACAATTTACAGCAAGAACTCCAAGTAGTGACTAAGAGTTTGTCGGACTTCTTGGCAAAACGAGAAGCCTTGCGGATTGATGCGGCTCAGCAGCAAATACCCTGGGTGCTGATAAATCCTCCGGAAATTCCGCTAGACAAATTCGGCAACCCTATAACAGCTACCGTCAAACAAACCAAAAAACAGTTAGTGCTGGCAGTAATTTTAAGCAGTCTGCTGGGCATAGCAGTCGGCTTGCTCGTAGAGGTACTAAATACTGTGTTCCACACTCCAGAATCACTGAGAATGGCCACAAGATTGCCAATACTCGGGGTAATTCCGTTTACCAAGAAAGTCAAGCGCAGACGGCCCGCCAGACAGAGAAAACTAACATCGGCTCGATCGAACTCGAAAGTGGAAGTAGTCGAACCGGGTCAAGCTAGACATACTGGTCAGGAGATTGGAGAACCAAGTATTTTGAGCGACTTGGACTATCAATTTTTAGAAGCATTTCGATCGCTCTACACGAACATTCACTTGCTCAGTGCAGGCACGGCGATTCGATCGCTCTTAGTCGGCTCTGCCGTAGCCGGAGACGGCAAATCTACAGTAGCTTTGCACCTGGCAGCCACAGCAGCAGCAGTCGGACAGAGAGTATTGTTAGTAGATGCAGATTTGCGCTGCCCGCAACTGCACGCTAAATTAGGACTGCCAAACGTGCGTGGCCTGGGCGATGCCATCTCCACGGATCTCAGCCTCAACGACGCGATTCAACGAGCCCCGAACCAAGAAAATTTGTTCGTACTCACCGCCGGCCAAATTGCCCCCGATCCGATCAAGCTTCTTTCTTCCAAAAAAATGCAGTATCTGATGGAGCAATTTCAAGCATTTTTTGATTTAGTAATTTATGACACCCCGCCACTAGCTGGCTTGGCAGACACCCACTTGATCGCAGCTCACACAGACGCTACGATTATGGTCGTCCAAATTGGGCAAACAGACCGATCGCAAGTTCGCAAAGTTTTAGAAGAATTAAAAATTTCTGGAGCTTCCGTCTTGGGAATCGTAGCTAACGGCTGCAAAAACACCGGTCAGAGCTACCGCCAGCGCCCCGTCGTTTTAGAGACGCTCTACGACCAAAAACTATCGGCTTTAGGTACGAAAAATCCTAAGTAGACAAATGTTGATGCAGGCGGCCGAGCGCCGCCGTCCTCAACCGGAAACGCACAACCAAGCTATACCCTTATTTTGTGATAATAGTACCATTTGAGAAAGAAAATGATAGACTAACGGACGTAGCCTTGTGTGTCAACCGAGATTGCGCGGATCTTTAAATTTTGCGGTAATTACTCAGAAAATGATTGAGAAATCAGCAAAAGTGGGTAAACTACATCTAGCAGAGCGCAATCTCAATCAGGAAAAGACACTTTTGAAGGTGAACGTTAGTGTAAACGTTAATGTGAACGTTTCAACCCAGAAACTTGGTAGGGATTATTCTATGAGTACAGTTATGGTTGTTGATGATAGCGTCACTCTGCGGGAGATGATCGCCGACTTGCTCAAAGGTAGAGGACTCAACGTCACGGTAGCGAGTGATGGCGTAGAAGCTCTAGAGCAAATCAAGGCTAACCGCCCAGATTTAGTCGTTCTGGATATCGTGATGCCCCGGATGAACGGCTACGAAGTCTGTCGCCGGCTCAAAAGCGACCCTAAAACCCAAAATTTGCCGGTGGTAATGTGTTCGAGCAAAAGCGAAGAGTTTGATCGCTATTGGGGGATGAAACAAGGAGCCGACGCTTACATCGCCAAGCCATTTCACCCTCAGGAATTGGTCGGCACTATTAAACAATTGCTGCGAGGTTGAGGTTGAGGAATAGGGACAGGAAAAAAATTGTCTTGAGCGCTTATTATTTCTGCTCCCGCAGCCTCTCTAAACTACTCGATTGACAATAGTCCAAACATCCCCGTCCGATCGCACGTAGGGAACAGATATACTCTTAAAACCAGTAATAAAAGGCTTGTAATAAACCTGCCAGTAGCTGGGGCTAATTTGGTCGGCGATAGCTTTGAGTCCCTTCACTTCCGCCGCCAGTTCCGCCGCCAGTTCATTAATGCGTTCCGCGTGTCCCTGAGCTAGCAATCTTCCTTCTTCAACTTGCTGCTCCATCGGAGTGATTCTTTGCAACTTTACCGACTGCTGCTGTTTCTGAGCCAGTTGAGCAGACAGAGCCGCGATCGCGTCATCTATACCCTTGACTTCTGCAGACACTTGTGCTGTTTCCCTCGCGTGACGCCGATAAGCATCGGCGATCGCTTGGGGCGAATCACCGGCTGGGACAGCATCCGCAATAGTAAGCTGCTGGCGTTCCAGGCGCAATTCCTCTATTTGAGAGTAAATTGCCTCTATATCTGTCTGAAGTTTGTCCACCTAATTACCGCGTGGTTGTTGGATATTTTAGCATATTAACACAAACCCCTCACCTAATCGGCATAGAAATTGCATATTTTAGGCGGGCTAGAAGCAAGGTCCCACAAGAAGAAGTTGAATAGTTTGAAAAATACAAATTTTTTATATTTTTCAGTTGAGCCATTCCGTCGATATCCAGTCGCGTTAATCAGGTTGTATCCGGTAAAATTAGCATTATACATTTGTAGTCAGGAATGCAAGTAAGAGCGAGTTTGACGAGGATTAAAGTGGTCACTAAAAACACAATTCCTAATTCCCAATTTCCAATTACCAATTCCCAATTATTAAGAGAATTTTTTAAGTTGTTAGCCCTTGCTGCCTCAACTCGACTATAGTCTCTACCAAGACCTCGGGTTGCACAGGTTTAGAAAGATGTCGGTCAAAACCCGCAGCAAAAGCACGATCGCGGTCTTCATCCCTAGCATAAGCCGTCAGAGCGATCGCCCAAAATTTCCCTGTCTGTGTGTTCAAAGAACGCAGCCTTCTTACCAGCGAATAGCCGTCTTCCTCCGGCATTCCGATATCGCTGACCACAACATCCGGGCTAAACTGCGAAGCCACCTCAAACGCCTCAGCAGCAGACGATGCAACCATGACAGCGGCCCCGGAATCTGCCAAGACAAACCTCATAAATTCCCGCGAATCAACCTCGTCATCAACCAGCAAAATCTTAACTCCCAGTAAATTACCAGCGCCAGCCCAAACCTGCCCTTCCTCCTCTGGGATCGAATTTACCTGCATCGCAGGGAGACGGAAAGTAAAAGTCGAGCCCATATTCAGTCCCGGACTCTGGGCCCAAACCGTGCCGCCGTGGAGTTCCACCAACTGCCGCACGATCGCCAGACCCAGCCCCAAACCGCTATAATTGCGAGTAATCGTAGCATCCGCTTGGCGGAAAGAGTCAAACACGTAAGGCAAAAAATTCGGTGCAACCCCAATTCCCGTGTCGGTAACAGCCAGCTCAACCTCCGAATCAACTCTCGAAAGCCGGATTTCAACTCGCCCCCCGCGCGGCGTAAACTTAATCGCATTCGTCAGCAAATTCCAAATTACTTGCTGCAAGCGGCCAGGGTCTCCTGATACCCAAAATCTCGGATTTAACTCAGATTCAGGATTGCCAGAAACCTTCCCAAGCTTGGAAAATTCAGCAGTCTCTAAACCCAAATCTCCAATTGCAAACCGCAAATAGATCGACTTAGCATCGGCAGCCAACCGCACCGTATTCAGCGCTCCTTCCACCAGGGAAATCAAATTTACCGCACAAGGATTCAAAGTCAACTTGCCGCGAATAATTCGCGAAATATCCAGCAAATCATCAATCAATTGAGTTTGCAATTTAGCATTTCGCTCGATCGTTTCTAAAGCCCGCCCAGTAGCAGCCGGACTCAAACTGCGTTGCTGCAGCAGTTGCGCCCAGCCCAAAATCGCGTTTAAGGGCGATCGCAGCTCATGAGAAAGAGTTGCCAAAAACTCATCTTTCATGCGATTTGCCTGCTGAGATTCCTCGTAAAGTCGGGCATTGTCGATCGCCCCCGACACCGCCTGAGCCAACTGGATTAAAATAGTTTCATCATCTTCGGCAAACTCCCCCTCATACTTGTCCGACAACTGAATCAATCCCAGATTTCTGCCGTCCCGAGTAGTCAGCGGTACAGCCAGCCAGCCCCGCATCGGCGGGTGCTTCCCCGCAGCCTTGCCGAACTTCCGCCATGCCGGGTGAGCCTCTAACTCGGTTTGAGTCATCCGCATCGCCTGTTGGTGCTGGCAAACTTCCTGGTAAATGCCCGTACCGTCTGGCTCTTGGCAGTAATCTTGCCACGCGGCGTATTTTTCTGACATGGAAAACTTGCTAATTCCCGCATCCCAGGTGGCGGCAGGGTCGAGGTTGACTGCTACCTGGTGGACTTCGAGAATGTGGCGGGCGCTATCTGCTGCTAACTGAAGTATTTCTGCCACCGACAGCGTGGAGTTAATAGCTACTGACGCGGAGGTTAACTTTTGCAGGCGGCGCAAATACGACTGCTCGCGGGCCAACGCGCGCGAGCGGTCGTATTCTAACTGTTTGCGATCCGTAATGTCGATCGCCACGCCGAACAGCCGGAGGGGTGTGCCGGATGCGTCAAAAACCACCCGCCCTTTCTCGTGAAGCCAAATCACTGAGCCGTCGGGTCGCACTTTGCGGTATTCCGACTCGTAAACTCCCGTCCCGGTGAGTGCGGCATCCACATCAGCCAAAAACCTTTCACGGTCTTCTGGATGCACCGCATTCTTTTTTTGCTCAAAAGTACCAAAGGTGCTGTTTGGGCCCAAACCCATCTGTGTTTCGGCATTGGACGAACGGCGGACTTCCCCCGATGCCACATCCCAGGTAAAAGCGATCGTGTTAGCTGCTTCTAGGGCAAAGCGCAAATTTTCCTCGCTTTCTTGCACCCTCGCTTCCGATAATTTGCGCTCCGTAATATCCCAAACCAGGCCGCTCGACCGCACCGATTTACCCGTATCATCATCAAAAAACTTGCCCCTAGCCGCGATCCAGTGCAAGCTGCCGTCGGGCCAAAGGACTCTAAATTCGTACTTGTATTCTATTTTGTTTTCTAAAGCAAAGGCAACAGCGTCGGCGATCGAGGCTTGGTCATCCGGGTGAATGCAGGCAAAAAACGCTTCATAAGTTCCCGGAAAACTGCCTTTTTCCAACCCGAATAACAGTTCCTGTCCCTCCGACCAAACGACCTCGCCAGTTAATACATTCCAATCCCAAATTCCCATTTTCGAGGCTTCGATCGCCAATCTCAGCCTTTCCTCCGAAATTGCCAACTGCGCCGACGTTTTCGCGTAGTTCTCGCGCAACTGCTGTTTTTTCAAGCTTTCGCCCACGGCCCCCGCCAGCCGCTTTAAGTACCGCCCTTTGAACACGTAATCGCTTAAGCCCGCTTTCATAGCTTCGACTGCCACTTGTTCGCTGCCGCTGTCAGTACACATAATTACCGGACAATTCGGGTAGCGGCTGTGAACTTTTTGGAGAATAGTTAATCCGTCGCTCCAGTGCAGTTGGTAGTCGGTAATTACTATATCAAAACCGCCGGCTGCCAGGATGTATTCTAGAGTTTGGATATCAATAACGGACTTAATTTCTAAATCGGGAAAAGTTTTCCTCAGTTCTCGCTCGATCATCAGGCGATCGTTCGGGTTGTCGTCGATTAACAGAATAGACACCATTAGCCTTTTAGTTTTTGTAGGGGCGCAAACATTCTTAAATCTAACAATATGTTATTAAGCAATCTCGACAATTTGAATATGTACTTGGTGGGTTAATTAGACTTGCCAATAATTTTATTGTATTTGCTTGTATTTTATTATATTTTCAAGCTTGTAATATCCTCAACCAGCTTTTTTGGGGCGTGCCCACAAGCAAATTAATTAAGTAAGTTGTTGTAAAACAGAGCGGAAAGCCTGCTCAGCCGGGAACGGTGCAAGAGATTACTTAACTATCATTATACTAATTGTTTATTCTGTCTTCGGGTGTGAACCAGCGGGTTGATAGATTTTTTGAGCTACAGCAGAATATTGCTGTTAAAACCCTCTTGCGTAGAACCTCATCTTTTTTTAAATCCCGATTCACTGCGCGTTGCCGAACTTGCTTCCTCAACTCTGGCACTTGCGTAATTTTACCCAGAAGCGGGTACCGATTCCCAAAGTCGATTTCACCCCGATCGCACCCCCCATCCGCTCGACTCCTTTGTTCGCTATCGCCAGCCCAATTCCCGTCCCCGGATACACTTCTTGACCGTGCAGGCGATCGAACAACCCAAAAATTCTCTCTTGAAATTTTTCTTCAATACCAATGCCGTTGTCTTCTACCCAAAGATAGATATATTGCTTCTCAGCTTCTGCATAAACTCGCACCTGCGGCTGTATCCCAGGCTGCACAAATTTAATAGCATTGGAGAGCAAGTTAGCCAAGACTTGCAGCAGCGTAGGAGGATGGGCCAACACCGTAGGTAGCGGTTCAACAACCGTTATCCGAGCTTGTTTTTGGGCAATTTCAGCCTCTAGTTGCGCGATCGAGCCAGCCACAATTAAATTCAGAGAGACTGCTTTTAGCGGCAACTTAGCTTTGCTGAGGCGGCTGTACTCTAGCAAATTTTCGATTAAAGTATTCATCAGACTTGCAGCTTCATTAATCCGATACAAGTAATCCTGGGCGGTAGCATCCAACTCGCTGGTTCTATCTTGGAGCAACGTTTCAGCAAAAAACGAAATTCCCCGCAGAGGAGCGCGCAAGTCGTGAGAAACTGAATAGGTAAACGATTCGAGCTGTGCGTTAACTTCTTGTAACTCAGCAGTACGCTCTCTCACGCGCTCTTCCAAAGTTTCATTAAATTCCCGCAAAGCAAGTTCAGCTTGCTTGAGTTCCGTAATATCTTCCACCAATCCGTCGATCGTACTTTCACCTTCTGCGCTGTAGAGATATTGAGTAAACCGAATCCATTTTACTCGACCGTCTGCCAAAGGAAATGTAATTTCCAGAGTTTGACACCGAGACTCCCCTGAATCTACCGGTTGCAAAAACAATTGCTGCAGATAAATCCCTTGGACATCTGCTAAATTGCTGGCATCAAACAAGCGCAAAAAAGCTTGATTGCTTTCCAAAAGCTTCCCCTCGGAAGTCGCTCTAAAAACTCCGACATTTAAGCGTTCTAGCAGAGAATTAAGTTGATTTTCTAGTCGGGCGACTCGTTTCCAGGCGGCCACTCTATCGAGTACGCCGCGAACCGCAACGCAAAGGCGGACGTAATGCTTCGGCGACTTGATAATGTAGTCGTCCACTCCGGATTTCATCGCCTCTACAGCAATTTCTTCGTTGCCTGTATTCGTAAACATTACAATCGGGCATTCTGGATAACTGGATTTGATAGTTTTAAGCACATCTATACCGTTCGTCCAGCGTAGTTGGTAGTCGGTAATTACCAGATGGAATCCGCCTCGATTCAGTGCTTTCGCAAATAATTTATCGTCGGGAATTTCTGTTATTTGCAATTGCGAGAATTGCCGCTCTAACTCGCGTTTTACAAGCAGCCGATCCGTTGGGTTGTCGTCAATTACCAGAATGTGTACCACTTTAACAATCTATAATTGGGCTGTTAGTTAGAGTGCCGAGCGATCGCTCCTAATAAAAATGTTGGATGTTGTTGCCCTTTTAAAATAAAAAATGACGGGCTTCCTCAGTAAAAACTTAATTCACTCGTTACGATAAACAGCCGGGTAACGAGAAAACGAGGAAGAAAAACCGGGGAAAACGACCACTACAAACCAGAAACTTCTCTAGATTCCGGCAGTTCGGTATAGTTGAGCCAATACTCGTTAAAACTCTGCATCATTTCTAATAAAGAAGCAAACCCGACTGGTTTAACTAAATAAGAATTCACCCCTAAATCGTAAGCTCGCTTGACATCAGGTGTTTGCCTAGAAGAAGTAAGCATAACCACCGGCAAGCGTTTTAGTTCCGGCTGCTGCCTCAGCCAAATTAGAACCTCGTGACCGGAGCGCCTGGGCAATTTCAAATCCAGTAAAATTATCGCAGGTAAAGGATAGCGATCGCGATCGCTGTACTCTCCGTCCCCATTTAAATAAAAAACCGCTGCATCTCCATCTCGGACAATTTGCAGCGAAGTATTAGCAAAAGTCTCATTGCGAAATGCCCGCTGCATCAATAGAATATCAACGGGGTTATCTTCCACCAGCAAAATCGTCTGCGTTTGGCTCATGCTTCCTCAGTTGTATCCAAAATCGACTGCCTTGTCCTACTTGAGATTCCACTCCAACTTGACCGCCCATGCGATCGACTCCTTTTTTTACAATAGCTAATCCTATACCTGTTCCGGGGTAAGATTCGATACCGTGCAGCCGTTCAAAAACCCGAAAAATGCGTTTTTGATGTTCTTGAGCAATACCGATACCATTGTCTTCTACCCACAGACGGATTATGGGGACTGGCAATACAGGGCTGGCCATAAGTAACTGGGAATGTTCCCACTGTCCCACAGTTTGCCTTTCCAATTGTCCCCCTGTTTCGCTGTCTGTCTCTCCCTCTTGAGGCAGCTCTATTTCCTCACCCCAGATCAGCACTTGGGGCGGTGCGCCTTCCACAAATTTTATAGCATTGGTGAGCAGATTGGCGATTACTTGAACTAAAGTAACGCGGTGGGCAATTACCGCAGGCAAGGGCGATTGAACACTGATTTGAGCGTGTCTGGATTTAGCGTCAGCTTTTACCATAGCAATTGCCTCGGCAACAACTGATTCTAAATCTAAAACTTGCAGCGATAAATCAGTGCGGCTCAGGCGGCTGTAAGCTAGCAAATCTTCGATTAATTCTTCTAGTTGTTGCCCAGAATTAACAATTTGCTGGGCGTATTCTTGACCGAGTTCGTCGAGGATGTGACGGTAATCTTCTAATAAAGCTTCAGCCAATCCCTGCATTCCCCGCAGAGGAGCACGCAAATCGTGAGCAACGGTATAGGCGAAAGATTCTAATTCTTCGTTAGCTGCTTGAAGTTGATTGGTGCGGAGTTCCACTCGCCGTTCTAAGGTAGCGTTGAGCATCCGAATTTCTGCTTCTGCTTGTTTGCGCGCAGTTACGTCAAGGGCGGTACTAATTACTAGACTTCTGCCGTCGGAAAGCTGGCCTAAAGGTGCGGAGTAAAACTCCCAAATTCGAGTTTCGCCGCTGGCTGTGGAAATCATATATTCGCCTTCAGAAATGCGGGCGTTTAATTGGTGCAGCCGATCGATATGTGCTTGCACTAGCGATTGGCGGCTGTGGTAAGCTTTTTCTGTCCAATCTTCAATTGTGGGAATTTCTGAGTATTCGTAGCCTGAGAGTTCTGTCCAAGCGCAGTTAATTTGCAAAACTTCTCCGTTTTCAGCGTGCAGCATAATGGGCAGCGGTGCGTTGAGAATGGCGCTGCGGAAACGTTCTTCGCTTAATTGTAGGGAGTGGCGATCGTGCTCTAGCTGGTCTAAAAGTTGATTTTGCTTAATTTCGGCATTGTCGCGCAAAGTTCGATCGCGCTTCACCAAATAGTAAACCAACACCATCAACAGGAAA
Organism: Microcoleus sp. FACHB-DQ6; assembly: GCA_014695175.1. Lineage (GTDB taxonomy): Bacteria > Cyanobacteriota > Cyanobacteriia > Cyanobacteriales > Microcoleaceae > Microcoleus. The sequence goes on along the minus strand of JACJNV010000180.1, from coordinate 24,818 downwards.
TTTACTAAACTCGCAACGGTAAAAGTCAGGATGGTCAAATTAGCGCTTTTTTTAGATTCTCGGGCGCGCTGCTGCAATAGCTCAGTTTCTTCGGCAGTCATGGCGGCTATCTGCTGCCGAATGTCCTCCATGAGTTGCTTTCCCCTACCCGTTTTTATTTGCCGCACGGCTGCTGCTAAGTTTTGTTTGCGTCGCACATTGAGGGTTCTTTCAAGGTCGGCTAATTTAGAGCCAATCGCAATTTTCAAATCGCGAAGGCGCTGTTGCTGCCGCTTATTGTCAGCCGTTAGCTGCTGCAATCCGACTACTTGCTGGTTGATCCGGGCGATCGCGCTGTTATACGGTTCTAAATACCGTTCTTCTCCCGTCAGCAAATAACCGCGCTGTCCGGTTTCAGCATCTTTTAACGTGGAAAGCGTAGCTTCGAGTTCGGTTAAAACTTTGTGAGTGTGGCTCACCCAGTGTTCGTTTTCGATTAACTTGACAGTGTTGCGGTAGGAAGTTGCCGCATTGAAAATTAGCAGGGCCACGACCATTCCGATACCTGCCGTGATTTGGGGAGTCAGTGATTGTTTCATGAAATAGTCCCTGTGCGAGTCCTGCTTTTTTTTATTTTAACTGGATGCAGACTACTCGAATTTTGGCGCGGGCCTATAGGGTGGCTAAAGACTATAAATTTAAGGCTCCAATGTGCGCTCGATCTTGTTTGTAACTTAGTTTCGATTCTTTTCGCATCCCCCTTAAGCCAGAAATGCCAGAAATTGCTCTCTTGCGTCTCGTGATTCAGGCCAACGCCACACAATCTAGGGTGGCAAACAAAGCTTTATCCGCGTTTTGTTGCATCGATCGTGCTGCTTTTACAGTTTCAAATCGCGGCGCAAAAAAAGGAGTTTTTACCTATTGATTAAAGTTGATTTTTGGGGTATATTTTAGATAATGGGAGTGGTAAAACAAATTTTAATTTTGCCAAGATTCCCATTATTAAATAATACCTTGTCAAGCCCAGAGCGTCAAGGTTTTTACCGCAAAAAAAAAGGCGAATTTTTAATATTTTATTTAATAAATAATTTGTTGGACGCAGGGGAAAAATTCACAGGAACGATGGCGCGGGTGAATAGTATCAACAATTCGAGCAATCGGGTAACTGCGGAGAATTAATGGGTGGAAATTAGTGAAATCTCAAATCCGGTTATATCGGAATTATACTCTCTTGGCTTACGTCAGAGCGATCGAGCGATGTCACGGGCGAGGAATCACGCAACTGCTGCACTGAGAAAATTATGATTCCCAGTGCAGTCCAGAAACAATATAATTAGACAATCGCAGCGGCTTTCATCGCCAAAATTCGATCGATCGCATCTTCAACAACCTTATCAGGCGTAGAAGCACCCGAAGTCACGCCGACTACAATTTTACCCTCCGGTAGCCAACCTTCAGTTACGATCAAATCTGCCCCCAAAGGCTTGTGTTCGATCCGATTTCCGGGTAAAATGCGCTCCGCACAATCAATGTGATAAGAAGGAACAGTTTTGTCGATCGCAATTTCCTGCAAATGCGTAGTATTAGAAGAATTAAAACCCCCAATCACCAGCATCAAATCCAACTTTTCCTCAACCAAGCTCAACATAGCATCTTGGCGTTCCTGAGTCGCATCGCAGATAGTATTAAAACTCTGAAAATGGTCGTTCAAATTTTCAGGCCCAAACTTCCGCATCATCGTTTTTTCAAATAACTTGCCAATGTTCTCTGTCTCAGTTTTGAGCATAGTAGTTTGGTTAGCAATACCAACACTTTCCAAATCCACATCTGGGTCAAAACCAGCAGAATAAGCCTTGCTAAATTTAGCAAGAAATTCATCGCGGTCGCCGCCATGCAAGATATAATTGCTGACATATTCAGCTTCCTGGAAATTCAATACAATCAAATACTTATCAGCAAAAGAACTCGTAGCAACAGTTTCCTCATGCTTGTATTGACCGTGAATAATCGAAGTATAATTCCTCTTTTTGTGCTTTTCAACAGTATTCCAAACCTTAGAAACCCAAGGACAAGTAGTATCAACAATCTTGCAGCCCTTATCATTAAGTAACTGCATTTCTTGGACGCTTGCTCCAAAAGCTGGTAAAATTACCACATCGCCGCTATCGACAACCGAAAAATCTTTCTGTCCCTTCTCAACAGAAATAAAACCAACTTCCATATCGCGCAAATGCTGATTTACAGACGGATTGTGAATAATCTCATTAGTAATCCAAATCCGTTCAGACGGGAAATGTTGGCGAGTCTCGTAAGCAATAGCTACAGCGCGTTCCACCCCCCAGCAAAAGCCAAAAGCCTCAGCTAGCCGGATCGTAACTGCGCCGCGTTCTAGCCTGTAATTATTGTCGCGAATTTGCTGGATCAGACTGCTTTGATAAGCCGTCTGCATTACCCCAGCTACCTCAGCTTCGTGTCCGAAACCCTTGCGGTGGTAGTTTTCAGACTGTTGGAGCGATCGTTTAAAAGCTTTAGTATCCATGCGGTATCGAGTTGAAATCTAGGTTAATTACCTTTGATTTTAGAATGCCTGGGGTGCGATCGCGATTATGGGTTCAGAGCGAAGAGGGGATATGCTATTTATACGATCGACACATGAGAGGGAAGAAGGAATGAACCGCTTTCGACGCGAAGAACGCGAAGGAAGAAGAAAGAAGAATGAGACAATTGGGCGAACAGCTAGAACAGTTGGCTTATAGAGTGATTGGGGCGGCTATTGAGGTGCATCGGCTTTTGGGGCCAGGATTTTTAGAATCAGTGTATCAGGAATCCTTAGAAGTTGAATTTCGGATGCGGGGGATACCTTGTCAGCCTAAAAAGCCAGTAGCAATCACCTACAAAGGTCATCAAGTCGGCGAAGGTCAATTAGACTTTATGGTTGGCGATATCCTCATTGTCGAACTAAAAGCTGTAGAAAAGCTAGCTCCCATCCACGAAGCCCAAGTTATCTCTTATCTTAAAATGACCAAAAACAGCTTGGGCCTTCTGATCAACTTCAACGTTCCCATCCTCAAAGAAGGCATCAAACGGATCATACTCTCCTCTTAACCCTTCTTCCTCCTCCTTCTTCCTCTTCCTTCTTCGCGCTCTTCGCGCCTTCGCGGTTCGTTAAAAAAAAACTTAAAAAAAGCCTAGAGACCCAGATAGCTGAGTCTCTACACGATCGAACTTATTCAGAAAATCAGCTTCAAATCTTCTTAGGCGCAAAAGGAGAACTCGATTCAAACGAACTGAAACCGCCGGCAAAATCCTCACCGTAAGCTTCTTCCCCATGCTGGCCGATATCCAAACCTTGGTCTTCAGCAGATAACGGCACTCGCAGTTCCATAAACTGCCCCAAAATTTTCAGGATCACAAAAGTGCCCACAGCCGCAAACACGTAAGTAGCTAGAACGCCTACAAACTGGGTGACGATTAGCCCCGGATTCCCCGAAAACAGCCCGTCATTTCCCAGATCGTTAACGGCTTTAGTCGCAAACACACCTGTCAGAAGCGCGCCCACAGTTCCGCCGACGCCGTGAATCGGGAAGGTATCCAAAGAGTCGTCAAATCCCAGCTTAGCCCGGAAACTAACGGCAAAGAAGCAGCAAACCGAAGTGATCGATCCGATCAAAAGCGCTCCCACTGGAAGCACGAATCCAGCTGCAGGTGTGATTCCCACCAATCCCGCGAGGAAACCGCTAGCAATTCCCACTGCTGTCGGTTTGCCTCTGAGCACCCATTCCACAATTGTCCAAGTTAAACCGCCGGCTGCTGCAGAAATCATCGTGGTGACAAAAGCCACTGTTGCTAAAGAACCAGAACTCAAAGCACTACCGCCGTTGAAGCCAAACCAGCCAAACCACAGCATCCCAATTCCCAGCAAGACGTAGGGTACGTTGTGGGGGGTGTGGGGCTTGTTCAAGTGGTCTTTGCGGGGCCCGATCATCCAAGCTGCGACAACCGCAGAAACGCCGGAACTAATGTGCACGACTGTGCCCCCGGCAAAGTCCAGAGATCCGATCGCCTGCAGCCAGCCTCTACCCCAAACCCAGTGGGCTAAAGGAGAGTAGATGAAGGTAGACCACAGCAGCACGAACCAGAAATAGGTTTTAAATGTTACCCGTTCGACTATCGCCCCGGAAATCAAGGCTGGAGTGATGATGGCGAACATCATCTGGTAAACCATGAAGACTTGGTGGGGTATTGTCGGTGCGTACCCGATCGGATCTGGTGTGTCCGCCGTGACGTTGTTCAAGAACATCCAGTCCAAGCCGCCGATGAAGGTTTCGAGTCCTTGGCCAAACCCTTTATCATTGAGGTTGCTGCGGGTGACATCAAAAGCCAAACTGTAGCCCCACAGCGTCCAGGTGACGCCGATCACTCCCATCATGACTAAGCTCATCATCATGGTGTTGAGGACGTTGCGCGATCGCACCAGTCCCCCGTAGAAAAACGCCAGCCCCGGTGTCATTAGCAATACCAGTGCTGAGGAGATCAACATCCAGGCCGTATCGCCGGGGTCGATCGGATTGGCCGCCACCGCAGCAGCGGCACCAGCAGCATCTTGAGCTAAGGCATTGTCCGTCAGCGGCACGCTTAACAGCCATAGCGCCAGGATGCCGATCGTTAAACTTTTTTTGATCACGTTAGTTGTACCTTTTCATACTCAGCAATTTTCAGGGAAGACCGAGCCGATTTTAGATGTGAGGATTTTAGATGCAATAGTTATTTGGTTTTAAGTCCCTGTTTTAGCGGAACAAATCTTCAATAGATAATTCCCCAATCCTCAACCGTCCGACTTCGTATAGCCGGAATCATCTAAATTCGTCAACTATCAATCCAACGATCTGTGCCTTTTGGATTGCACCATTTGTACACACAGTTATTCTGTATCACCCTATACTAAATATCTAAGGATCATATTTCTTAATCTATCCGTCGCTACTTGACATAGCCCATGACAGCAGAATATTCGGGGAGGGCTAGTAGAGGATAGGGGGAGAGTTTTGAGTTGGGGAGAGTGGGAGGAGGAGGGGGGGAGAGTTGGGGACAATATGACTTCATCCTCGATCTTTCTAACTGATGAAGGACTAATAACTAATAACTAATGACTGATGACTAATCTTTCAACTGCATCTGACTGAACAGTTGCAGGGCCGATCGCCAAACCAGATAACCTTGATCGTTAAGGTGCAAGCCGTCTGTGCTGAGTTCAGTTGGCAAATTGCCGTCAGTATCCGCAAACAGCGGGTACAAATCCAGATACAAAACATTTTCAGAACTAGCAATCTCTTTGAGCCGCCGATTTATTGCCCGAATCCGACTGTTAGGAATCGCCAACAGCCGATCGCGATTTTCCCAAGTAGCTTGTTCCCCGCTGTGCGGCAAAATCGACTGCACAACCACTTCTGCTTTGGGGTGAGCCCAGCGCAAATCGCGAATAATCTGCCGCTGGTTGTCCAAAATCCCTTCGTCGCTGGCCCCCCGCAACAAATCGTTAATCCCGATCATCACAAACACAGTATCCGGCGCAGTCCGATCGAACAACTGCAACCGCTTCAGCAAACCCACGGAAGTCTCCCCCGAAATCCCTTGATTCAGCCAAAATCGATCGACTGGTAACAGCTTGGTCGGAAACCACATACTCAGAGAATCCCCAGCCAAAACACTCAGCCTTGAGGGTCGATTCGCCGCCGCCGCCTCAGCTTCGCGACCCAACTGCGTCACCCACTGCTGGTAAGTCCATTTATGTCGCGGTCCTGGAACCGGCACGTCTAGCACTGGGTTTGCAGAGCTCACCGGTTGCTCAATTTGTTCCTGGGCGCCTTCTGCCGTCACCGCATCATTCGCCTGGAAGCTTTCTGTCAAGTTCTGTCCCCCCAGGAGTAGTTGAGCAAGTGTGAATATCAGTACCCCGTTCGTCACCAAAGATAGCAAAGCCCAAACCGGAACAGCTTTCGATCGGCTAACTTCCATCCCTAAGAGGGATTTATGAGTTCTACTTCTGCTACCTCCTCCAAACTTCTCCATAAACTCAAGCTATTTGCAGGCCTCACACCGAATAATTTGCACTGATTGCTGCATCCAATTTTACCGCTCAATTAAAGCCTCAATTCTTGTAAGAATCAAGCACTGTGCTGTGTTGGGCAAGGGCGGCGATGCAGAACTTTGCTTTTTCGCACTACTTTACCATAAAAAATCTGCCTACCAAACTTTCTTGCACCGCAATCGGATTTGTCCAAGCTGCAGCACAGCACAAAAATATATCTAAAAGTGATCGAACTTACTCAGTTCTGATGCTAAAATCCAAAAATGAAAAAATTAACTATAACTGAAGCAGCCAAAATTAAAGGTGTGAGCGCTTCCACCTTACGCAGGTGGGAAGCCGAAGGCAAGCTAATACCGGAACGCACCGCTAACGGTCACAGACGGTATGACCTAGCTCATCTTCTCGGCTTAAAACCCAACGGCGCTTTAACCATAGCTTACGCTCGGGTTAGCAGCCACGACCAAAAAGATGATTTAGACAGACAAAAACAAGTTTTGGAATTGTTTTGTGCATCTCACGGCTGGCAATTCCAAATCATTGATGATGTGGGTTCTGGGGTTAATTACAGTAAGCGGGGTTTACAACATCTAATTAGGGCGATCGTAGACAATCAAGTAGAAAGGCTGGTATTAACTCACAAAGACAGACTGCTGAGATTTGGTTCTGAACTAATTTTTAATTTGTGCGAACACTTTGGGACAGAGGTAGTGATTGTAAATCAAACCGAAAATGCTAGCTGTGACGAGGATTTAGCTAAAGATATACTAGAAATAATCACTGTTGTCTCCGCCCGCCTAGATGGCAGCAGGAATCCCAAGAACAAGCGCATCGTTGAAGAACTTAAAGCAATTGGCGATAAACTCTAATCAATACACCAGTTTACAAAGCTCGTCAGTTACAGATTCTCAATTCCCCATTACCAATTACCGGCGCACATCTCATGCAATCGGAAACTACTATATGTAAGGCGTTGCATAATAGCGGCATGATTTTGATTTTTTTTGTGGGATGAGATCCTCACCCCGAAGGCGTGTATTTTCACAGCAGGCGGGACACCCCACCATAATCATCCTCACATTGTGCAACGCCATATGTCAGCCCTTAAAGGTCAACTAAAAATAAAATTATGCCCGCGTTCGCATCGAAGATTGAAACGCGAGCACAACGATAGACAGCGATAAGTTAGCGGCTATTTCAGATTGTGGTTTTTCTGAATAAAGGCGTGAATTAGCTGATAAATAGCTAATGTAGGATACGAAAGCTGAATTGGTCGATCTCTTCGCACGCTCTACAGTTTTGTAGTCCTACCCCCAGAACCCCCAGCATAACCGCCGTAGCCACCCTCAATTCTGTTGTCCAAGCTCGTTTCCTTAACAAACCCGGTGTAAGCTTCCATCCCGTGTTCGCCGATATCCAAACCTTCAGCCTCCTCTACAGCAGAAACGCGGATACCCAGCAAAGCTTTGAGTGCGGCCCAAAAAATCGTACTCAGCAGCACGGTCATCCCGCCTACAGAGATAATGCCGACCAACTGCGCCCCGAGTTGACCGAAACCTCCGCCCACAAGCAATCCGGCTGCCGGGCCTGTGGTATAAAGTCCAGTTGTAGGCCCGTCAGCAAACAAGCCAACTGCCAGAGTTCCCCAGATGCCGCAGACTAAGTGAACTGAAGTTGCGCCTACAGGGTCGTCAATTTTCAAGTTGTCGAAGAAAGTTACTGCGAAAACTACCAGGATACCGGCGATCGTGCCGATTATGGCAGAGTTGGGGATGTTTATCCAAGCGCAGCTCGCTGTTACCCCGACTAAGCCTGCGAGGATGCCGTTGATAATCATCGAAAGGTCGGGTTTGCCCAGGTACAGCCAAGCCGTAACGGTTGCAGCAACTCCGCCGAAGGCACCGGCAGTGTTGGTGGTGAGCGCAATATGGGCGATCGCATTTGGATCTACTGCCATTGTCGAACCGGGATTGAACCCGAACCAACCCAACCACAAAATCAAACAGCCCAGGGTGGCAATGCTCATATTGTGTCCCGGCATCGCCACAGTATCGCCGTCGCGGTACTTGCCGATCCGCGGCCCCAAAAATGCCGCTCCCATCAAAGCAGCCCAACCGCCTACCGAGTGAATCACTGTCGAACCGGCAAAATCGTAGAAGCCTGCTTTTGCCAGCCAGCCGCCGCCCCAAATCCAGTGTCCGGTAATTGGGTAAGCAATTCCTACTAGCAGCAAGCTGAAAATTAAGAAGTCAATGAATTTAACTCGCTCTGCAACTGCTCCAGAAACGATCGTCGCAGCAGTTCCCGCAAAAACTAATTGGAAAAAGAATTTAGCGTTGAGGGGCACTCCCGTCCAGTTAAGCGAGTCGAAAATGCCTTGATAAGCCTCTCCTGTAGCGGGGCTGTTGTCGGCTACATTCCACAGAAAAAATCCGCCGCTGGTGCCGATAAAACCGTTGCCGTCGCTGAACATTAAGGCAAAGCCGATCGCCCAATATGCGATCGTAGAAAGCGCAAAAACAATCAAGTTTTTGGACAACACGTTAACCGCATTTTTTTGGCGGCAAAAACCGGTTTCCAACATACAGAAACCCGCGTTCATAAAGAACACTAGCATCGCCGCTACCATGACCCACATGGTATCCATGCCCACCTTAAGGCTTGCTAATTGTTCCTCGGTGGTTGGCGTGGCAGGGGTTTGGGCTACCGCCGCATATCCCCACACCAAGACGATGATTGCAGCTAAAGGTATGCAGGCTTGCCAACTTGGAGTGAGGCGGGCGATCGCCCGTTGTAACTTCTTCAACCTGTTGACTTTCGTAAAAAATTTAGCTGCTGGCAAATTTAAAGCATCCCGCCTGACTTGTTTCGACTTTTTCTTTCCGACAGTCATTTTAATCACTTTTACCCTCTTTACGGCTAGTAAGCTCAGCAATATTCGGAAAACTTTCCAATCTTACTACAAAAGTTTATGGATTATTTGTTGAGATTGAGATAGTTATGATAGCCTAGCTCTTCTAATTGATTTTGTTTTTTCAGTACAGATTCAGACAAATTTTTGCGGTAATGCAAGACTCGATCTAGCAATTCCGGCTGATGAGCTGCCAGTATCTGAACTGCCAGCAAGCCAGCATTTTTAGCGTTGCCGATCCCCACTGTGGCTACGGGTATCCCCGCTGGCATTTGCACGATCGAGTACAGCGAATCTACCCCTTGCAGGTGGCGGCTGGGTACAGGCACGCCAATTACTGGCAAGGGCGTTAAAGATGCTACCATACCCGGGAGGTGCGCCGCTCCCCCGGCTCCTGCGATAATGACTTTCAAGCCTCGTTGATGCGCGGTTTGGGCGTATTCCACCATGCGATCGGGGGTGCGGTGCGCCGAGACGATCGCCACGGAGCAAGCAACACTGAATTCTTCGCAAACTGCGATCGCATCTTTCATGGTTGGCAAATCCGAATCGCTACCCATGATAATTCCAACTGTCGCTTGATTCATAAAATTTTCAGATTTGAGATTTCAGATAAATGCTAATTTTAAATGATTGCGTTAACTCAAATTTAGATATTTTGTACCAAAACTGACCCTTAAAAGCAATTTTGCCACAAGCCCCCGTCTGAGCAGCCCTCGAGCCAGCCAAAAGCAAAAAGCTCCCCCTCCTCATCGCCAGCCACCGGATTTATCCGTAGCGAATATTAAACCTAAAATCTAAAATCTAAAATCTAAAATCGGATGACTGAAGCCACAACCCCAACTGCCGCCCGCACAGATATTCTCAATGTTCGCCTCCCCGGTTGCAAGGATTTGCAGATGCTTGCTGTTGACGAAATGGGCATCATTCAAGAAGTTTGCCCGATGGACGCCGTATTTAAACGGATTTGTCCTCCCGATTTGCAAGTGCTTGATGTAGCAGGCGATTGGCTTTCTCTAGGCGGTGTTGACTTGCAGATTAACGGCGCCCTAGGTTTTGCTTTTCCCGATTTAGAAAGCAAGCATATGGAAATGTTGCCGAAAATTTGTCAATTTTTGTGGAATCAGGGAGTCGATGCTTTTTTGCCGACTTTGGTGACAACTTCGCTGGATAAGTTTAGGCGATCGCTCTCGACTATAGCTGATTATATCCGCACTGTACAAACCGCTGCTCCGGCAACAATTAAGCCCAAAACAGCGGAAATTCTCGGTGTTCACCTCGAAGGCCCTTTTCTCAACCCCCAGAAGCGAGGAGCTCACCCAGTTGAGTTTTTATTACCGCTCACTATAGAAAATGTCAAGCAAGTTTTAGGAGATTGTGCCGATATTGTCAAAATAATTACTTTAGCGCCGGAGTTAGACAGCACTGGCGAAGTCATTTCCTATTTGCAAAGTTTGGGAATTTCCGTCAGTCTCGGACACTCCCAAGCGACGGCAGAGCAAGCGCAGCAAGCATTTGAGCGGGGAGCTTCAATGGTAACTCACGCTTTTAATGCGATGCCGAGTTTGCACCACCGAGAACCGGGTTTATTGGGAGCGGCGATTGTTTATCCGGGCGTAAAATGCGGTTTAATTGCTGACGGCAAGCACGTTTCTCCGACAATGATTGATTTTGTGCTGCGCGCTGGTAGGTATGAAAAAGGCGTTTTTTTAGTGAGCGATGCTTTGGCTCCTTTGGGTTTGCCTGACGGTGTTTATCCTTGGGATTCCCGACAAATTGAAGTCAGAAAAGGTACGGCTTGGGTAAGATTAGATTACCATTCGCCCCTGGAATCTGCTACTTTGGCAGGCACGACTCTGCCGCTGTTGGCGGGAGTGCAGAATTTGGTAAAGTGGGGAATTTGCGACGCCGATAGTGCGATCGCCCTGGCAACTGAATCTCCGAGAAGGGCGATCGGAATTTCGGGAATTATTGGCAAATCTGCCACTCAATTGTTGCGCTGGAATTTAAAGGCGGCGACAAAGGAATTGACTTGGCATCGACTCTTTTAGCCTGTTATACGCTTTGAGATTAAAGAATTGAAAAAGTGGGAATCGGTCAACTGGTATTACCCGATAGATTTTAGATTTTAGATGTGCCGTTTTCAGCGAAAATCTAAAATCGCCAATCTAAAATCTGTTGTTGCAAGTTGCACATTTTCCGAACCGGATTGCTATATAATATCTAACCGTTGGCAATAACTCAGCAGCAGGCAGATCGATGAATTTGGTAGACGACAAGACTATAGTTAGACAGTATTTTAACTCGACGGGATTCGATCGCTGGCAGCGAATTTACGGCGAGGGCAAAGTCAATAAAGTTCAGCTAGACATCCGCACCGGCCACCAGCAAACGGTGGATACAGTCATCGAATGGCTGCAAGCTGACGGCAATTTGCCCGGGCTTTGTGTCTGCGATGCCGGTTGCGGTGTAGGCTCTCTGAGCATTCCTCTGGCTGACGCTGGGGCAATTGTTTGCGCTAGCGATATCTCTGAAAAGATGGTAGCAGAAGCTTACGATCGATCGACAGCAGTTCCCGGCAAGCTCTACAACATCTCCTTCGCCGCCCAAGATTTGGAAGCTTTAACCGGCAAATTCCACACAGTGATTTGTTTGGATGTGCTCATCCACTATCCTCAAAATAAGGCGGCGGAAATGATCGCTCACCTGAGTTCGATCGCCGAATCGCGACTAATTCTTAGCTTTGCACCCAAAACTTTAGCACTCACCGCCCTCAAAAAAATTGGTGAACTTTTCCCCGGCCCGAGCAAAACTACTCGGGCTTACCAGCACCGCGAAGCTGATATTATCAAAATCCTAGAAAACAATGGTTTTGTTATTAACAGAACAGCGATGACTAGCACTAGCTTTTACTATTCTCGCTTGCTGGAAGCTGTGCGAAAATAGGTTAAAAATATTTGCAAAAAAGCTAATTTATAATCAGCCTAGGGTGCGCCCCGCGCACCTTCCCTTCCCAGATTTAGGCCAATGAACCTCTTTACTATGCGATTGCTTCGCGGAGGCTCGCAATGACAAGTAAGGCACGCACCGCGCACCTTCGATATCAACTATTAGATGTTTTTCCCTCGGACCTCTTCCTTCTTCCTTCTTCCTGACATCCGTTACATCCGTTACATCCGTTACAGAATCCGTTGCCGAACTTCCTTCTTCCCAATTCAATAAATATTATGTCAACGCTAATTTTAATTCGCATTTTTATAGCAGCGGCAGCCGTATTCGGAGGTTTATCCGTTGCAGGCGGTGCCTTCGCCTCCCACGCTTTGAAAAATCAATTGAGCGATCGCGCTTTAACCATTTTTGAGACTGGCGCCCGATATCAAATGTACCATGCCCTGGCTTTATTACTCGTAGCTTTACTCTTGAGCCGCGCCCAAGAGTCTCAAACCTTTTTTGCAGTGGCTGGATGGGCTTTTATTGCCGGCACAATCATCTTTTCAGGCAGTTTGTACGCCCTGAGTTTGAGCGACATCAAATGGCTGGGTGCAATTACGCCACTGGGGGGAGTTGCTTTTATTGTTGGTTGGGGATGTTTGGCAGTCGCAGCTTTTAGTTTTAAATAGGCAATTGGTAAATTTGAGGCAATTCCCAATTCTCAATTTCCAATTATCTAATTTTCAAAAACATCGCTGGAAAACATCTCAGTCAGAGTACGCAAGTAAGGTACAAATACCGTTAAATCTTCAGCAGGAAGCCGCTCGCATATTTCCCAAAATAAAATCAGCAGCATATCCTGCACTAACTCCCAACTTACATGAAGTTTCGGGTACAACATCACGCAAATTGGAAACAATTCTTGCTGTACCGGGTGAATGCTACCTTCCAAAACGCACCAGCACAAATAGCTTTGAAAAATCTCGACATCCCGGATACCAGAAATTTTTACCTCGCGATCGCTCAAATACCCGCTGCTGCTGCGGTATCCTTGATGCTGGGAACTAGCTCGATCGTACACTGCACTGGCAATCTGAGTCGTGTGCTGCAACAAATGCTGAACGGCTAATAGAGCTCTTGAATTCGGGGGCTGATTCGCTGCAGCCTCGTTAATCTCTCCGTAGGGAATGTGCAGGTAGTCGTCTACAACTTTTAAGTAGGGCGCAAATTCCGCTCGCTCTGAGTCCGAAAGACATCCTAACAAGATTTTGCTAGTGTATTGAAACTCCATTGTCACAAATCCCAGCACTAACGGATCTGTCTCTGAGTATTTTCGCCTCACTTTGATAATATCTTTTCCCACCAGCACTGACAACCGGAAAACAGGTTCTCTATCCGCATAAGCGTCTATTGCTTTCTGATATAAGGTACGAGTGTCGGCGGAAATTTCTAAAGGATTAATTAAGCTCTTATCGATCCTGTGCCGCTCTATTTGTTTCCCTAAAAGAGCTTCTACTCTACTCCAAGCTATCTCGCTGGCTAATTTCAGGGTATCTGTCAATTTGTCAACTATTGGGGCTCTATTTCCCTCAAAATTAATTAAATCGAGGCTTGGGAGAATTTGGCGTGGCGCTTTCTTCTCTCGTGTCGCAACGGTACTGTAATATTTTTTTGCCCAGCTAACTGCGAAGGAAGAAACGCTGGCCCCTTTAGCTTTTGGGAGTTTGTCAGTGTCCGGTCGGGTAATACCTTGGGACGCCTGACTTGCGCCCTGTTGAAGTTTGTCTGCGGCTGGTAAAGATTTTGAAGATATTTGTGAAATACCCGTCATGATAAACCTCGTTTTTTTATTAAGTCGCACCCGATCGATTCCCCTAATTTTTAACGTTGTTAACTACAATTTTCTGCATTTTTACGCTGACAGTCATCAGCCATTACGCTTAAAGCTATAAGCCATTTGGCTCGACTGCCTGCATCTTTTATAAGCTGCACGTTAATAACGTTATTTATTGTGCGATCGATCACCATCACCCTGTGATCGCGACCCTAATCTATTTTTTTGACGTATAAAGAAGGCTGGAAATAAATTTAATTTGTGTTAAAAACTGAGAATTAAAGTTAAGTCTGCTTAAAAAAAACTGCTGCTTGAAATACCTTATCTTTGTTTTGAAGCGCTTTGGTTGAGCGCCCTAATCTCTTTAAGAAGCTAGGCTACAGCACGATCTAGGGGCGACTTTGGTTAATTTATTTCTATAGCTGAATTAGAAATGTATTTTTAGTCGGGCGATTGTTAGGAAACCCTAACAAATTTAACGCGGGGCTTTTCTAAATAAAAAATTAAATTTGAGATGAGAATCTGATTTATGTGCATTTAGTTAATACCATTGCCAGGGCCGTTTTTTGCGATCGGTTTTTTAGCTTCCCGGTGAAGCGAAGCTATCCCGTAGGGAATCACGCCCAATTAATAGTCCTCCATTCGATCGGCAAACGACCCTTCACAACCGGAATTAGCGACTGACTAGCCCGATCACTCGCACATTTGGCCAACTCTGAGTTTTTCGAGTCCTCTGCCGGAGGCCGAAGCCTGTCTCTACAACGATAGGATGAGGTTGATGCGGGCCCCACGGGCGATCGATCCTCACAAACAGCACGGCCAGTACGTCTTTAAGGCTATGGCTTCGGGTAGGATTAGTAGGACGAGAGGAAGTGGATAAAGTCAGTAACTCAGGGCTAAAGCCACTGAGCTTGTAACAGAGATCTCTGGCAAGCTGTACTGACCAGCCTAAGTCTTCACTGACTACGTTATTTAGGTCATAACACCGGAGAATACGTCGCTAGTTTTCCGCTCTGTTGTTTACAGTTAAACAGTCTTAAAGTCACTCTCGACAGTGCTGTAAGCGTGACAAGCCTTCATAACATTGGCGAAGCGAACTTTACCCCGAAAGGGAGATTGAGGCAACCATACCTCACTGGAGAGGTTGATTAAATTCCCTCTCCAACCCCGAAAGGGGATTCAAGGCGATTGAAATCGCCGCGCCGTTTTCCTCTCAGGGCTAAGTGCCGCTGAGTTTCCCACTTACCGAGTTTTTTTATGAGCGCTAGCAGCAATTCAACTGAAATTAAGTTCGGAACCGATGGGTGGCGAGGACTGATTGCCCATGACTTTACTTTTGCCAACGTGCGAAAAGTCACCCGGGCGATCGCCAGTTACCTAGAAACCGCTTACCCAAAAGACCGCCCAGTCCTAGTCTCCTACGATACCCGCTTTCTGGCAGACGAGTTCGCCCACACGGCGGCTGAAGTATTGGCAGATTTGGGATGGACGGTGAAAGTGGTCGATCGAGATTGCCCCACACCAGTCATCGCTTACAGCGCCAAGCATCTCAACTCTGCAGGAGCCCTGATGTTCACGGCTTCGCACAATCCCGCACCTTACTGTGGCATCAAATACATCCCCGACTACGCGGGCCCGGCAACCCCGGAAATTACTGATACAATTGTGGCAAATATTGCTGGTGCTTCTGATGCCCCAGCCAAAGGCAGCCACAACGATAAAATCTCCAGTTTTGACCCGAAACCCGAATATCTGAAGTTTCTTTATACTTTGATCGATGTGGAGCGGATTCGCTCTGCTAAGTTGAAAGTGAAGTACGACGCTCTCTACTCGACTTCTCGCGGCTATCTCGACGCCGTTTTGGAACACTGCGGCTGCGATGTCGAAAGTTTTCATACCTACCGCGACGTGCTGTTTGGGGGCGGAATGCCCGAACCCAAGGGGGAACAGTTAGTTGAGTTGGTGGAAGCTGTTAAGAAGGATTCGGCGGATTTGGGTTTAGCTACCGATGGCGACAGCGATCGCTTTGGTATTGTTGACGAGTTGGGAAATGTCTTGACTCCAAATACGGTACTGTTGCTGCTGGCGCGTCACTTGGTTAAAAATAAAGGATTGACTGGGGCGATCGTCCGTACAGTCGCAACTACCCACTTGCTGGACAATTTGGCCGCCAAGTACGGTTTAACAATCTACGAAACCGCAGTCGGTTTTAAATACATCGGCGAAAAAATGCGGGAAACTGCGGTGCTCATCGGTGGCGAAGAATCTGGCGGTTTGAGCGTTTTGGGTCACATTCCCGAAAAAGACGGGATTTTGGCTGATATGCTAGTTGCTGAGGCGATCGCCTATGAAGGCAAACCGCTTTCTCAGCTAGTCGAAGAAGCCATTAAAGAAGCCGACGGCCCCCTGTACAACAAACGTTTGGACTTGCACCTAGAAGAAGCCCACAAAGCAGCCGTTTTGGAATCTTTTACCAAGAATCCCCCCACAGAAGTAGCAGGTATCGGCGTTAAGGAAATCGGCCGCAAAGACGGAATTAAACTTTATCTTGAAGACGGTGGCTGGGTATTGCTGCGGCCTTCGGGAACCGAACCCTTGATGCGCGTTTACATGGAAACCAATTCTGTGGACAAAGAAAGCCAAGTTGCCCAACACATGGAAAAGGTAATTTCTCAGTTAGAACCTGTTTAATTTTCTACCTATTCCAACGGGGGTTTTTCCCCTAGCGCTTGGGATTGTGAGGTGCGCTTGGCGCACCTTACGTATTTTTGATAAATCTGGCAAAGCCTCTGAACATTAATCATCGATACTGCTGGGCCAGTTATATATTTGCAATACACTTGGATTTGTTTAAGTTTGGGAAGTGTAAATTTATTTATGTTTGTTTAATTTTTAATTAATTAAAAAAAATCTCTATTTTTTCCGTCCCTACTTGACTTTTCCCCTAATGTTATTCTATATTATTAAATAATGGGGTGTTTGCAAAAATAAAAATTTTACACATATTTCAATTATAAAACAAGTATACAACTTAAATTATTAGCCTGTCAACCCGTTTATGAAAACAATTCCTCTGCTCGTCATTAGTTTTTTAGTAGCAATTATAGTAAGCGCGATCGGCATTATCTCCGTGCAAAATGCCGCCCCAGTATCCTTAAACTTTATCTTTTTTCAATCGATACAACTGCCCGTAGGAGTAGTATTGGCAATGAGCCTGAGTGCAGGACTGATCGGAGGTGCGCTACTGCAACCGCTGTGGAACATTTCAGATTCCCAAAACTCACGTCCTAAATTTCAGGCAAATCCAGAAGAATCCGACACCGTACAATATTAAATAGATTTGATCCCTTAGAGAGAATATACCTGACCGTCAATCAGCAGCCGAGTAATTCCCTTAGCTCGCAAATAAGGCGCTGCTTTTTGCAGCATACTGCTGTCGGGAATCTTGAAAACCCTTTGATTGCGAGTAGCAAATCGGCGGGCCACTCGGTGATTGTCAAACACTGCTAGGGTTTTCTCGCGAATTTCCGCCGCCGGAATTTGACCCAGTTCGCCAAAAGCTTTTAGAGGTCTGGTGATTAACTCTGCTGCCCGATCGACCACCAAATAACAAATTTTGGGCAGAGATGCTTGGCTTAAAGGCAAAACTTGAATTTGTCCTGTACCCCGAAGCTCGATCAACTCGCCCGACGATAGTGAACCCAGGAGACTGCCTTCAAACAGAGAGTCTTCATCCTCTACATCTTCGTCGAAGTCGTCATCTAAATCGTCTTCATCCTCATCATCATCCTCCTCATCCTCGTCGTCGTCCTCGAAATCCCTAAAGTCTTCACCTGCCAGCAGCCCTTCTGCTGGCAGCATTGCCTTTAGTTCACCAGTCACAACAGCGCGGTGGCTTGGATCGGCAACATGGGCTGCTGCGGCATCTGGCACATCAGAGACATCCAAATCCGACTCTACATTCCCTCGAATTTCGAGTTCTGCAACTGGTTTAGGGACTGATTCAGAACGCTTTCGGATCGTCGGTCTCGAATGTGAGGCTGACGGCTGGACAGGAACTGACTCCGACAGGGGGACAGCTACAGGATCGATTTCGCCATCTGCCGACGACTCAGTAGCAGCCTCTGTCGCTTCAGAAACACTGCTGCGATCGGACAAACGCTTTTGTTTTTGCTGCACTAGAAATTCGTATTCCGGCTCCGACAAAGCACCCTGAAGGATGCGCCTCACAGTCGAACTGCTCACTCCGTAGCGCTTTGCCAGAGTGATAGTATTCTCGTTTGACTGTCGGTACAGCCTGATGAGTTCGCGTTTGTCTGAATCGGAGAGTTTTGTAGGCGTCATGCCAAGTTTCCCAGCAAAAAGACGTGAAAAGACGCAGGCTAGCAGTCAGCGAACTGTGATTTTTCATTTTCAAGTTCAAGCTCAGAGATGCCGACAAGGGCAAAAAAGCTTTCGCGTCCCCATCGCTTGCCACAGCAACCCCTATATCAAATCGCTAGGCTGCGCGACGACTGCGCCTGCTCTGACGAGAGCGGGTTGAGATGTCATGTTCCAAGATAGCTCCAATCCCAAACAGGATGGCACTGAAAACAAAAAAGACTTCCAGCAAACTGCCGCTTTGATAAGTACCCTCAGTCTGAGTATCGCGCCATTTAAAGTACATATCTGCGATGTAAAGCGAAAAAGTTGCAGCCGCAATCATTCTCCAAGATTGGGAAAAACGTCCTCCCCAAAACGCCAGCAGCAATGCAGTAGCAATAATCAGCAGAAAAACGTCCCCAACGATGTAAAACAAATTGATTGCATAGGCGTAAGGCGACAGTTGCTTGTCAAGTGCCATCACCCATGCCGGAGCGTTGATTTCTGCTTCTTCTTCTTCGGGTGCTGATGCACCATCAGTCGCTGCTGCTTTTGCCTGTAACTTGGACGAATTGTCCAAAGCAGGCGCTCTTCCTGTGGCAGTGGTTGCTGGTTCAGATTCTGTCACTACTTCTTGAGTGGCTGCCGGAGCCATTCCTAGCTGGGCCCTCCAAGAGTCAGGTGCAGCAACCCATATAGCTACAGCAATCCCGAAGGCTGCAATTCCCGCTAACAAAGCCCACTGCCAAATTTCTAGATTCAGCCGCTTGGAAGTCACAGCTACAACCATGCCCCCGATCAGTACCACATAGCTGCCCAGATAAAAGGCATCTGCTGGAGACACGTCCGGGTCTAAACCGAAATAGAGTTCCCAAATCCCGAACAGCACACCGGCTATGAAATAGAACAGCATCCCCAGACCTATGCCCAGCCAGACGTTGCGCCCACTGACCATGTGGGGGCTTTGCCAGTTTCTAAAACAGACTAAAGCCGCTCCGAAGTATGCTCCGCATTCAAAAATATAAGTGCCGATCGAGTACCACAGAGGTAAACCCTCTTCTGCAGAGAGGGGGACGCTGAACAGCAAAAAGAACAGCAGCGCCATGACAGCCCAGACAATGCCCGCAATCACTAGGGTCTGAGCTGACAGTAAAGATGAAGATGTAGATGACTTTTCTGAAGTGCTACTCATAGGGATTCCACGAGACCTAACTAGCGGTTGAACGTACCCCATCTCAATCTTTGATTGGAGATGAGGATTCTTTCGCCAAAAAACCTTAAAAAACCTCGATCTGACGCTTCCGGAATAACTGGCGTCCTCAGTGTGTCGTCGGGGCTTTTGCCCTCGTACACTCTCGAAAGACTAAGCAAGAATAATATCTATTTACTAATTCAATAAATTAGTCGTTAGTCGATCTTGTACCCGGAAATATAATGATAGAAATACGGTATATGTCTCCACCCTTAAGGTTTTTACAGTACCCTATCTATCTCTGAAATTCTACCATCAAAGGTTGAGGTATCTGTTTTTTTGCTTTCACACTCCCCCACTCATATCAATAATTCTGGGTGGGGACTGCGATCGACACTGAGTTAAATTGCCAGACCATAGGTGGCATCCAAACCGAATCAACAATTTGGTCGATCAATACAAGTTGGCAATCCAACCTGTATATCCCCTACCCCCTACAGTGCAATTATCTAAGCTAAATTATCTCAGTCCAATTGTCTGAGCAATTGTCAAAGATTTTCTATCCTGCGATCCACAATTTGTTGAGGGCTGATTGTTTCAACCAATCTAGAAACTGAGTCCGATCCGGGGCTGGCATATCTTGCAGCACATCGCTGACTCCCTCAGCGAAGTCCGTATTGCCAAAATATGATTTCCCCAAACGGTGGAGTTCTTGCAATAAGGTCTTGAGATGCTGCTCTTGCCAAGCAGGCACCTTGTGATTTTGCAAGGGACTAACGGTTAGCCAATTTTTGATCGCATCAGGGGAGTCTGCTTGGGGGAAGTTTCCCTGCTGAAATACCTTGGCGATATCTTTCTGAAACGATGTGGCTTGCCTTGCGCCTAAGAGGTCTTCTACATCGAAGTAAACAGCTTGGAGCAGCAGCAGACAACCCTGCGCGAACAGCGGTGCTTTCGCTGCTTCATTACCTGCCGGTTCTTCACCGGCAAGCTGATCTAAACGGACTTTTCCCCAGACGCTATATCGATCCGGCTCTTCTAGCAGAACACAGGCTTTGCCTCGGTTGTCGGTTAAGTCCCGCCACAAGGCTCTGGCGTCTTCTGCTTGCTTGCCGTTGAAGGCGCTGATCAGGCGAAAAGTCTGCCCCTGATAATTGAGAATGGGAATTTGTTGATCCCGTTTTGGGTGTTGATAATTGGTTATTTCAACATCCTGCCGTTTCAGAATAAACATGACACTGCGATTTGACTCCTGTCATGGCCGAGGTGCTGTGCTTTTGACACTCCCGATGCCTAAAGGCGAAGGGATTCTTGATTCAGCGAGTCCACTTAAATTAGCAGGATTGCTCCCGATCACCCAGAGATGGTTCTCTCCTCAAGCGTTCCGATACTTTTTTGCTAACAAATGCTAACAAATATCTAAGGTGAGATTGTCTCTCAGCCTTGGCGTATAAATCAATGCACGAAGGAAAATCCCCCGCGCACAATTTATGACTGCTGTACTGGCAACGCTTGATTTTCGCGCTCGTGCCGAGCGGGCGATTGACTGTTTTGCTTTGATGCCGTAGAGGAAGCTTATATAGAGGCTCCGTACCATCAGGGATTTTCACCTGAGTCTTTCAATCTAGTTCTACCACATTTTTATTAAATATCAAGTCGAGCAGAATGTTAGCAAACATAACTAAACATCAGCCAATTAGTCATTCTGTCTCAACTCCTACCTAAAATCAGGGAACGAGCTCTGGTTTTTAGATAATGCGGTCAGCGTTTTAGGCTTTGCCACTAGGGGATGTTAACATAACCAATAGAAATCTGGGAAAAAGCACCTGTGACTCTTGTGCTGTCTGGGTTCCGTCTTAATTGGGAGAGAGATCCGATCGACCAAATAGTTGGGTTTCACCTCGACCTCTAAATACTTTACCCGAGTTCACGTCCTACCTAGTTTTGATTGTAAATTTACAATTGTGCTGTTTGCAGGTGAGTCCCTCCAGCTTTTGTCAGATACAGTCTTGGAGGCACAGACACTCTCATAACCTTGGTTTTTTTTCCCGAACCATCGCGCTGCACGCCATATTTTTGTACATCACAGAGCTTTCTACGTAAGTCATCACATAATTTACTTGCTCGATCGCACACTGCACCGATACAATAATCTTGTTAGCGATTTTTGAGTTGGGTGCGTAACTCAGTTGGATAGAGTAGCTGCCTTCTAAGCAGCGAGTCGCAGGTTCAAGTCCTGCCGTACCCGTTACACAAATTTTAATGATATCAAGGGTTTCAGCACTTTTCTGCCGCCAAGGAAACAGAGGCTGAGATCTTATTTGCTTGGGATTTGTTTCCGATGCCCGACTCGGAAACAAATCCTTAAAAAAGCCCCGCCTGCCAAACTGGGCGGATCTGCCTACTTCTGGGGGATCGACACTGCTACCCTCCTGAGTAGAGGTTTGCCCCAGCCGATGTGTTATCATAAAAAGTCTATTGTGTCAATAGCATAGCTCCTGCGATGTTCAAACAGCACCAGCAGCAGGTTGTGGGCCGAGTAGCCCTCAGGGGTTATCCTTAGTAATCAGGCTAGTTTCCGATAGGTTTGGATATGTTCCCAACAACTCTATTTCATATTCCCCAAAATTTAATGCTATTACTCGACCGCAGCGCGATCGACCGATTAAAGCCCCTATTGGCGCAAGCAACCGGAATGCCTATAGTTGCATCGGAAAATACGGCAACAATTGCGCTCGTATTGGTTGCTGTGGGAATTCTGGGTTGGGGATTTTATCGCGCCAGACCTTTTGGCAAACTGGGAATTTTGGCTTGGTTGCAGTCTGTTGCGCTGATGAGTCCCTGGCTGCTGTTCTTTGGTTTGTTCGCCGCCGGAATTTACCTCAATCTAGTTGCGGTATTGTTGCTGCTCGTGGCATCCACGGGATTATACATTTATCTGGGCAGGCAATTGCGTAAGGCTGCATCGGATACAGTGATCCCGCGCCCGGATGCTGCTGAGGTAAAGTCTCAAAGCGATGCTTTCTCGGCTCCTGACTCGCAGGGAACACCAGGCCCAGAAACCATTAAAATCGTGACACCCTCGCCTGCGAATAAGGAATCAGAAATAATTCCCGTTCCAGTTGAAGACCTGAAGGCAATTAAAGGCATCTTTGGAATTGATACTTTCTTTGCCACAGAAACGATTCCCTATCAAGATGGGGTAATTCTCAAAGGCAATCTCCGGGGAGACGCAGAACAAGTACACTCACGTTTGACGGCCAGTTTGGAAGAAAAATTAAACGATCGCTACCGCCTATTTTTAGTAGAAAATCAGGACGACAAGCCTGTAGTTATTATCTTGCCCAGCACCAACGACCCGCAGCCAACAACCGTGTCTCAAAAAATCCTAGCAGTCGTGCTGCTGCTGGCAACAATTGCTACTAGCTTTGAGACAGGCGGTTTGTTGCTAGGTTTCGATTTCTTTAACTCGCCGGCTAGATATCTAGAAGTTCTGCCAATTGCCGCCGGAATTTGGGCGGTTTTAGGCGCTGGGGAAATTGCTCGCCGAGTGCTGGCAAATCGGTACAAGGTTAGCTTGAGTTGGCCGTTTTTTATACCAACTTTGCAGATAGGTTGTTTTGGAGCGCTCGACCGTTTTGAGTCGCTGCTGCCCAACCGTAAAGTTTTGTTTGACATCGCTTTTGCCGGGTCAGCGGCTGGGGGAATAGTTTCTCTGCTAATGCTGGTAACGGGTTTGCTGCTGTCTCACCCCGGCAGTTTGTTTCAAATTCCCGCAGAATTTTTCAAGGGATCGGTTTTGGTGGGAACTTTGGCAAAAGTGGTTTTGGGTTCGGCGTTGCAGCAGCAGATTGTTGACGTTCACCCGCTGGTAGTTATCGGTTGGTTGGGCTTAGTAATAACGGCGATTAATTTGATGCCGGCGGGACAGTTGGACGGGGGTAGAATCGTGCAAGCAATCTACGGTCGGAAAATAGCCAGTCGCACTACTTTGGCGACTTTTGTGGTGCTGGCCATCGTTTCTTTAGTTAATCCTTTGGCTCTGTATTGGGCGATCGTGATTCTGATTTTACAGCGAAATCTGGAGCGGCCGAGCCTCAACGAGCTGACTGAGCCTGACGACGCTCGCGCGGCTTTGGGTTTGCTAGCTTTGTTCTTGATGATTGCTGCGCTGTTGCCGTTGACTCCGGCTTTGGCCGGCCGTCTGGGAATCGGGAACTAACAGCAGTCGGGCCTCTTTGGTAATAGGCTGTTGGGTTGCGGTAAATTAGTGGGATCTAGGAATTGAGCGATCGAACTGGGGAACTCAAGGGCGATCTGGTTCCTAACTACTAATTTCCAATTAAGACCCGCGCCCAGGGCAATTTATCTACTACCAAAAGTTGATTTTTTTATAACCCAAAATTTGTTTAAACTTGAGCGATTAAGTTTAAATAACTTATCTGAGCCTCTAGGATAAAGTCATGGCTAATCAACTTCCTCCTGTATTGGTAACTTTTGATGCAGATGTTTTAATGACTGGCAGAACCCAAGTCTGGCAAGAATATGCCAAGGTGGGAACTTGCTATATCCCAGAAGTAGTGTATGACGAAATAGATCGTCTGACAGGGCAAGCTGTGGAAAAAGCTCAAGAGCAAGTAGCTAGAGAGTTTATGCGATTTTTTGCCGACAGTGGCTGGATTGCAACTGACGCTCAGGAAACACACCGAGCTCTCGAACCTTCGATCAAAAATCAAAGCAAGCCAGCAATGCTCGTGGTGGCCACGGCTCAGTGCGTTTACGGTTTGGCTCAGGAACACCCGGAGGCATTGGTGATTTTTGTTTCCAACAGCCAGCCTCTGCTGAAGCGGCTGGCTTCTGTAGGCGCTACGAATCTCTGCGGGATTACCGGGGCGATGCTGTTAAATTGGGCGAGGAAAGGAGAACGCCCGCCGGCGGCGACTCAGCAATTGCAAAGTTTGATGCGTACCCTCGCAGAACGCAAATCGACTCAGCGCCCTAACAGCAGAATTCAGGATGCTGCTGTAGGCAAAACGGGGGCTTCTGCTAGCCAGTTAACGGGAACCCGCGGCGCATCTGAATTGAAGTCGGCTAGCAGTTTTACTAAAACTAATAAAACGGGTTTGACTGAGAAGCGCAGTGCGAGTTCGCGCCCCAAAACGCCGCGGCGCAGTCGCGAGGAGTCGAGAGATTACGAGCCGGCTGTATATCGCATGAAACATATTACACCTCCGAAAAAAAGGAACAGCGGTTTTCTGTCTACTGTGTTCAATTTTTTGGGAGCGTTATTTTTCTTAACGGTAGCGGTAGGTATTTTGTGGCGAGTGTTCGATGTTAGGGGTTTTAGAAAGACTTTTGTGCCGGCTCTACCACAGCCTGTGCAACAATTTGTTAAGTCGATCGACCCTAAATAGGGCTTGCTGGATAAGTGCAGAAAGGTTACACGGCTTGGTTATGCGATCGTCCGATCAAGGAAAGTGTGCAAGATAAACAGGTAAAATAGTACAAAAGCCTTGCATCACCC
>JACJNV010000018.1 GCA_014695175.1 Microcoleus sp. FACHB-DQ6 | reverse complement strand
ACCAGCGCTCAACCAATTCACCCCGGCACATTGGGATTAATTGAAAAAGCAGCGCCTACTTTGGCTGCAGCCTTTGAAATTTCCCGCGCCGTATCCGTCCCCGTGCTCTGCGCTTCCGGTATCTCCAGCGTCACCGCACCCCTCGCTATTGGAGCCGGTGCTGCGGGTGTTGGTGTCGGTTCTGCTGTCAGCCAACTTAATAGCGAAGTGGCGATGATTGCGGCTGTTCGCAGTTTGGTTGAAGCTTTGGCTTTGGTTTCGCGATCGCACTTGCCAGCTTCCATTTAATTAAGAAGGAAGAAGGAAGAAGGAAGAAGGAAGAAGGAAGAAGGAAGAAGGAAGAAGGAAGAAGGAAGAAGGAAGTTCGGCAACGGATTCGCAAGGGCGGATGTAACGGATGTCCGGAAGAAGGGAGAAGGAAGAAGGAAGATTTTTCCCATCCCCCACTCTTCCCTTCTCCCACTCTTCCCCTCTTCCCATCCCCCACTTTTCCACTTTTCCACTCTTCCTTAATAATTGAGAAACCACACGGCATAATCATCTAATAACTGATTGTTGCGGGAGATTACATCAACTGATTCTAACTCTGATAAAGGCAACATAAACTTTTGGCGATCGCCGACGCGCTGCACTTCCACAAATATGCCTTCTTCCTGAACCACAAAATCCTCCAACCGATTAATTGTGAATCTATCAGTATAAGAAGGTTGAGTTTTTTTGAGCCGTGCATATTCTTTTTTGCTACCTGAACCCATTATATATTCTTCTTCCCATTCAAACTCTTCTATGCCGGTAACGTGGCACGGGAGTTGAATATTTTGCTTGATGTACTCTAGATATTTGACTGAATTTTTTAGGCTGAAATCAATATTTTTTGACCCCAAAATCTTGCTAATTTTAGTTTCAAATTGCTGGGTATTAAATGGGATATTTTCCTCCAGATGCGCTAACATTTCTGGATCGAAGCGCGATCTCAATTGGGTTACTTCCGCCAGCAGGCGCTGGAAGTCGTTTAGCGGTTTCGGTCTTCTGCCTGCTACAATGGTTTCATCAAGCTGAACTGGAGGAAGTTCGGATTGTGAAGAAAGGGATTTGCTTTGCTCGGGGCGATCGTCCACTTTAGACTTGTTAACTTTAGACTTGTTAACTTTAGGCTGGTTAAGTTTAGGCATCGCTCGGTCTCGCTGGATCGGTTTATCAATAAAGTATATCTTGGCAGAAGTACATTCGTGTCTGATAGGAGGAAGCTGTAATGCAACTACTGAAATCGCCTGATGAATCGCCAGTCTATCAAGGACAATTCGGCGAGTTTACGATTACTCAAAACGATCGCACGGGAGTGTTGATTTACCGCGCTGGATTGGGGGTGGCGGCGCTGTGTTTTGCGATCGGCACTACTCTGGTGCTGCAACAGGGCGACAACCCGATTGCAATCCAAGCTGTAACACCTATTTTTGCTTGTTTCTGGATAGCTTTAGGCGTCAGCTTAGCAACTATTCACATTTACATGATTGCGCTGCACCGAACACTACAGGTGTTTTGGGCGATCGGCGGCGCGGCAGCATTGTTTGTCGCCCTACAAAGCAGCCAACCTCTAGCTTTAGCAGTGTACGAACATCCCGCCACGTTGTGGGGAATTGGCTTTACTTTTGCCGCCTTAAATGGCATTTATTTTAAGGAAGCATTCTGCTTTAATCGCCTCGAAACTAAGTTTTTGACTCCGGGGGTTCCTCTCTTAATTTTAGGACATATTTTCGGCTTTTTGTCCTCCGAAAATGAACAACTTTTGCTAGCCGTTTGGGCCGCTTTGTTTATCATCTTTGCTGTACGCAAGTTTTTTCAACCGATGCCGCAGGATATCGGGGATAAAAGCGTTTTTGAGTACCTGAAACACCAATAATTTGGGAATGGGGCATGGGGCATAGGGCATGGGGCATGGGGCCGAAGAGCAATTCGATCGCTCTCTCACTGTCCCACTATTTCCATTTTCCTGAAACCATTGGTATTGTGGCTTCTTCCTTCTTCACATCGATTTTCTTCCTTCTGCTATAATGAGAATTCGTTTAATCCGTCGTCGAGAAATCTGGGCAATTACTAGGGAAGGTTGGGTAATTGCAAGCGCGGGGTTGATAATTTTAATGCTTTTAATTCTCACAAATATCCATCCGTTTTTGGCGGTAAATGCGCCGATTAAAGCAGATATATTGGTTGTCGAAGGCTGGTTGCCCGATTATGCGATCGAAAGTGCGATCGCTGAATTCAAAAAAGGCGAATACAGCCAATTAATTACCACAGGAGTTCCTTTAAGTAAAGGCTACTATCTGGCTGAATATAAAAATTATGCCGAACTGACGGCAGCAACTTGTATTGCGCTAGGATTTGATAAGGACAAAGTAGTAGCTGTACCAGCAGCGAGAGTTGTGAAACACCGCACTGCTGCTTCTGCGATCGCACTTCGCGATTGGCTGGCTGCTTCTGCCATAAAAGTTGAGTCAATTAATCTTTATTCTTTTGGCCCTCACGCCCGCAGAAGTTGGATTGTATTTAAAGAAGTGCTGAATCCTGACATTAAAGTCGGGATTATAGCGGCGGAACCGCAAGATTACAATTCCCAAGAATGGTGGAAATCTAGCGAAGGTTTTCGGACAGTAATAGGAGAAATTATTGCTTATATTTATGCCCGTTTCGTAGATTGGAAAACCTAGCCAGTAATTGTCAACATCCCTTTTAATTCGAGCGTTATAGGGCTGAGGCGCCGCTTCGCTAACCCGCCTTCGCGGTTAGTAAAAAATATTTATATAGCAGTTGTAAATCTGTGGCAATAGAGGACAAAGCAGTGCCATTTTCCTAACATGATTGAACCAAAAATGATAAAATCATTCTCAGATAAGTGGAGGGCAACTCGTTGTTAGAAGAACGCGCTTACTGGTTAGCATGGTCGCAAATTAACGGTATTGGGCCGATTTTGTTGCAGAGATTGCAGCAAAATTTCAATAGTTTGGCAGAAGCTTGGACGGCAAAATCAGTAGATTTAATGCGAATCGAAGGGTTTGGCAAGCAGATAATTGAAACTATTGTGCAAGAACGGACTAAACTCAATCCAGAAGAATTTATCGAAAAACATCTTATAAAAAATCCCTCTTTTTGGACGCCCGCAGATCCAGATTATCCCCGCTTATTATTGGAAATTCCCAATCCGCCACCAGTGTTGTATTATCGCGGTTTAGTTGATATAAAAGAGAATCAAGGAATTACGCCGACGGTGGCAATGGTTGGCACTCGCCGCCCTTCGGAATACGGCAGAAGGTGGGCTCGCAAAATTAGTACGGCTTTGGCTAGCAACGGTTTTACTGTGGTTTCGGGATTGGCTGCAGGCATTGATACAGAGGCTCATACAGGCTGTTTGGAGGCGGGAGGAAGGACTTTCGCAGTGGTGGGGACGGGAGTAGATATTGTATATCCTAAACAAAATGAGAGGTTGTGCGAGCGCATTTTGCAGCAGGGATTGGTAATTAGCGAATATCCCGCCGGCACTCAACCGAATAAAACCAATTTTCCGCGCCGAAATCGCATAATTGCTGGCTTAAGCCGCGCTACCATCGTAATAGAAGCTCCGCACAAATCGGGTGCTTTAATTACTGCTTATCAAGCAAATGATTTTTGCCGGGATGTGTATGTTTTGACGGGCAGATTGGATGATGAGCGTTCTTTTGGATGTTTGGAGTTGCTGAGTAAAGGTGCTCATCCGATTCTCCCGAATAGCGATCGAATGTTAAGCGAAGACAGGTTGCTGGAAATGCTCGGAGCTATGCCAAAATTGGATAGAGCCGAGCAGTTGTCGCTATTTCCCCCAAATCCGACGATTGAGAAGCAAGGGCCGCCGTTGGAGCCAGAATGGGCTAAGGTGTTAAGTGCGATCGTATCTGGGCCGATTTCTTTTGATGTAATTGTAGAAGCAGCGGGATTAGAAGCGGGAAGAGTTTCTAGTATACTTTTGCAGTTGGAATTGTTGGGATTAGTTTCGCAGTTACCAGGAATGCGATATCAGCGGTGCTGATTTGTAAGTAATACGGTTTAGGCCATTGGTGTCAACTTAAGTCTAAAACCCTCTTTATCTCTCGTTTACCGCCGAGGCCAGATCCCCCTAAATCCCCCTTAAGAAGGGGGACTTTGAGAAGATTCTTGTCCCCCCCTTTTTAAGGGGGGTTAGGGGGGGATCAACCCACATTCCGCACCCCCAACTGGCACATAGGCGGATTGAGGGGGTAAAAGTGAATCATCCGAGACAATCATGAGTAGAAATACTCAACTATCTCGGTCACTCAGCATTACC
>JACJNV010000179.1 GCA_014695175.1 Microcoleus sp. FACHB-DQ6 | reverse complement strand
TAATAATTCTTCTATTCCCCCAGTTCGGTAGCTAGACAACCATCTTTGTATTGTGGTACGATGCTTACCTAACCGCACCGCAGCAGACAATACACTATCCACTGTTTTGGTTTAGAGCCAATACAGAATCAGCAGTTTTTCGTGGCGCACAGCATCTTTCTCTCGACCCAGCAAAGTTTTTAGTTCTGCTGCGGTTTCTCGAATTACAATTTTGACAACGCCTGACATTGTTTTGACCTCTATTTGGCTACTAAATTGCAAAATCTACTTCTACTAACTGTAGCACTATTTTATGAAATTGGTATAAGAAGCACACCAGCCTCTATGCGTGCTTCTTGACTAAAAGGTGGTGTTTTAACCTCACCCTCTAACCAGGCTAAAGGCTTATTGATTTCGTCCATATCGCCATTTATATCATATCTGATATAATTATAGGTGTCCTCGCAGCCCAACCAGGGCTTGCAGCGGACAGTCTAAACACTCTAGTGATGGCTCGAAAACTAATGCCGCTGTTGAACGCAATCGTTATACCAACAGCGAAAAGTCTTTTGATCTGCGATCGCATCGATCGAACTTTTGAAAAGTTCGATCGCCCATTTCCTCCTCAACAAACAGCCGCAACCCCCAACTCTGTAATCGCAGCCTCCGGGCCAACCAAAGAAACATACGGTTCTACAAAATATTTCTTAGCAGCATCCCGCGCTTGTGAAGCTGTCACCTGTGCAATTTCTTCTTGAAATTGCTGGTCAAATTTAATTCCCAATCCCAAAATTTCGTACCAACCTAAAACTTGGGCAATTTGCGAATTAGTTTGTTTTCCTAAAGCATATTGACCGAGCATTTTATTCTTGCAAGCTTGCAATTCTTCTTCGCTTAGTTCGGTGTTGGCGAGTCGATCGACTTCTGCGCGCAATCCTTCAAAAGCAGTCGCCGTATTTTCCGGCGCCGTACCCATGTACACGACAAACTGAGCCGTGTCTAAGCGCGTCGCGTAGAGCGCGGAAACGTCGTAAGCCAAGCCCCGCTTTTCCCGCAATTCCACAAACAACCGGCTCGACAAACCGTTACCCAAATAAGTATTCAGCAACTTAATCGCTGCGTAGTCGGGATTTTTGACAGAGGGTGCGAGGTAGCCCAGCATAATCACTGATTGCTGCGTATCTTGGGCTGTAACGACCGATTGAGGGGAGGGGTACAGAGGGGGGACGGTTAAAGTTGGTAAGGGTGTTAAAGGCGCTTTCCAGGAGCCAAAAGTTCGATCGATCAGGGCGATAGCCTCTTCGGTCGAGATTCTGCCGGCTACAGCAATAACTACATTATCGGGACGGAAATAGGTTTTGTGGAACTGTTCGAGCTCGTTTCTGGTGAGCTTTGACATAGTAGCTTCCGTGCCCAAAGGAGAGAAAGCATAGGGGTGTTCCTGGTACATCGCGTGCCGCAATTGCTCGAAGGCGATCGCAAATGGCTGTTCTTGTTGCGATCGAATTGCGGATATGGCAATGCGGCGTTCGAGTTCGACTTCAGCTTCCGGGAAAGTGGGCGATCGCGTCAATTGCGCCGCCAACTCCAAAATCTCCTCAAAATCCGCAGAAACTGTCTTCAAACTCACTAAAAAATAGTCTGTAGTAGAGTCGGCGCTCAATCTCGCTCCCACCGATTCTACACGCTCGGCAATTTCCCGCGAAGACAGCCGATCGGTTCCCTTAGTCATTACCGCCGACAGCAAGTGACACAATCCTGCTTGTTCCGGCTGCACGTAGCGACTGCCGGCCCGCAGGAATATCCTGGCTGCAATAATATCCGCTGCTGGATTTTCTGCTGCTAAGACAACAATACCGTTGTCTAAAACCGTGCGCTGGATTTCATTTTTCATTGAATTCTTTGTTAACTGTTGACTGTTGACTGTTCGCTATTGGCTGTTGACTGTTCGCTGTTGATTGTTGACCACAGTAACAGATACATTTAACCCGGTAAATCTAGGAATCTGCCTAAATCTACTTTGTATGGCATATGCTTAAAACGATCGGGACTTAATGTAACCATCGCTCTTGCTGTTTTAGTTGCAAGTTTTCTCTTACCTTTTTTCAATTAACCGTCAACCGTCAACCGTCAACCTTTATTAGATTGGTTTGAGTACCACGGCTGTATAGCGTCGGGGAGAGAGATATTGTTGAGCTAGGCGCTGGAGGTCTAAGGGCCCAAATGCTTTAATCCTGGTGGGATAGCTGAGTGCTAATTCCGCAGTGGCGATCGTATTGTAATATCCGTAAAGACCCGCGAGCTGTCCCGGCGTTTCGAGCGAGAAAGCAAAATCGTTGCAAAGCAAACGCTTACAGCGGAGCAATTCTACCTCGGAAACCGGCTCAGACTGCAATTGCCAAAGTCGATCGCAAATCCGAGATTCCACCTGTTCGACATCTTTCGCGTCCAAGACTGCACTGATAGTAAATAAACTCGATTCCCGTTGCAGCGAGAAAGTGCTGTCGATCGCCTCTACTAATTGTAATTCTTCCCGCAGTTCCCTGACTAAACGCGAAGTCCGCCCGTGTGCGAGCAACACCGACAGCAAATCCAAGCCGCAAGCACTTTGCAAGTGTTCAACTCCCGGGCCCGTCCACGCCATCATCAGCCGCGCTTGTTCCAATCGGGGGAGACACAGTTCCTGACGGCGAATTTCTATCAGTGGCGGTTCCGCCTCTGCGGTTAATTTGGGACAATCCCACCTATCGGAAAACTGCTCGAAAGCTTTCCCCGTAATATCTCTAGCCTGTTGTTCATCAATTCCCCCGACTACCACCACAGTCATATTTTCCGGCTGATAGTGCGATCGGTGGAAACAGCGCATTTCGTAGGGAGTTCGCGACATCAGCAGTTCTTCCGTGCCCAATACCGAGCGCCTGTAGGGATGTCGCTGGTAAACTGTTTCCATCATGGCTTGGAAACCCAGCCAATCGGGATCGTCTTGAGCTTGACGGATTTCTTCGAGCACCACATCTCGCTCGCGATCGAATTCCAGATCTGGAATCGAAGCCCGCAGCAGCAATTCTGCCAGTGGCTGCGCTGTTTCTGCTAAATAATCAGCCGCAGCGTTGACGAAAAAATGCGCGTAGTCGTGACTTGTAGCTGCGTTGGCGACACCGCCGCGATTTTCGATTACCTGGTCAAATTCTCCAGGGGCGATCGAATCCGTCCCTTTAAATATCATGTGTTCTAGAAAATGAGCCATTCCCGACCAAGAATCCGGCTCCAGCGTAGCGCCAGCCCTCACCCACACGTCTAGGGCGACCACGGGTGTGGCCGAAATCCGCTGGTGAATTACCGTTAACCCGTTGTTGAGCTTCCAGACATTGGCTGGGAACTCTAAAGCAGTGAGCAGTTGAGACAAGCTAGTTATTCTTAAACTTTAGTTAACTTCGGCTGCAACTATGGTAGCGCTTTACAGCTCTGCGATCGGGATTAATTGATACAGAAATCATCACTCATCTGCCATTCATCCTTACTCATCTGTTGTTTTTTGCTTTTTGCTTTTTTTCACGCAGTCTCAAATACCTACCCTTTTTTTGCTCAAAAGTCAATAGGTTGCGCGGGATATTAATGAATCAGTCGCGAGAAAGAGGATGTTATCAGAATATATCAATAAATTAAGAGATGTAAGAACACTAAAGACATTGAGAGGAGAAACGACAGATGGTAGCTACCCTAGAAGATACCAAGCGCCAAGCGATCGCCACTAAATTAGCAGACATGAAAGCGCTGCAAAACCTGTTGATCGCCAACGAGCAATTGTTCATCAATTCCTGCAACGACTCCGAATTGGCCGATCGCTTCCGGGATATGCTCGAAGACGATCGCAAAAACTTGGGCGTATTAGAAACTACGATCGTGCAATACGGCATTCAAGCCGAGCCCAAAGAAACCAGCGCAAAAATGATTGAAGAAGTTCAGAAACTCATGGAAGGTTCTGAACTGACATTGTTTGAAAAAGTTACCCAGCACGAACTGCTCAAACACAAACAAACAATGGCCGGTCTGTTAGTACACAAAGCCGCTCAAGTAGTCGGCGCTGACATCGAAGCTGCCATTACCCCGCTCAACACAGTTAACTTTGAGAACCGCGCTCACCAAGAACAACTCAAAGGAGTTATGGAAATCTTGGGCGTGCGCGAACTGACCGGCAAAGACCCCGACCAAGGCGTTTGGGCCCGCGTGCAAGATGCAATGGCAGCCATGACAGGCATCATCGGCGGTGCAGTTACCCGCACCAAAGATGAGATGAACATCACCGAAATCCTCACCATGGATCACCGCAAAACCGATACTCTATTTATGGAGATCGAAAAAACCGACGATCCTCAAAAACTGCAAGAATTCTTCGGTCAACTTTACAAAGACCTCAGCGTTCACGCAGAAGCAGAAGAACAAATTGTTTACCCAGCAATTCGCAGCTACTACAGCAACACTCAAGAACTGTACGACGAGCAAGCACAAATGAAGCAAATGCTTGCCCAAATTAAGTCTCTCAACCCCAGTTCTTCTGATTTTAAAGCCCAAATTAAACAGCTCCAAACAGCAGTTCAGGATCACGTAAAAGAAGAAGAAAGCGATATGTTCGCTCAAATTCGCCGCAACTTGAGCGAAGCGCAAATGGAACAAATGGCTACTCAATTCAAAGCAGCCAAAAGCACAATGCAGCAAGAAATGGCTAACCTGAGCTAATTCAGCAGCAAGCTAATTGTAGCTCTAGCTGAGCTAAAAACTAGCTAAACTGCAACCTATCAATCCCGCTACGTGAGTAGCGGGATTACTGTTTTGTGTAAACTCACAAAGGTTCAAAAACTTACTAAAAAAATGCTGGGGGGGGTAACAACCAGCCTGAAACCCATACTTTGTAAGGATTGAGCCAATGTGTGCTAAAAAAAGATAGGCAGCATAATTGTTACACGCTTGCCTATCTCAAAAATAATGATACCAACATTCTACCTCATTCATTTAAAAAAATAACTAAGTTCAGATCAATTTAAACTGATTGAAATCTTGCTACCCTTGATACAATCAGAAAAACAAGTGAGATTAGAACGGCTTTCCCGGGTATTTCCCTATCCAATTACAACAGAAAGTCGGCGTAGAAAACTACAAAGGTTTCTCGATTTGCCTCACTTAACTATCTCACTAATTTGGTTCCCCTTAATTACTTATTGGTTGATTACTTATTGCCGTGTTGGTCAAACTTTATCAAGATCAATCGACCGCAGTCAATGGGGGCGCATTAATCTCTTTATGGTTAGCCTAATCTGGGAGCGAAGAGCAATTCCATTATACTGGTCACTGTTGCCAAAATTGGGAAACAGTAACTTCGAGTCACAAACCACCAATTTACAGCAAGTTTTACCATTATTTTCCGAATATAAAGTCATCATTTTGGGAGACCGTGAATTTTGTTCTGTTGATTTGGGAAACTGGCTGAGGGAAAAGGGTGTATCTTTTTGTTTGAGAGTGAAAAAAAATCATTGTATCGAAACGGAACATTTAGTTTGGCAACGGTTAGATGAATTAGGAATAGTACCAGGAACCTCTTTATATTTTCAAGGTAAAAGAGTGAGAAAAACTCAGCCTGCTACTGGATTTGATGTGGCTTGTAAGTGGAAAAGAAACTACGGGGCCTGGAAGGTTGATGAAGCGTGGTTTATACTCACAGATTTAGGGTCATTGTCGGCAGCTATCGATGCTTACAAGCAACGGATGGGTATTGAAGAAATGTTCCGAGACTGTAAAACAGGAGGCTACGATCTTGAAGGAACTAGCTTAAAAGGAGACCGACTTATTAATATGATTCTGCTCATGACACTTGCGTACACTTGGGCAATATTTCAAGGGACTGAACTGAAGAAAAAGCAGGTACAAAAATATGTATCTCGTCGCAAAGAACCCAAGAAAAAATATGGCAGA
Organism: Microcoleus sp. FACHB-DQ6; assembly: GCA_014695175.1. Taxonomy (GTDB): domain Bacteria; phylum Cyanobacteriota; class Cyanobacteriia; order Cyanobacteriales; family Microcoleaceae; genus Microcoleus. Next base: position 10,679 of record JACJNV010000179.1, on the reverse strand, counting down.
CGGAGTACATTTGGTGTCGGATTAGATGGAGAAAAGTGGGTTAATTATCTAGAACAATATTCTTTGGAGGTGGAACAGTTAATGAAGTTAACTCCTTCTAAACGCCGCTTTTATCAACAAGGTATGCGGGCTGCAACCCTTATACAGTCTATCTCGTAGACCTCTTTGTCACCCCCCCAGAAAAAAATGAATAATATCGTTTCCGGTAGCATCGGAATTATTAGCCAAAATTAGGACACGGCAGTGCCGTGTCCCTACAATATTATTTTCGGTAGGGACACGGCAATGCCGTGTCCTCTATATCATTCCGGTGCAACCGGAATTGATATGATGTGAGATTGTGGGTTACACCCGCGCCTAAAAAATGCGGTTATATAGCGGTTCTCAGGAAAGTAAGGTACTCTTCCACTGCCCTGTTTGGCCAATGCCCTGTTTGGCCAAGAACACCTCATGTTACTGAGAAAGGCTATATATCAACTCGCGACACATCTATCCGTTAATAACAGAGCCGCCGTTGGGATGCAAAATTTGACCAGTCATGTAAGACGAATCTTGTGAAGCTAAAAACACGTAACTGGGTGCCACTTCATCGGGTTGACCGACGCGCCCCAAGGGCGTGTCTGCACCAAATTTCTCAACTTTTTCTTCGGGGAAAGTCGAGGGAATTAGGGGCGTCCAAATCGGGCCGGGAGCTACTCCGTTGACGCGAATTCCTTTCTCAGCTAAACTTTGAGACAAAGAGCGAGTAAATGCAACAATTGCTCCTTTTGTGGAGGAGTAATCTAGTAATTGTTGATTGCCTTTATAGGCGGTGACAGAGGTAGTGTTGATAATTGCACTTCCCTCTTTGAGGTGTTTGAGAGCGGCTTTTGTGAGATAAAACATCGAGAAAATGTTGGTGCGGAAGGTGCGCTCTAATTGTTCGGCGGTGATGTCTTCAATGCTTTCTTGGGGATGCTGTTCGGCGGCGTTGTTGACGAGGATATCGAGGCTACCAAACTCTTTAACTGTTTGTTCTACAAGGTTTTGACAGACGTTTTCGTCGCCGATGTCGCCGGCGATCGCAATACAGCGCCGGCCTTGTTGTTCGATCGCCTCTTTGGTTTTTTTGGCATCATCATCTTCGTTAAGATAGCTGATGACTACGTTAGCGCCTTCCTTGGCAAAGGCGATCGCCACCGCACGCCCGATACCGCTGTCTCCGCCGGTAATTAAGGCTACTTTGTCCCGCAATTTGTCGCTACCGCGATATCCCTCCGCGAAGGATTGAGGTTGCGGAGTCATTTGCGATTCAATACCAGGTTGCTGTTCTTGATGTTGAGGCGGATTGGTTTGTTGTTGAGTTGGCATAACATATTCCTCTACGTTCTACCTCTATAAATAAAGGTTTTCTTGAGGCGGGGAATCGCTCTTTTTGCCGATCGTCCTCTACTACTAAAGACAGTTTGGGCGATCGAAACCCCTTTTTATTATTGTCCCAACAGCAAAAAGCACGCCAAAAGATCATTTGACGTGCTTTTTAAACAAGCTAGTTGCTAATTGCTGAGTCTCGAACTACAAGTATCGAGCTTCAGTAGAAGAAACTCCCACCGTATATTTTTCCACCTCTGCCTGATCGCGAACCCAAGCTTCTGGCGTTAAAGCGAGCGAACTCACCCAGCTTTCCAACAGATTAAAGTTAACAAACTTGTTAACCAATCCCGTGTCTACTACTATCTGGTCAAAAGTGCTGACTGGTTGAGGGACTGAGCCGGGGACGTAGAAATTCAGCGGATCCTTATCATCGGAGATGCTAGAAGCAGTTACCGTGCGGCCAATCAACGGATCATGGTCGAGGCTAGAAGTAGTGACGGTTGGTGTCGGTGCTGTCGTCGATGTTGCCGTCGGTGTTCCCGTCGATGTTGTCGTCGATGTTCCCGTCGGTGCTGTCGTCGATGTTCCCGTCGGTGCTGTCGTCGATGTTCCCGCCGGTGCTGTCGTCGATGTTCCCGTCGGTGTTGCCGTCGGTACTGGCGCAGGGACGATCGGCGTCACAGACGCATTCGGTCCCGGCACCGTTAAAGGAACAGGGTTGGGCCCGGTCGGAATCGGGAACGGGTTGGGAACGCCCGGAGCGTTGAAAACTTCCAATAGCGAATAGGTGCCCGGAGTTAAATTGGTGAACACGGCAATACCGTTAGCATCAGTCCTGACCAGAGGCTCGGTAGCAGGATCGTAGCGCCGGTTGTTGTTCAAATCCAAGGTGAACGGGATGCCCTCCAAAGGAGGCTCGCCCGCATCTCGAATGCCGTTGCGGTTGTCGTCTCGGAACTTCTCAACTGGCTGGTCAAAGCTAATGTCCTGGTCGTTGCCCACCAAAGCACAAGTAAACGTTTGGTTTGCGCCCAGAACGATGTCCAGTGGTTGAGTAGTTTGGAAAAAATTTGAAGGCGTGACTTCCCGGACTCGGTAAATACCGGGGGTCAAATTGCCAAACTCCCAGCGGCCGAACTGATCGCTGACGCTAGTGGTTTCTCCGGCATCGAGGGCGTCGTTACCGTTGCTGTCGAGGTAGATTGTGACCCCTGCGATCGGCGTTTCAAAGCCGTCTCGGTAGCCGTTGCCGTTCACATCTTGGAATTTGCACCCAGTGATCCGGCTGTTGGGGGTGTTACCAAAGACGACGTTGGCATCTTGAGTGCTGAGGTTGAACTGCACCCGATCCGGAGTAGTAGGACTAAAACCAGCTTGCGCGACTTCCCGAACCACATAATTGCCCGGTTCCAGGTTGGTGAAAGCGGCGCGTCCGCTGGCGTCAGTTACTCTCGACTGTTCCCCTGTGTCGAGGACGCCGTTGTCGTTGGCATCAATGTAGGCCGTGACGCCGGGAATGCCCACTTCCTGTAGAGTGTTGCCCGGTTCGTAACGACCGTTAGCGTTCTGATCGTTGTATTTGAAGATTGTGATGTTGGGGCGCGTATTCCCGACTGCACCGCTGCCTGGATTTACCGGAATCGAGGTGAAGAAGACTGCGGGTTCCGGGTTGACCGGGGGGAAGGGGGGCGGAAAGTTCGCCGAAACGACCCGCTGGCCACCTGCAACAGTTGGATCTGCCACTATGAAAGGCAGCGTTCCCTGCTGTCGCGATTCGGGCCCGGGGGCTGTGACTTCTACCGGGTTCTGGGTAGTGTTAATTGGTGGCTGGTTGGCTATGAATGTTTCAAAGGTTTCCAATACAGAGTAGCTGCCAGCTTTCAAATCTCTGAAGGTAGCCCTACCATCAGGGCCAGTTAACAGTCGCGGTTCGCCCGCGTCGGTTCTGCCGTTCCGGTTCACATCGATGATGAACGGGATGCCCTCGAGAGGAACTTCGCCGGAGTCTTGTATGCCGTTGGCGTTGTCGTCCCGGAATTTGAAGATCGGGATTTCGTACAGGGGAGTGTTGCCCACTTGAGCGCAAGCCCAGATTTCGCCCTGGCCGAGGTTAATGTCAAGCAGGGAGATGTTGCCGGGGGGAGTGCTTTGAGGAAAATCTCTTTCTAACGGTTCGGTACCAGGCCCGTTGGCGCGCTCTTCCCGAATCCGGTATAGTCCTGCCTGCAAACCGGTGAATCGGTACTCGCCGTTTGTATCAGTTAAGGTAGTGGGTTCCCCTGTATCTAGCTGACCGTTGTTGTTGGCATCGATATAGATTCTGACGTTTTGCATCGAGGGTTCACTCCCGTCTCGAAAGCCGTCGTTGTCTACGTCGAGGAATTTGCAGCCAATAATCTGACCACCGGGCGGGATCGGACCATTGCCGAACAACACTGTGGCATTAGTGCCCGCAAGGTTGACGACAACTGGGTTAGGAGTGGTCGGGTTCAAATTGGGTGGCGGAATTTCCCTGACTGTATAGGTGCCTGGAAGCAAGCCTGGAAATACGAAGTTTCCGGTGGCGTTTGTCAACGTCGAGGGTTCACCTGGCTCGACAGTGCCGTTGTTATTGGTGTCAATAAAGATTTGGACGTTGGAGATTGGCGGTTCGCCTGCATCTCGAATGCCGTTGAGGTTGTTGTCGCGGAATTTGGTACCCTGGATACCCGCAGGAGCGTTGCCAAAATTGATGGTTGGCGGTAGCACTACTGGGGGTAATACAGGAGTTACCTGACTAGCCTTTAATTCTGCCATGATTTTCTGTTCCTTCACACCTAAATCTACGTAAGCTACAGGCTACTGTATCACTTTGTCAATCAGCAGTTAGCTGCTGCTAGCGACTAACGATCGCTACTCAATCATACATACGTCTACGTTGCTCGAAGGTTCCTCATCTAACATCAGGCTTACTCCAGCTTGGTCGCACGAGATTATATCAGGTTTTGAATAACGGTGGCAATTTGAGCGCAATATCTTCAAGATTTGCGCCCTGAGTTCTTCTGCCCGTGGACACTTGCTGTTTTGAGCTGGAACAACGTTAAAACTCACTGCACCTCGGTGATTTGAGCGACCATGCCACGAGGGCGATCGCACTTGGGGAATTGTCTGATAATTCCTAAAAACAGGTATGATACTGCCTCTGAATCTTGCTCCCCATATACAAGCCAGCTTTGGGGTTCCCGGAACTCTGGCTTGAGCGTTGGAGGTTGCCAACAATAGGGTATCACGCGATCGCCCTTTAACCTCTTCCGGATTTGTATCTGCGGTTTGGGATTCCGGGCGATCTAGTTTTGTGTCACCCTACATAACCTAGAAATCTCTCGCGCCCATCGGCACAAACAAGTGAGCGATCGCCCCATTATTTAATTCATTGGTATTGACAAAATTACCCACTTGTGCATTAGGCTCCAGACCGACATTCTGTTGCCCAAAGTTAGGAATACTGCCTAAATTTGCAAAAAATCCATCGCTCAAAAATTTACTAATTTGATAAGTATCACGACCCTGGCTCAAAAGCAAGCTATCGGTCCCCATATTGCCTGCGGGTGTGCCCGCATAGCTGTTGGCATCCGTTAGCGGGTCGCCCTTCAAGGATTTAGCTGACCTACCCTCAGCCTCTCCCGTCACCACATCGATGCTGCTAGCCTGAATATCTGCCGAGACAACAACCACCGTAGGGGGAGTCGTTAGAATGAAACCCGGCGGCGGAACTTCGCGGACCACATAACTACCTACCGGAACGTTGCGGAAGCTGTAATTGCCTTGAACATCGCTTAAGGTACTCGCTTCACCCGGATCTAAACTGCTGTTGTTGTTGAGGTCGATGTAAATAGTAGAGTTGGCGATCGGGGGTTCCCCGGGATCTAGGCGGCCGTTGGCGTTAAAATCGTTAAATTTCACACCGCTGATCGTGCCCGTCACCAACACGTTACCAAAGCTGAGATTAGTGGCATTGGTGCCGTTGCCCACGGTGAGCGGAGTCGGATTGGGCGTGGTTTGTCGAAAACCGGGCTGCGGGACTTCCCTCACCACATAGGTCCCTGGAGGCAAATTGATAAAAGAGAAATTACCTTCGGGGTTTGTTAAAGTCGCAGGTTCGCCCGGATCTAAACTGCCGTTGTTGTTGAAATCAAGGTAAATCGGCCAGTTAGCAACTCTCGGTTCCGTCGGTTCGTTGATACCGTTAGCGTTGAGGTCGTTGAACTTGAAGCCGCTGATGCTGCCGGTAGGAAAATTGTTGCCGAAATTGACGCCGACAGCGTTGGTATTGCCGGTGATGTCGATCGGGCCTGGATTTGGCGTAGTCTGTACCCATCCCGGTTGCTGGACTTCCCTCACCAAATACCGGCCCGGGGAAACGTTGGCAAAAGTGTAGTTGCCTTGCGGGTTTGTGATGGTGGTTGGTTCGCCCGGGTCAACGCTGCCGTTGCCGTTGAGGTCGAGGTAAATTTGCCAGTTGGTCAGAGGGGGGTCTGTAGCGTCTCTGACGCTGTTGGCATTGAGGTCGTTGAACTTGACACCGCTGATGCTGCCGACAAAAAAGAGATTGCCAAAATTGATGTTGTTGACAGTGGCGTTGGAAGTAACGTTAACCGGGCCGGGGTCAGGCGTGGTTTGAATAAATCCCGGTTGCTGGACTTCTCTCACCAAATATGTCTCTGCCGGAATATTGACAAAAGCATAATTGCCTTCAAAATTTGTCAAAGTAACAGGTTCGCCGCCGTCGATTCTGTTGTTGCGGTTGAGGTCGAGGTAAATTTGCCAGTTAGCAAGCCCTTGTTCTCCGGGATCTCGGCTGCTGTTGTTGTTAATGTCGTTGAATTTTGTGCCTGCGATCGTCCCTGCGTTAAAGTTGTTGCCAAAATTGATATTGCCAGCGTTTGTGCCGCTGGTAATCGTGATGGGTGCGGGATTTGGGGTAGTTTGGCGAAAGTTCGGCTGCTGGACTTCCCTAACTTGGTAAGTTCCCGGCGGCAGGTTGGCGAAGATGTAGTTGCCTTGCGGGTTTGTAAGGGTGGAAGGTTCGTTAAATTCTGGCTGGCCGTTGTTGTTGAGGTCGAGGTAGATTTGCCAGTTGGGAATGGGGACTTCTCCGGGATCGGGGCGGCCGTTGGCGTTAAAATCGTTGTATTTGGTGCCGCTGATGCTGCCGACTTGGAAGTTCCCGATGTTGACGTTGCCGATGTCTATTTGGCTGGCGGTTCTGAATTCGGACATGGTGTTGCTGGGGCCCAATGAACGCGGTTCAATGTTTTCTGTAGGGCAATCTAGCAGTTTTTTTGCCAATTGCAGCTATTTGAGAGGGATAAATTATTTTTAGGAAAGGGAAGGGGAGAAAAGTTGTGAGTTTTGAGTTAACTGGTTCGCAGACATAGCCAGGGAATCAGTTAATGCCTTATGCCCAATTCTCTATGCCGAAATTCCCAATTTTTTCCAGATTTGATGTACGATCGCTACCAGTTTTCCAGAGGTCGAATTCCCAATGTCCCAAAACTTGACAGCAAGCTGGAATGAAGCCCGCGAGGTTCCTAGTTTGGTCTTCGGCTGGAGTTTGTGCGGTTTATTGGTAATAGGCTCGATCGCCCCTACTCGTGTTGCAGCACAGCTACCTACCTCCGAACAAGGTAACATTAACAGCCCGATCGCTCAAACAGGTGCGATCGTCCGCCCCGCCATCAAATTGGGCAGCCGCGGATCAGAAGTGATCGAACTCCAAGCTGCTCTTAAATTGTTGGGCTTTTACCCTGACACTGTAGACGGGATTTTCTCACAAAGCACCGCTAGAGCTGTATCTCAGTTCCAAGAAGCAGCAGGCCTGGCTCCCGACGCAATAGTCGGTCAAGATACTTGGAACCGGCTGTTTCCTCCGACTCCGAGCGCGATCGAAAACCCCATCGCTAACGATCCTGTAAATGCCGACAATTCAGAGATTAACCCCCAAGCGCAGCCAGCTAATTTTCCAATTTTGAGAAGACGAATGCGGGGGGCGGCAGTCAGAGATTTGCAAGAACGGCTGCGGGCCAAGGGATTTTTGCGGGTGAGTGCTGACGGCGTGTTCGGCCCGGAAACTCAAGCTGCTGTCAAGGCGGCTCAGCGACAATATCAACTGCCAGCAGACGGCATTGTCGGCCGCGCAACTTGGGAAGCTCTGCTGCGTTGACAGCAAGCGAAAAGTGCCGGGTGTGCACGTTGCGCGATCGAGCGATCATACAAATTGTTAATAATCGCTTTTGGAAGTATTTCATCACATCAAAAAGTGTCAAGTTTGGTAAACAAAGTGTTTTTATGCGGGCAGTTGGTGTTAACTTAAAAACATGAGGGGCAAAACCAAGAAGCACAAAAAACTTGGATAAAAAATTTGGAATTAGAGTATTTGTCCCGCTCGGCTCTAGTCCGCAGGCAACGCCTGAACCGTGTAGCTTATTAGCAAAGAAAGGTTGATATTGCGATCGGTATTTGTTAGATAGCTTGAGGCTATTGGATTAATCAAAATTTGCGATCGCACAACAGTCAAACACAGAAGTCTGAATAGACTCCGCTGATAGCTAGCTCGTCTACAGAGTAGTTGCAAAAACGTCCACCTTAGTTGTAGTTTGCTGAAACTCAGCAGAGCTAAAAACCCACTTGAATCAACTTAATTTACAAACTTTTTAGGGTCTGGCATCCGATATGCTAGGCCCTAAAATTTTGTTGTTGGTTATTGGTTATTGGTTATTGGTTAAGCTCCTTTAAATGCCGAACAGCTTAGCCGGAAGGGATATTCCCAATGCCCAATGCCCAATGCCCAATGCCCAATGCCCAATGCCCAATGCCCAATTTCCAATAACTATTTAATCTCCTCAATTCGAGCATTCCAACCGTCAGCGGTGAGCATTTGTAGCAATTCCTCAGCTTTTTCGCGTTCCCGAAAAGCACCGGCTTGCATCACCGGTCGTCCGCTGGAAAAAGAGCGAAAAGCACCGGGAACGAGGGATTGGATTTTTTGTCGATCGCCCGGCCTGGCGGTATCCACCACAACTCGATAGCGCAAACCCAAAGCAGACGGTAGATCGAATGACGGCGAATTATCCGCGGCCTCGGGCAAAGAATTCCCCCCTAAAGGTGCAGGTACATAGCCGCCCCTTCCGATAGGAATGTTGCGGCCCGGAACCGGCAATCTACCTTCGGAAGAAACCGAACTCGAACTATCAAAATTGGGAGGAATAATTGGTTGCTGTACCGAAATTTCCGAAACCGATCGAGTATTCGGATCTGACACGGGAATTGCGATCGCGCCTGGGACTACCGATGAAGCAGCGGCATTCCTCGGAGAAAGTTCTTGCTGCAACTGAGCGCTTGGCGGTACGGGTCGAGTTGGCACGGATCGCCTGGAAACTGGCGCAGGTGGGGGAAGTGGCGCTCTTTCAACTCTGGGACTTAGCCGCCCGGGAGTGTAAGCAGGGAGAGAAGTGTCTGGGCCACCGATGCTGGGAGGTCGATCGGCCCTTAGCTGCAAAGCACTTCCCCCCATTGGCCCAGGGGTAAAAGTTCCCGCCACATCAACCGATCCCGTCGTCCGGCTGCTCAACAATTGATTGCCGTAAGCTGAGATTACTTGACCTTTGGCCGCATTGTTCACATCATACTGACCGTTGTTGCGAATGACATTGCCCCCCGGTTCGGCCGCAGTTCCCAAATCCGGCAGAGCTCTCGATATCGCCACAATTCCGTCCCGCCGGTTACTCTCAATATAATTGTTACGCAGCACCGGCCTAGCATCAGCTTGCACCACCACGCCATCTTTATTGCGAGTAATTTTGTTACCGATCAGCAGAGGCGAAGCGTTCTGCGCTACATTCACCCCAAATCCCGTGTTTTCAAACACATTATCTCGAACTTCCGGCTGGGAACTCCCAAAAATCGTAATGCCGTTAGCTCCATTTTTCGAGAAAACATTCCCGCCAATCGTCGGCCTGGAAGTACCCACTACCGAAATTCCGTCGTGAGTGCTGCCAGAAAAAGTATTGTTGACAACCGTCGGCGAACTCGATTCGATCCACAAGGCGTAACCGCGATAGTTGGTATTCGTCACCGTCACCCCGCTGAGTCCCGCCCCGTCTGCGCCTAAAATCGCAATATTTTGGCCCGCCGAAGTCGGACTGATAAAGTATCCTCCGCCTTTGATGACAATATTCTGACCGCGAGTGTTGGGATTTCCCTGAACTGTCACGCTGGGTCTGAGCATTAATGGAAATTTTTCGCCGGTTTGCTCGCTGTAAGTACCGGGCGCTAGCAAAATCGCTGTTTTGGGCGGGGCCACGCTTAAGGCGTAGGTTAGGGTTTTAAACGGAGCTCGATCGCTGCCGTTGCCCCCTGTGTCACTGCCGCCGATCGAGCTGACGTACAGTATGTTGATGTCGCTGTGCAGGGTCTGAGAAAGTAGCTGCACTCCCGGTATCCCGGCAGCGATAACTGACGGTTGATGGTTGCAAAGGGCGGTCATCGCAAAGACGAGCAGAAGGCAAGAACTCAAACAAGATTTTTGCGATCTTTTTTCTTTGCACTCGCTGTGTTGAGAGTTTAGGAGCATAAATAAACCCCACTTATTTGCGATCTGAGTTCCGCTTCCCGAGTTCGGTGTCAGGTTTTTGCGATCGAACTTTGATTTCACCCGCGTGCTGGGGTTTTCTTCTGTTAATCTTTTGTGTTGTTCTGCTAACCTCACGGCTCTCCTCCGAAGTGTGGTATGCAGTTTAACGATTCCACTCTCATCAAGTTTGATCTATTATGCTTTGTTTTCATCAAATTCAATAAAACTTAAAAAATTATTGTCGAATTTACATCGGTTTATGTCAAAATTAAGCCGCTTGCTTTGCCACAACCTTGACCGCGTGGGAGAATATAGCGGTTTGACTGGTACGATTAATTATAATTAGGGTGGTTCTGAATGACCGACAAACAAAACAGAACTTTACCGGCACAGCCAGCCCTCTGCCGGATTTTAGATGCAAATTTAGATCGATCGCGCGAAGGGTTGAGAATTATTGAAGAATGGTGCAGGTTTGGTCTCAACAACGCCGATTTAGCTGGCGAGTGCAAGCAACTGCGTCAAGAATTGGCTGCTTGGCACGTCGCAGAACTTCGCAGTGCTAGGGATACGCCGGCCGATCCGGGTACGGAGTTGACTCACCCGCAGGAAGAGCAGCGTTCGAGCATTCAGCAGCTACTGGAGGCGAATTTCTGTCGGGTGGAAGAAGCTCTGCGGGTACTCGAAGAGTATGGCAAAATTTACGATCGGAATATGG
>JACJNV010000178.1 GCA_014695175.1 Microcoleus sp. FACHB-DQ6 | reverse complement strand
CCGCATATTGCGAAGAGAGCCTGCGTTGAGAGGATAAAGAGCAAAGCGAATCACGAGCGTCAGAGCTACGATCGCTAAACCGTAGCTTGGCACGATCCCGTAGAAAAAATCTAGGATCGGCAGCATGAGGTTGTTGGAGAGAAACGAGATACCGAAATCCATTCGCTTTGAGTTAATTTAGGTGCTCTATGTTTGCTGTTGAGAACTATTTTTACCCGCTGAAGGCGAGCCGCCTCAATTTTTAGGGTTTTGTCTCTATCTTAGGACATTGCCCGTCGATCGACCGCCCAGTCTGCGGGTTTGTTGTAATGAGTTTGCCAATACTCGCACTCACTTTACCCTGATTTGAGGGCGAAGCGGTTCGGTTATTTAGCTTGGGCCGCGTTTGCTTTTTGAGCGGCTGCGGGCAGTTTTTCGTTAATGTAGTCATACATTGCTCGAAATTTCGGCATAGCTCTGAGTTCCAAGCGGCTGCCATTTTTCATCGTCAGCACCATGTCTCCGTAAGTCCCGAAACCGCGAGGTACTGTGACGATTTTGACTATATCGGAGTAGATAACGTCTGTCTGATCGCCCCCCATCCAACCGCTGGTTACGGACACTCGGCGGCTCGTGATCCTATACCGCAGCCACAGAGCCCGGACAATTCCTCCTACTGCGAGGGGGATTCCGACGACTGTCAGCCCTAGGAGTAAGTTGATGATCAAGTCTCCCGGCGCGGGGCCGCCTTCATAATATACTTCCTCTCGAATTCCCATCTAGTACCTCGGCTTCTACCAACAACTGCTCTAATTCTTGCAGAATTTCTGCATAATTGCACTCTTGTGCGATCGGACGCACAACAATTACTAAATCCCACCCGAATTTTAATCGGGGCAATAGCTGGCGCAAAGCTGCCCGAATCTGGCGTTTAATCCGGTTGCGGACTACAGCGCGTTTGCTAACCTTCAGACTGATAGAAATGCCTGTGCGAGTTGGTTGCAAGGATTTTTCGCCTGTCGGCTTGCTTAATTCGGCGCTTTTTGGTTTGCGTAGAGCTCTTAAGCTGAAATGGGCCGAGTTACGGCGCATTCCCTTGCGGTATACGGCGCTGAAGTCTTTTCGGTGCTTAAGTCGGTTTGTCTCGGGCAACATGGCGTAGGGCGATCGTAGAGGCCTCTCAACCTTGATGCAGTGCTATACTGCGAGGCGGTGGCGACCTTTGCTGCGGCGAGCTTTGATTACCAATCGACCAGTTGCGGTACGCATTCTGGCGCGAAAACCGGATGTTCTTTTTCTTTTGCGGCTGGTTCCGTGCAGGGTTTGCTGTGTCATTTTGATTTCTCCCGGCTTGTTACTTTACTTTTGATTAATATTCACAATCTTCTAGTATACCATAGAGTAGTTTTCTTGGCAATAATATTTTTATGGGTTGATATTTATTGAGAGTAAGAGTGAAGTTGCGATCGCAGCCTTGAATGATTGGTAAAGGCTAGAACCCAGACTTCTTTTACGTGCTGCGGGGTTATGAACAGCTAACATCTATTGAAAGCATTGCCAAAAGAATTGGATGTTTAAAAAACAATCATGAAATTGAGGTGAAGGAAACAGCTAAGTGCCTTTGCTGAACAAAGTTCGATCGCCCTTCGTGCAAAAGAGAGAAAATAGAACAACAGCACGACACGGATAGCACGGATACACGGATGATATTGCAAGGGCGATCGATCGCCCTTAACCGAAAACATCAGATCGCCGCAGCTAAGGCGCAGTCAGCACGATCGTCCGGGTGACTAAATGTTCGCCAAACCTATTTACAATTCTTAAGTGTTTCTAAAATTAAGAAGAGTAAAGTTACGATCGCACGTTATCCTACTCCCAGGAAATCAGCACACCAAGTTAGATGATACCGACGATAATTTGTTCTATTCCTATAAGTTAGTCTCTCAAGGAGTGATGAATGTGATGTGCGAAGAGCAAAGAAAAAAATTGCATCAAATCCTTCAGCAATTAAGCGAAGCCAGATCCGAGGTGTGGGAAGCCTACGAAACAACAATGATGAGTGATGCCAAATGGGCAGTGTTTAGCCTGCGTGATGATTTAAAAAAAGATCAGTCGATCGATCCGTCTATAAAGAGCCAGCTCATGCCTTATTTTGAAGCAGCTTGGTCAGCTATTGTTAGTCTTGCATCAACGGATAGACGAGCCAGAAGCTGTAGTCACAAGCTGGCTGAAGCAGAGTCCTGCATAAGAGAAATACTGAGTAGACTCTAAAGGGGATGATTTAAAATTGGAGCAGGCGAGTGCCGAAAGTCCATCCTGCGGAATCTGTTTACATTTCTTAATTATTAGTAAAATAAGAAGAGTAAAGTTACGATCCCACATCGCACGTTATGCCACTCCAAGGAAATCAACGCACCAAGTTAGACGACACCGACGACAATTTGTTCTATTCCGCTCCCCGGTATGTGACTCACGTAGACGATGGATTCATTCAGCAACTCACCGATTTATATCGGGAACGGCTGAAACCGAATACTCGGATTTTTGATATGATGAGCAGTTGGGTTTCTCACTTGCCCGACGAGATGCAATTTGCCCATGTTGAAGGGCACGGCATGAATGAAGAAGAGTTGGCAAAAAATCGCAGACTAAATCATTATTTCGTGCAGAATTTGAACGCCAATCCCAAATTGCCACTGCCGGATGCAGAGTTTGACGCCGTTGTCAACTGTGTTTCGGTACAGTATTTGCAGCACCCGGATGCGATTTTTGCCGAGATTCACCGGATTTTGAAGCCTGGTGGCGTAGCAATTATGAGTTTTTCCAACCGGATGTTTTATCAAAAGGCGATCGCGGCTTGGCGGGAAGGTTCGGAGGGCGATCGGGTAGAATTAGTCAAGGGTTACTTTGATTCTGTCAAAGGAGCGAATATACCCGGATTTAGCAAGCCCGAAGTAATTGTTCGCAAGCCTAACTTGCCGAGTTTTATGCAAATGCTGCGAATACCAAGCGGCGATCCATTTTATGCGGTAGTTGCTTACCGCCAAAGTTAGGATTTTTTGGCAGTAAGGACTTTAGGACTTTAGGTGGAGATTGAAAGCACTAAAGTCCTTACTACAAACAGATCGAAAGCTACGCTCTTTAGATTAGAATATATTTAATATTTGCTCCTAAAATATGGAAAACCAGCTTTTGCAGCGCATCACACTATATCCAAATATCTGCCACGGAAAACCCTGTATTCGCGGTCTCCGATATCCAGTAGAGTTAATTATTGAATTACTCAGTTCGGGTATGAATGCTAAAGAAATTATAGATGACTATGACGATTTAGAACATGAGGATATTCTAGCTGCTTTGCTATTTGCCGCGCGGCTGACTCAAGTGAAAAGCATATACTTAGTATTGTAGTTCATCAGTAATCATAAAGTAGGGTAACACCTTGATATGAAAGCATATCAGCAAATAGCAATCGACGAATGCGGCGAACCTTTAGTCCCTATTCCACCAGAACATTTTGCCTTTGAAATTCCACACCCTTATCAAAAGTTGGGTGCTCCCTATCACAACAGCAAAGCAGATTCACCTTACTATTTGCGACAAGGAGTGGTAGATAGTTTAATCGCCGCTCAAACTGAGCTACAGCAAAAATATCAAAATTGGAAAATTCTGATATTTGACGCTTATCGACCCGTAGAAGTCCAGCAATTTATGGTGGATTATACTTTCAATCAAATTGCGCTAGCTCAAGGCTGCGAATTTCCGGTTTCCGAAGACAAACGCCAAGTAATTATAGAACACGTATATCAATTTTGGGCAGTACCGAGCCTCGATCGCGCGACGCCTCCTCCTCACAGTACAGGTGCAGCTTTAGATGTAACTTTAGTGGATGAAAATAATCGGGTAATTGATATGGGTTCTCCGATTGATGAAATATCAGAACGTTCTTATCCCAATTATTTTGCTAACAGCAATCACCCACAAGAACAGGAATATCACGGTCACAGGCAAACCTTAAAAAATGCGATGATAAATGCGGGTTTTCAGCAACATCCTAACGAATGGTGGCATTTTTGTCTGGGCGATCAGATGTGGGCTTGGTTGACAAATCAAAACAATAGTGGTAGTCAATTGATTGCCCGATACGGCCGCTATTAAAACGGGACGCAATTAAATCTGGACTGGCGCACTCGCAACCTTGAGAAACCGCGTTTATTGACAAAAAACCTCAGCTTTTAGGTGCTTTATTCGGCAAAAAACCCAGTTTCTGACACTCTATGCGTCCCGGACTATAAAAGCTCGATCGGCATAAATCATTTGTATCATAAGACACTACAACTATTGCCAGTGGGGTAGCGGTGGTTTAAAATCAACGAGAGCGAACAAGTGCAGGCAAATCAAGCCAGCACTGCAAACCCTACAGGATAACTCAGAGTTCACCCAATGAAAGCACTCATCCTCTCTGGCGGCAAAGGAACACGCTTGCGTCCCCTCACCTATACGGGTGCTAAGCAGTTGGTTCCTGTAGCAAATAAGCCGATACTGTGGTACGGAATTGAAGGAATTGTGGCGGCTGGGATTACGGATATTGGGATTATTATTAGTCCCGAAACCGGGGAAGAGGTGAAGACGAAAACAGGAGATGGATCTCGCTTCGGTGCAAAAATTACTTATATCTTGCAAGAAAAGCCGGCGGGACTCGCTCACGCGGTGAAAATTGCCAGACCGTTTTTGGGCGATTCTCCGTTTATTATGTATTTGGGAGATAACTTAATTGAAAATCAGCTAGATCCGTTTTTAGAGATTTTTAACCAGCAAAAACTAGACGCTCTGATTTTGCTGCGTCCAGTTCCCAATCCCTCTGCTTTCGGTGTGGCAAAAGTTGATGAGAAAGGAAGAGTTTTGGAGTTAGTAGAAAAACCACAAGTCCCGCCATCGAATTTAGCACTGGTGGGGATTTACTTTTTTGCTCCTACTATTCACGAGGCGATCGATCAAATTCAACCCTCGGCCCGTGGCGAACTGGAAATTACAGACGCTATTCAACAGCTTATCAATCAGGAAAAACACGTAGAAGCCTGCAATTTAGAGGGTTGGTGGCTGGATACCGGGAAAAAAGACGATTTGCTGAGTGCAAACCAAATCATTTTAGATAGCCGTATCGTAGCTTCAACTGAATTAAAAGTAGACGCCAAAAGTCAAATTATCGGGCGAGTGCAAATAGGGGAAGGAACGGAGGTCATTAATTCTACAATTCGCGGACCAGTGGTAATTGGGGAAAATTGCCGCATTGAAAATTGCTTTATCGGGCCTTACAGCAGTATTGCTGATCGCGTGACGATGATTGATGCTGATATCGAACACAGTGTAATATTGCAAGGGGCGAAAATAGTTGGCATTCACCAACGAATTGTTGACAGCGTGATCGGGCAGCGAGCTCAACTAACTATTGCGCCGGCTCGTCCAAAAGCTCTGCGGTTTCTGATTGGTGATGACAGTCAAATTGAGTTAGCTTAAATTGAGATATTGCCAATATCGGAAGCAATAATCCTGATTTAACAAGAGATGAATTTTCTTGTGGG
This sequence comes from Microcoleus sp. FACHB-DQ6, assembly GCA_014695175.1. Lineage (GTDB taxonomy): Bacteria > Cyanobacteriota > Cyanobacteriia > Cyanobacteriales > Microcoleaceae > Microcoleus. The sequence continues at coordinate 9,370 of JACJNV010000178.1, read as the reverse complement.
GTGGGCATCCTGCCCGCCCTTGAACAGGCATCTTGCCTGTTCGCAATTACTTACAATTATTCACACAGCAAAGATGGCTGTTCACCATTAGTTACAATGAGTGAAACAGCAAAGATGCCTGTTCCATAATAAATCATAGTAAGTTATCTAAAGGAGAGGAAAGTTTGCAGTACGAAGAAATACCAACTCAAAAGATAATAGATAGATTGCGGCAAACTTTGGAGCCGCGCATTGGTATTGCTGAGTCACCGCTGTTGGGAACCGAAAATAGTGCGATCGCCCGAGATGAAGATGACGAAGACATCGCCCTTTTAAAGGCCGGTTTCGACATTTATAACATCCCCATTACCTCTTACCAAAGGCGGCTTGGTTCCGCAGTAATTGCTGTTAGGAAAATAGTCAGAAAATTGCTCAGACCCGTACTCGAACGACAAGTAATTTACAATTTTGCCAATACCCGCGTCGTTCAAACATTGAGCATTCAATTGCAAAAATTGCAAGAAAATCAACAAACTCTAGAGAAAAAAATTCAATCCGAATTCAGCAGCGCATCTCCCGAAGTTACAGCACAGCTTGAGACTCAACAAAATGCGATCGCAGCTTTTCAGTCTGAAATAGAGCAAATTAAAGCAGTGCAGCAGCAACATACTGCTATTTTAGAGAAGCTTACCGCTCAATTGCTCGCTCGACAACAATAAAGCATCAAAGATGACCACACTGCCAATATGCTCGTTAATTATAGTCAACTATAACGGTCTGCGCCACACGAAAGATTGCTTAAAATCTCTACAAAAACTTGCGTATCCCGAACAGCAACTAGATTTAATTGTAATTGATAATTGTTCTCAAGACGATTCCGTTAATTCCCTGCGCGAACTGTTTCCAAAAGTTCGCATTTTTGTCAACTCCGCCAACAACTTTGCTAAAGCCCTCAACCTCGGCATCAGCGAAGCAAAAGGGCAATATATCGGTTTTCTAAATAACGATGCTACCCTTGACAGTCGCTGGTTAGAGATTCTTGTAAAACGGCTAGAAACTAATAAAGAAGTAGGTGCGGCTAGCGGCAAATTGCTGTTTAAAGACGGGCGAATTAACAGCGCAGGTATTCAGCAATTACCTAATTTTTATTGGCAAGATGTGGGCTTTGGCGAAAAAGATTCGGGACAGTACGATACAGAAGGGGAAGTGGAAGGGCTTTGTTGGGCGGCGGTGCTTTTCCGCAGGGAATGTCTCGAAGATGTGGGCCCGATAGATGAAGATTTTGTAATGTATTTTGAGGATGTAGAGTTTGCCAAACGCTGTCACAAACGCGGTTGGAAAATGCTTTATACTCCTGCAGCCATCGCCCATCACGAATATCGGGGTTCGAGTAAAGGAAGCAAACTTACCGAGTATTTCTGCAATCGCAATCGGTTTTTATATTTGGCGAAACACGAACCTTTGCAATTAGTATCTTCAATTCATACTTCGGATTTTTTTACTCATAAGCAGTACGAGTTGCTGTTCGAGAGTTTATTTGTAGCTATTAAAAAGCTGCTTGATTATCAGAAACCAGAAATCATCGAAACTGTAATCCCGCAGTTGTCGGAAAAGTTGGCGGTGATTTACAGTCGCATGAAGGTCGATCGCATTTTGTCTCGATTGCAAGTGGTTCGGGGCGATCGCAAAATGTCGATCGCCATTTACGATCACGGGCTGCATTTTATCGGCGGCGGTCAAAAATACGTCGCTACCATCGCCTCGCTGCTACAAAATGAATTTGACATTACTTTTATCGCCAACAAACCAGTTGCTATTTCCGATTTAGAATCGTGGTACGGACTCAACCTTTCAGGATGCAAAATTAAAATTCTTCCCTTGGCTTTTTACGAGAAACGCGGAATGCAGTGCATCGATTCCAGCATCATCGTGGAAGATATGGAAAATCCCTTTGATGAAATTGCCAGAGAAAGCAAAAACTACGATATTTTTATCAACGCGAACCAACTGGAAAAAGTCAAGCCACTCTCGCCAATCTCAGTATTTTTCTGCCACTTTCCCAATACGTTCCGCAACCATCATTTTGCTGTTGATGACTACACTTTTATTATTGCCAACAGTCAATTTACTGTCAAATGGCTGGAGAAACGCTGGAACCTAAAGCCAACTTTTATGCTTTATCCGCCCGTGGAAATTGTCACAGTTAAAGTGCCGAAAGAAAACATCATTTTAGCTGTGGGACAGTTTGAAGCTGGGGGAACCAAAAAGCAAATTGAGCTAATTAAAGCTTTCCGCAGTTTGCTAGCGGATTATCCCAAAGAACTTCAAGGATGGCGACTAATTTTAGTTGGCAGCAGTATTCCGAAAAATCCTTATTTAAAGACTGTTCAGAATTTACTCAAGCAAGATTCAAGGGCGATCGAGCTCAAAGTCAATGCTTCCTTGGAGGAGGTAAAATCGCTTTATGCTAGAGCGAGCATATTTTGGCACGGCTGCGGTTTGGGTGAAGTCAATCCTCAAAGATTTGAGCATTTCGGGATGGCGACTGTGGAAGCAATGCAAAACTGTTGTGCTCCGATTGTTTTCAACGGCGGCGGCCAGCCGGAAATTGTCGAACATGGGCGATCGGGCTTTGTGTTCAATTCCGTTGAGGAACTTTGCCAGCATTCACATCAACTAATTGTTAATCCCGATTTACTAGCAGAACTTCAAGCTGGTGCACAGCAGCGCAGTCAGAACTTTAGACTTGCACGTTTTGAGGAAAAAGTCAAGAGTTTTTTTGAGATCATTCACCAAGAATATGCTACAATTCGGCTGCCAAATCCTGCCGATATAGCTCAAATGCTCGATCGAACTTAAAGGCTAATTCAAGCGTGTCTAACTCACTTTTAATCAATTTATCCTTCTTAAGTCCTGAACCAACGGGAATCGGAACTTATGCAGCTAATCTTTTCCCGCAACTGCAACAGCTAGAACCCACATTACTTGCTTCGCAGCAAATTGACAATTATACTTGCTATCAAATTCCCGAAACTCTGACACCAGATCGAGGGCCGAAAGGACAAATTAACAGGCTGCTGTGGACTCAATTCAACTTGCCAAAAATTTACAAAAAATTGCAGTCAAGCCTGATATTTTCCCCTATTCCCGAAGCACCTTTGTATTCCGGCTGCCGCTACATCGTCACAGTTCACGATTTAATTCCTTTGCGATTTCCCCGACGGTTTTCTCGTTTAACAGCTTATTTCCGCTACTACATACCGCAGGTTTTGCGGCAAGCAGAACACATTATTTGCGATTCTCAAGCAACGGCGGCAGATGTTGCTAACTTTTTCCAGATTCCGCGTCAGAAAATGACCGCCATTCCCCTAGCTTGCGATAATATTAATTTTAGATATCTCGACTTGCCCGCCAAAAATTATTTTCTTTATACCGGCAGACACGATCCTTACAAAAACTTGGAAAGATTGATTGCTGCATTTGCGAGTTTGCCCGATCGCGCAAATTGCGAATTGTGGCTAGCAGGGCCTCCCAATGCCTACACGCCGCAGTTGACAGCACAAGTTGAAAAATTAGGTTTACAATCTTTGGTAAAGTTTCTCGGTTACGTTCCCTATTCTCAATTGCCCGTACTGATGAATCAGGCGATCGCCCTAGTTTTCCCTACACTTTGGGAAGGATTCGGCTTACCAATTTTAGAAGCAATGGCTTGCGGCACACCCGTCATCACATCGAACCTGTCATCGATGCCAGAAGTAGCCGGAGATGCCGCATTATTAGTCAATCCTTACAGCGTCGGAGAAATAGCCGAAGCGATGCAAGCAGTAGCCACAGATTCAAAAGTGCGATCGAACTTAAAAACTGCTAGTTTAGCCAGATCATGTCAATTTAGCTGGCACAAAACCGGAAAAGCAACCGCCAACATCTTACAACAATATCTTTAAATCTTCCCTCTCTTCCTTTCTCCTCTCTGCGTCCTCTGCGCCCTCTGCGGTTAAAAAACTCCCACCAAAAAACCGCAATCTACATATTATCCCATGCCCAATCCCCAATCTAACTTACTAATCAACCTCTCCTTCCTAATTTCCAAACCCACCGGCTTAGCCATCTACGCCAAAAACCTATTTCCTCACCTAAAATCCCTCAATCCCACATTACTAGCAGCCGAACAGTTTCCCAATAGCAACTGCTACCAAATCCCCGCCAATCTAACACCAGAACAAGGAACCAAAGGACACATCAACCGATTGTTGTGGACACAAACCAAACTACCAAAAATTTACAAACAGCTAAAATCTAACCTGTTATTTTCCCCAATTCCCGAAGCTCCTTTATTTGCAGGTTGCCGCTATATAATTACAGTACATGACTTGATAGCCCTGCGATTTCCCCGCCGCTTCGACCCTCTGACACCTTATCACCGCTACTACATTCCGCAAGTGCTGCGGCAGGCTCAACACGTCATTTGCGACTCAGAATCAACAGCCAAAGATATCGCTAATTTTTGCAAGATTCCTACTAATTTAATTACGCCAATTTTTCCTGGATACGATACCAGTTTTTTCCGTTTTTTAGACTTGCCAACAAGCAATTATTTTCTTTATATCGGCCGCCACAATCATTATAAAAACGTGCAGCGAGTTGTAGCAGCATTTGCTGCTTTGCATCATAATTCCGAGTACGAATTGTGGATAGCAGGTTCGGAAGACAAACGCTATACGCCACTGCTGAAGGCGCAGGTTCAAGAATTGGGATTGGTCGATCGAGTAAAATTCCTAGATTACCTCCCCGCGGCCGACTTGCCCAAAGTCATCAACCAAGCGATCGCACTGGTTTTTCCAAGTCTTTGGGAAGGATTCGGCCTCCCCGTGCTTGAAGCAATGGCCTGCGGCACTCCTGTCATCACCTCTAACCTGTCTTCAATGCCAGAAGTGGCGGGGGGTGCAGCCTTATTAGTCAACCCCTACAGCGTCGAGGAAATTGCCTCTGCTATGCAAGAGCTTGCAGTCGATGCCAAAGTTCGATCGCACTTGCGGGAGCTCGGTTTAGCCAGAGCAAAACAATTTAGCTGGGAAAAAACAGGGCTGCAAACTGCTGCTATTCTCGATCGATATCTTTAACGAAGGAAGAGGGAAGAAGGAAGAAGGAAGAGGGAAGAGGGAAGAGGGAAGAGGGAAGAGGGAAGAAGGAAGAAGTCAGTAGGTAGATTAATGCCCCATGCCCCATGCCCAATTCCCAATTCCCCCTCCCCCTGACAGCCTGAGTGAGGGACTGTAGCCCCTTTTACTTATTGATACCCAACTGATCGCCGCGCTTGTACTGCTGATAAGCAGCAAAAAACAGCCCCGCCAGAGTAACAAAGATTAGACCCAGAACAATACCTGAAAGTAGCGGTTCTACCATGAGATCTCCTTAACGTTAAGATTTAACAACCTATTTTTAATATTACCAGCACTTATACAGATGAATTTTCCCAAAAGCAGCCTTCCGTGGGTCTCAGAGCTTGCTCTCCCCGCTGCGAACGATTAAGCTATGTTATGAGAAATAAATTTTCTTGTAGATACTATTTTTAATTGAACTCCTTTGAATAACCAACTTGCCAGGAATGAAATTAAAAACCCGATCGAGCGACTTGCCATATTTGCGCTAGCGGTGTTGGTTGCCATCATGTTGGCGAGTATGACAATTCGTCAGTTTCAAGTCGCCGATCCTTACGTCAAAAGCGTACTATCCCTGACGGGCAACCCGTTTCAGGGTTCCGCCATCTTTCAAATGAACTGTGCGGGGTGTCACACATCGGTTTCAGAAAGTCAAGTCGGGCCCAACTTGCACGGAGTGTCCGAGCGCAAATCCGAATTCGATCTGATCCGGCAAGTCACCAGCGGGCAAACGCCACCAATGCCGCAGTTTCAACCGAGTCCGCAAGAAATGGCCGACTTGCTGAAGTATCTCGAACAAATTTGACCAAAGAAGGGGAACGGAATTCGTTACCCTTCTTTGGCTGAGCCTCTAAACCCATGTTTAGAGGCTCAGCTTTCGGGTAGTCCCTCTCTGCTGGGACGACAGGCAAGTGTAGGATCGGTTGCAACTGCCGAGTTTGATCTGCGGACTAAACCAACAAGCTAAAACTCTGAGCCGATAACTGGCTCGGCTGCACGCCCGTCACTATAGCCAAAATCTGGTCGCTGTTGGCAAGCCCGATCGCCGTGGAGCCATTAGTTTCGGTCAATGACAGTTGATTGAAGTCCAAGCCTCCCACCAACTCGATCGAATCCACTCCTTGGGTGAAGTTGATAATGGTGTCAATTCCTCCGCTCGCTGACAAGACAAAGCCATTGCTGCCAATGCCGCCGACGAGGGTATCGCTGCCAATGCCACCAAAGAGCAAGTTATCGCCGGTGTCACCAAAGAGCAAATCATCGCCACTGCCGCCAATTAAGGTATTGTTACCCTCGCCGCCGCAGAGAGTGTCATTGCCTTGATCGCCAATTAGCACGTCGTCGCCAGCGCCTCCCAAAATTACGTCATCGGCTTTGCCGCCGTACAATACGTCATTGCCTTCATCACCAGAGAGAGAGTCGTTGCCACGATTGCCATAAATCGTATCGTTACCGCGATCGCCAAAAATCAGGTCAAAGCCTTTGCCACCGAAGAGAGTATCGCTATCGATGCCTCCGTAGACAGTATCGTTGGCAATATTGCCATTGATGTAGTCGCCGCCCCCTCGACCAAAGATCAAATCGTTGCCGCTCAACCCGAAGATAGAGTCATTGCCGACACTACCCACGATCGTATCGTCGCCGTTAGGGCCGTTGATCACATTACCCGCTGAAGAAGTGCCGGGCTCATTGGGAGTAGCGATCCTGGGGAAGTTCTCAGGGCAAACCAAATCTGTCGGTACAGGTGCGGGTGTCGGCGTCGGTACAGGTGCGGGTGTCGGCGTCGGTACAGGTGCAGGTGTCGGCGTCGGTACCGGTGCAGGTATCGGCGTCGGTACCGGTGCAGGTGTCGGCGTCGGTACCGGTGCGGGTGTCGGTGTCGGTACAGGTGCAGGCGTCGGCGTGGGTACAGGTGGCCGTGGCGGCGTCGGCGGTTCAGGTGGAGGCGTCGGCGTCGGCGTCGGCGCTGGGAAGTTCCCGAAGTTGATGCCGGTGACAATAGCGCCTGAAGTTAGGGCGATGTCCGCCGGTTGGGGCGTGCTTTGGGTAAACCCAGGTTGGTTGACTTCCCTGACGCGGTAGGTTCCCGGCGTTAGGTTCGCGAACAGGTAGTTGCCGCTGTTGTCTGTGGTAGTAGTAACAGGAGCAGGAGGAGGAGCAGTTCCAGCTACGACATTGGTTAACTGAATTTGGAAATTGGGTAAACCCGGTTCTCCAGCATCCTGAGTGCCATTGTTGTTGGTGTCTTGGAACTTCAGGCCTCGGATCGCGCCGGGTTGGGGCTGGAAGTTGCCGAAGTCAATGCCCGTGATGTTATTTGGAGGATTAACAGTAACGGGGGCGGGGTTGGGGGTCGTCTGCGTCCAGCCGTTTTGCGGGACTTCCCTTACCTGGTAAGTACCTGCGGGTATATCTCGGAGAGTGTAGTTGCCCGCTGCATCGGTGATGGTAGTCGGTTCGCCCTGCTGAAACAATCCATCCGGATTGATACTGTCGAGAAATATTTGCCAGTTAGCTAGCCCCAATTCTCCGGCATCCTTAACGCCGTTGTTGTTGAGGTCATTGAATTTTTGACCGCTGATTGTGCTCGACTGGAAGTTACCGAAGTTGATATTAACGATGTCTTGACCGCTGGTGACAGTGATGTCGGCCGGGTTGGGGGTAGTTTGCGTCCAAGTAGGCTGCAAGACTTCCCGCACCTTATAGGTTCCGGCTGACAAATCGGAGAATTTGTAGTTGCCGGCGGCATCGGTGAGGGTGTTCGGTTCCCCGGTGTCGAGAGTGCCGTTGTTGTTGGTATCGAGGAAGAATTGCCAGTTGGGTAGTCCTGTTTCTGCTGGCGCATCTTGGATGGCATTTTTGTTGAGGTCATTGAACTTCAGACCACTAATCGAGTTGGGCTTGAAGTTGCCGAAGTTGTTGTTTTGGGAGTTTGTACCGCTGGTGACGGCGATGGTAAACGCGCCTGAAAGGGTAGGCGTGGCTGGGTTGACGGGGGGTACAGTTTGCGTCCAGCCAGTTTGTGGCACTTCCCGCACTGTATAAGTGCCGGCTGTAAGGTCGTCGATCTCATACTGACCCGTAGCATCCGTGATTTCGCTTTCTTCATCAGCATCGAAGGTGCCGTTATTGTTGGCATCCACGTAGATTCTCCAGCCTCCTAGCGGTTGTTCTGCTGGCGCATCTTGGATGCCATTTTTGTTGAGATCGTTAAATTTAATCCCGCCGATTTTGCCCAACTGGAAGTTGCCAAAGTCTTGAGCCGTAATGTTTGTGCCGCTGACCGGGTTAATTGGATAAAAAGCCGGACCTGCGGTTTGTGAGAATCCCGCAGGCACGTCCTCTCTCACAAAGTGCCGACCGGAGCCGACGTTGGCAAAGCTATAAGTGCCAGGAGCCGCAGGCGCGGTTCCGGTAACTTGAGAGGCGATTTCCGCGTCGCCTGTATCTAAAGTGCTGTTATTGTTAGTATCCTTGAACAAGCGAACGGTAGTGCCGTTGAGCGGCGTGTCATCTGCAGAGAAGCCGTTGCCTGTGAGGTCGGTGAATTTGGTGCCGCTGACGGTGATGTTTTGGAAAACGCCGAAGTTTTGGGCGGTTACGGGAGTACCGCTTTGGGCGCTAACGAGAATTGCGGCAGCGGGGAAAGAGATGCTGGAGTTGGCTGGGGCCGTGGCTTGTATCAGGTAATTGCCAGGGCCGATATCCGAGAAGGTGTAATCTCCTGCTCCCGCAGTTGTTACCGGCGCGCCCACAACCGTATCTGTGCCGACTTCTAGCGTGCCGTTGGCGTTGGTGTCTTTGTATAAAGTGACCGTGACGCCGTTTAATGTGGTGTCGGTAGCATCTAAAACGGCGTTGCCCGCGAGATCGGTGTAGGTTTTGCCCGCGATCGATGTTTTCTGGAAATTACCGAAGTTGGCACCCGTGACATTAACAATACCCGTATTGGCCGGAGTCGGGCCGAGAGTCTGCACCCAAGCAGTCGCAGGCGTTCCAGCGGGGGGCGCTTCTGTAATCGGAGTATCGGTTTTTACGTCGCGGAGGATGTAAGTGCCGTCGGCTGCGGTGGTAGCGCTCTTCGTGCCTACAGAAATCACCCAGCCCGGAAGACCTGGTTCAGTCGCCGCAGCACCTTGGAGGCTATCGCCGTTAAGGTCGTTGAATTTAACCCCTGTGACGATCGGGCCGTATTCATAAGCACCGATATCAACAGCAGTGCCGATCGTCCG
>JACJNV010000177.1 GCA_014695175.1 Microcoleus sp. FACHB-DQ6 | reverse complement strand
TGGCGAAACCTGCGTGATTTCAGTGATTCAAGATATTAGCGATCGCAAATTAGCCGAAGAAAAACTCCGAGCTGTAGCGGCTTCTTTAGCAGCAGCGCAAAGAATCGCCCGTGTCGGTAATTGGGAATGCGATTTCTCTGCCAACACAACTACTTGGTCGGAAGAGTTATCTCGGATTTTTGGGTTCGCTCCAACCCAGCCTGCGCCAACACTAACTGAGTTTTCGCAATACGTGCATCCGGACGATCGACAAAAGTGGCAAACAACGATCGACACTGCTATTGCTAGCGGGCAATCTTACAGTTTGGAATATCGAATTCGGCGCCCGGAACCACAAATTGCTGCGGATAATTGCCCATCACAAATAAGTGAAGCCGGCTTCATCCGCTACATCGAAGCCAGAGGAGAAGTAGTTGTCAACCACCAAGGGCAAGTGACAAAACTATTCACAACTTTGATGGACATTACCCCACGCAAGCTGGCCGAAATAGCCCTAGCAGAGAGCGAAGAAAAATACCGTCATTTAGTTGAAACTTCCCAAGATATTATCTGGTCTTGCAATGCTCAAGGACACATTACTTTTGTGAACCAAGCAGTTAAACAAATATACGGTTACGAGCCGGAAGAAATGATCGGCTGTTCTTTTAGCGATTTCTTGGCTCCAGGAGAAATAGACTGGAAATGGGAACTTCAGCAGCGCTTGCTGACGGGAAAAACTGTATTTCAGTACGAAAATATAGTATTAGGAAAAGACGGCCGAAAGATTGATGTAAATACCAAGGCGATCGCGCGTATGGACGCTGAAGGAAACATCATCGGCACCACAGGCACTGCTAGCGATATTACCGAACGCAAACAAGCTGAAATAGTCCTGCAAAAAGCCAAAGAAGAAGCCGACAGAGCCAACAGGGCAAAAAGCGAATTTCTCTCGAATATGAGCCACGAATTGCGGACTCCCCTCAACGCAATTCTCGGTTTCAGCCAACTGCTGGCCCGCGACCCAAACCTCGGTGCCGACCAACAGCAATACTTAGGAATTATTAGCCAGAGCGGGGAACATTTGCTCGTTCTGATCAACAATATTCTGCAAATGTCAAAAATTGAAGTCGGGCTGGTGACACTTAATAACAGCACCTTCGACTTGCACAAAATGCTAACAAATACTGAAAATATGCTGAAACTGCAAGCCGAAAAAAAAGGCTTGCAGTTAATTTTTGATTTCCGACCCGACCTACCTCAATATATAGAAACTGACGAAAGCAAGTTGCGACAAGTATTAATAAATGTGGTTGGAAATGCTATTAAATTTACTGCCGAAGGTGGTGTTAATTTGAGAATCAAACCTGAGCTGCTAGAAAATAAAAGTTATCGCGGAATTTCGCCAAGACAAAATTGCTGTTTGCTATTTGAAGTGCAAGACACTGGTTCAGGAATTTCTGCCGAAGAAATGGACAATTTGTTTAAACCTTTCGCGCAAACAGAAAGCGGAAAAAAAGCTCAAGAAGGAAGCGGTTTGGGCTTGCCAATCAGCAAACAGTTCGTTCAGTTAATGGGAGGGAAGATGACGGTAACAAGCACCCTCGGTCGCGGCAGCATTTTTAAATTTGATGTTAAAGTTTCACTCCCTAATGAAATGGAAATTCAGGTGGCTCAAACAGCTCGCCGAGTGGTGGGTATTGAACCCGGACAGCCAGAATACCGGATTTTAGCTGTTGACGATCGCCTGGAAAGCCGCTTGCTGTTGGTCAGAATGCTGACATCGCTCGGCTTTGCGGTGCAGGAAGCTGAAAATGGCGTTCAAGCTGTGGAAATGTGGTCGAGTTGGGAACCTCATTTGATTTGGATGGATATGCGGATGCCGGTGATGGACGGTTACGAAGCTACTAAACAGATTAAAGCGCATTTGAAAGGTCAAGCAACGGTGATTATTGCTCTGACTGCAAGTGCTTTTGATGAGGAGCGATCGCTGATTTTGTCTGCTGGTTGCAATGATTTTGTAGCGAAGCCTTTTCGGGAGCAAGTGATTCTAGAAAAGATGGCTAAGCATCTGGGAGTCCGCTATGTTTACGATCGAGAAGCTTCGCTAAGTTCTGATGCTGCGGTGTCCGCCGAGGTTTCTATGGCAACTGAAACGGCTGATTTGGCTTTTACGCTCAATACTTCATTTTTGGAAGCTATGCCTGCTGAATGGATTGATAAATTGTATTCTGCGGCGGATGCGGTTGATAACGAGGAGATTTTTCGGCTGTTGTTGTCGATTCCTTCTATTAATGCTAGTTTCCGCAGCGCGATCGCCGATTTGGCGAATAACTTCCGATGCGATCGGATTATCGATTTGATTGAGGAGTTTAGAAATTGTTGAAGGATGACAGAAGAAGGGATAGGGGCAGGCTCAGGATTATTGATGGTTTAGGTCGCTCCCCTATTTGTAAACTCGCCCGCAGGCGATCGGGTAATTTACTTGTAGCCAAGCTCCACACCCTGGTAATCATCAGTAATTCCCAATTCTTTAATCTCCAATCTCAAATCTCAACTACGGTAAGTTCTGTAAATATCAAAACAGTTGCTTGAAGAGGGAGTGCTATAATGAGTATTTAACCAGTTTTCCTAAAATTAACAATTATTAAATTAACAAAAAATAGCAATCGATGACCACAAATACAATAGAAGTAAATAAAGGCAACATATTAATTGTTGACGATACTCCAGAAAATTTGCAAGTTTTATCAGCAACGCTGTCCGATCGGGGCTACAAAGTCCGCGGCGTAATTAACGGTAAAATGGCCATCAGAGCCGCGCGCTCTGGTTCTCCCGATTTGATTTTGCTTGACATCAAAATGCCAGAAATGGACGGCTACGAAGTCTGCACGCAGCTCAAGGCAGATCCGAAGACATCAGAAATTCCTGTTATTTTTATCAGCGCTTTAGATGAAGTATTGGACAAAGTAACCGCCTTTCAAGTTGGAGGGGTAGATTATGTCACAAAACCGTTTCATGTAGCAGAAGTTTTAGCGCGAATCGAACACCAACTGACTATCCAAAGACTGAAAAAACAATTGCTCGATCGCAATAAAGAACTGCAAGAAGAAATAATAGAACGCAAAAAGGCCGAAGAAGCAGCGGCCGCTGCATCGCTCGCAAAAAGTCAATTCGTTGCCAACATGAGCCACGAATTGCGGACGCCCCTGAACGCCATCCTGGGTTTTACCCAAGTCATGAGCCGCGACTCTTTGCTCAGCCACGAAAATCTTGAAAATCTCCGAATTATTAACCGCAGCGGTCAACATTTGCTGGAACTAATTAACGATGTTTTAGACTTGTCGAAAATAGAAGCAGGGATAATTAGCTTAGATGAACGCAGCTTTGACCTTTATCAACTCCTCGACTCTCTCGAAGAAATGTTTCAAATCAAAGCTGAAACAAAAAAAATGCAAGTGAGATTTTCCGTTCAGGCAAATGTTCCCCAATATATAAAAGC
>JACJNV010000176.1 GCA_014695175.1 Microcoleus sp. FACHB-DQ6 | reverse complement strand
GCAAAGCTCGATCGGCAGCGAAATCAGCGCAGTAAAAAAAGGCGAATTTGAAATCAAATATTTGAGGAATATAATTTGCTGCGTGCGAGGAATCCCTGAATCGCGCAATGTAGTAAAAGCTATAATCAAAGTCAAAGTCGTGAGTTCCAACTCACAGACTTAGGTAAATTACTTGAACTTGGGCTGACCGTGTAAATCCAATCATCTCAGTGGCAGCAAATTCATCACATTACAGGTTCTTTGAAATAATGACTCTAACCTCCGGTTAGCCATGACTCATAACAACAATCGAACGACAACAATTCGTTACCTTCTAATTACATCAGGTGTACTGGCGATCGGTGGATTAGGCTATCTTGCTTATACCATGTTGCGCCAACCCAAGGAAGTACGCTACTACGCATCCGAACAGCAATGTATTGTAGATGCGACGAACCAAAGCAACGGGTTCACCAAAGAGCAGTGTCAGGCCCAGTTCCGGTACGCAATGCAGGAATACGAACGCATTACGCCCGTGTATCGCACCCAGCCAGAATGCCAAGAAGACACAGCAAGCATTTGCTCGCAGGTATCGAATTCCAGCGCTGCTACCCCCGGATGGCGACCAGAGTTCGGCGGCTTCTATTTCACCGATGATGTCGATGATGATGCCCCTCCAACAGTGGTCAACGGCGTCAACGGCGGCTCCTACACGGTTTATCCAGTGCAACCCGTGTACCGCTCCAACATCGGAATTGTAACTCCAGATAGAACCCAGATTACTCGTCCCCTACAGGGCATACCGCTAGATTCTCCCTACTTTTCCTCCAGTCGCGACACCCCAAATCGCCCCCCAGGCCACGCAGCTCGGGGAACCATCAAGGGACGAGGGAGCTTTGGTACTTCTGTCCGCTCCACGGCTCCTTTGGGAAGCGGAGGCAAGTAACCAAGACCGATTTTTCTCTATTTTTCCATATTCTCCAGTGTCACTAGCAAGGTGCTTCATCCATGTATCCCTTTTTGTTTCAGCGACGACGCAACTGGCAGCAGCACGTATTAGATAACGCCTACCAATGTCAGCCTCTTGCAGACATCAACCAACGCTACTGGGCAGAAGCCTTAGACCGTCCCTTTGGGGTGATGTTCTCGCGCCAGGAAGAGGCGAGGATCTGGGATGCTACTGAGGCTCTTTGGGATATGTGTCGGGAGTTTTTGGACTGGTTTTTCACCGCTGATGGCCTAGAAAATCGGATGAAAAAACTCGCTATTCCCCCTGCTTTCTGGGAAGCAATTCAGGTTTCGTGGGATCGGGTTGACGAAGCAGAAGATATGTCTCTTTATACCCGTTTCGATCTTGCCGTCACTGAAGATGGAAAAATTAGCCTTCTAGAAATCAACGGCGAAACTCCTCTCTTGGGTGCAGAAACAGTGTATCAATGGCTGTGGTTAGATGACATGAAAAAACCCAGCCGAGATTTGCGATCGCTTCCCAACGATGCCAATCAGTTCAACAACTTTTGGGACGAAGTTGCGGGTCGATTCCGCACTCTAAGTCGTCATTATGATTTAAAGCAGTTCGGCCTGAGCTTGTTAATTGACGAGCATCTGTCAGAAGATACCGAGATGGCAGGACAACTGGTCGAAATTATTAATCAAGAATTGGGAAACGATCGCTTTTTCACCCAACTTGTAGGATTGCGTAACCATCTGGGCGTGGATGAAGAAGGATTTTTTGTCGATCAATTTAATAATCGGATATTGCGGCTGTGGAAAATCGTCGATTGGCTGGATTTGCAACTCGCCAGCCAATCCTTTAACGCAGATGAAGCCCTAGCATCGCGCCTGATAGCAGGGGACGTGAAAATCATTGAACCGCTGTGGAAACAGATTTTAAGCAATAAAGGATCGATGGTGTGGATGTGGGAATTATTTGGCAACCACCCAGTGTACGCTCAATTCTTGCTACCCACTTTCTTCACAGATACTATCTCGCTCGAATCCACAGCATTACTGACCCAAATGCACGTCAAAAAGCCCCTCGTCGGTCTAGAAGGTGTTGGGGTTTCTATTGAAACAGGCGATTTTGTTGCCGGAGCCGTTCACGCCCGCGAGGCGATGGGCTACGATCGCGAAGGATTCATTATTCAGTCCTATCAACCCTTGCCCGAATATTTTGGCTACCACTTCGTCGTAGGTTCCTGGATTGTCGGCGATACTCCATCGGGCATCGTATTGCGCGGAGATACCAATCCGATCACCGGACGACATTGCTTAATCGTTCCGCATATCGTGAGCGATCGTCTGGTGAATACTTAACTTCTAATCAGAAAAACTATGAAATTACAAACTCATGATGTCCGGGGAATTCCGATTCTTAGCAGTGAGTGGAGTGTAGATGAATTTATTGCCGATGAGTTGAAAATTCCCGAAGTCGCGCCTACAATTCAGGCTGGATTTATGGATCTCCTGAGCCGAGATGTGTTCTCTGAGGGAGACAGTCAGCCACTCTACGAGCATCTACTCTCTCGCAGTTCGGAGTTCTCGTTAGAATTCATGAGTGCGATCGAACTTTGGCTGCAAGACGAATTACGGCACTACGTTGCTCTACGTAAGGTCTATCACATGGTATCAGGTTTGTCCCCAGAGGCGATCGACCAAAAAAACGAGAGCCGGGTGCATGAACTCGAACCGATATCGTTTCTGATTGAGAACGAATTCACCATTCTAGTTGGTTTAATGTTTGACGAAATGGGTTCCGTGTGGTCTTATCACCGGGATATTAAAGAATTCTACCAACACTATGGGAAGGGCTTTGCTCGCGTAGGACATTTGGTCACGCAGGATGAGGGGCGGCATTTTAGGAATGCTGCGACTCTCATCCAACATCGCCATCCCGAAAAAATCGATCGGATCGAACCCTTATTAGAAAAGATTAGCGAGATGGAAGCCGGTCTTGCTTATTATCCCAAGACTTTCTTTCTCGATCACGCTCAGGAAAGACACCGATTTCCGAAAGATTTTAATACCCAGGTGATTCAAAGAATTCTCACGTTTTTCTAACAGAATTACTAAGTTAATCATCGGAGCAAAATTATTATACTTTCCGTGGCGAGCGAGCATCTCAAACTGACGCACCCTACCGCAACTTTCTCTTTCTCCTCTAACTCTCTCTGTGTCCTCTGCGGTTAAAAACTCTAATTCTTATATGAATTAAAGCATTTTTTCCAGAAATTGCTTGGCGCGATCGCACTTCGGGTTACTAAAAAACTCCTGCGGCGGCACATCTTCCGCCACCTTTCCGCCATCCAGGAACAATATCCGGTGGGCGACTTCCCGCGCAAAACCCATCTCGTGAGTTACAATTGCCATTGTAATTCCCGTTTTCGTCAAAGCTTTCATCACATCTAACACTTCTTTAACCATTTCTGGATCGAGTGCAGAAGTCGGTTCGTCCATCAACAAAATTTCCGGTTCCATAGCCAAACAGCGGGCGATCGCCACCCGCTGTTTTTGTCCCCCCGAAAGCTTAGAAGGATAAACCTCCGCCTTATCTGACAAACCCACTTTTTCCAGCAATTCTAACCCCTTCAGACGTGCCTCATCCTTAGCAACCTGCTTCACCTTTACAGGCGCATACATCACATTTTGCAGCACAGTCATGTGTGGGAACAAGTGGAAATGCTGAAAAACCATCCCCACTTTCTGGCGGATTTTCATAATATCTGCCTTCGGCAAAGTAATATCCACCCCGTCAATGTATATGTGTCCCGAAGTCGGAATTTCCAGTAAATTCAAACACCGCAAAAAAGTAGACTTGCCGCACCCCGAAGGGCCGATAATGGCAATCACTTCTCCTTTATGAATCTCAGTAGTTATCTCGCGCAAAACCTTCAGATTGCCAAAAGATTTATACAGGCGATCGACCTTAACTGCTACTTTGGAGTCTACGTTCAAGTACATTGGCCCCCCAAGTTAAACTAAGCACCATCAAATAATAAATTGCGCCGACAAATATCAAAGGTTCAAAGTAAATATACTTTTCTGCTCCCACAATTGTAGCGCGGCGCAGCAAGTCTTCTACGCCAATTACTGAAACTAAAGCTGAATCCTTCAGCAAAGCAATACTTTCATTCACCAATGCAGGCAAAATATTTTTCAACGCTTGCGGCAATATAATATCGCTCATCATCAGTTTGTAGGGAACGCCAAGGGATTCTGCGGCTTCTTTTTGACCTTTATCTACGGCTTGAATTCCCGCGCGGATTGTTTCGGAAATATAAGCCCCAGAATTCAGGAAAAAAGTAATGACGCCAGCTTGCAGCGCCGATATATTATAGCCCGTAAGCTGCGGCGTTGCAAAATAAACTAAAGTCAACTGCAAAATTAGTGGCGTTCCTCTAAAAATAGAAGTGTAAGCAGTACCGAACCAAGCCAGCGGTTTAATGCTAGAAATTTTAAACAGAGACAGCACGATTCCCCAGATAAATCCGAGAAATGCCGACAGCAAGGTAAAAGTTAGCGTTACCCAAAGCCCGGACAAAATATAAGGCAAACTCGGCTCGATTTTGCCAAAATCTAACCCGAACTTGGACGCTACCGCAGGCTGATTTGCTTGAGCAGGTTCTTGGGGAATTGGTCGAGAAAACCACTTAGTAGCTAGTTCCTTAATTTGACCGCTGGCTTTCATTTGCTGGAGGACTCGGTTGAATTCTGGAACTAATCTCGAACCTTTCGGAAAGGCGATCGCCGAACCGCTTTCTTCAGTATTCGGGATTGTGTTAAATTCCAAGTCCGGGTTCGCTGCGGCATAACCCGTAGCGACAGTATCCTCGATCACTCCCGCCGCGATGCGGTTCGATTTAATTTCTTGAATGATGTCAGGAATCCTATTAAGAGCAGCCAGTTGCACCCCGGGCATTTTTTTCACAGCTTCCTGCTGAATACTTCCGAGTTGAACGCCTACTTTTTTCCCGGCTAAATCTTCAGCTTTGGTCAAATTGCTGCCTTTATTGGCGACAATTGTATTTTGAGCTTCGTAGTAAAGCTCAGAAAAAGCAACATTTTTTTTCCTTTCTGCTGTGGGCGTCATTCCAGCCATCACAAAATCGGCTCTTCCCGCCTGCAAAGCGGGAATTAAGCCGTTAAAATCCATGCCCATTACTTTCAGTTCGTAGCCTAATTTTTTAGTAATATATTTGGCAATATCGATGTCAAAACCGATAATTTCGTTGCCGCTAACAGCCGTATCTTTAAATTCATAGGGCGGGTAGTCTGGGGAAGTCGCCAGTGTTAAAGTTTTGTTGGCTTGGGCGTAACTGGCGATCGCAATTAAACAAAAGGCGATCGCGATCGCCGCCACCACCATTGATTTTAATTTTAAACGTTTCATATCGAACATTGTCCTAAAAAATCCCCTCGCCCAGAAAATATACCACAAATCGGAATCAAGTCACCTTTGTAAAGGAAGATATACTCCTGGACGCACGGGTTGCCAAAAACCGGGTTTGATGGACAAACAAACTGCATAATTAGCCTTTAACAAGGGTAAAAAACCAGGTTATAAAGGTATTAATTGGCCCTGGGCTAAAGATAGATAATTGTGCTACCAACTTATCTTTAAAAAATGTCC
>JACJNV010000175.1 GCA_014695175.1 Microcoleus sp. FACHB-DQ6 | reverse complement strand
CATCACCAAACCAATCTGGCAATAAACATCATTCGCCAAACCCCGCCACGACTGAGCTAAAAGGGCACCTAAAATCGCCAGAGGCACCGATAGCAAAATAATGAAAGGATCGACATAATTTTCGTACTGAGCCGCCAAAACCAAAAACACAAAAATCAGCCCCAAACCGAAAATAATCGGTGCTTGACCGCCCGACTCAATTTCTTCTAAAGAACTCCCCGACCATTCATAGCCAAAACCCGACGGCAAAACTTCAGCCGACACCTTTTCCATCGATTTTAGCGCCTGTCCAGAACTCGCTCCCGGAGCCGGAGTGCCAGTAATTTCAATTGACCTATATAAATTGTAGTGGTTAACACTTTGCGCCCCCACCACCGGAGTGATCTTCACCAAATTGCTCAAAGAAATCATTTCATTCTTTCCAGAACGCACATACAATTTCCCAATATCTTCAGGGTTATCACGAAACTGTTTATCCGCCTGAACATACACCCGATAATTGCGCTGCTGGAGATTAAAATCATTCACATACTGAGCCCCCAGAGCAGTTTGTAGCGTACTGAAAACATCATTAATTGGAATATCTAGAGCCTTAGCTCGATTGCGGTCAACCTCCACAATTAATTGAGGCGTATTCGCAGCAAACGTACTAAATACCGCCTGCAATCCCGGTGTCTGATTTGCCTGCTTTAAAATCCCGCCCATAGTCTGGACTAAGCCATCTAAACCGCTGTTACCTTTGCGGTCTTGCAATTGAAATTGGAAACCCCCAAATTGACCTAAACCTTGAATCGCAGGCGGATTCACGGGGAAAATTCTCGCTTCGGGAATCGAGAAAAACTTACCCCGCAACTTACCAATAATCGCTTGTACAGTTTGATCTTCTCCGTGACGTTCTTCCCAGCCTTTAAGTGTAGTAAATATAATCCCCTGGTTGGAACTGTTACCACTAAAACCAAAGCCACCTACAGAAAAAGTCCCCACAACTTCAGGAACTTTGAGGATTTCTTGTTCAACTTTGTCCATCACCTGCTGGGTGTATTGCAGTGAAACGCCTTGAGGCCCTTGAATAATTGTCAGAAAATAACCCTGGTCTTCCTCTGGGATAAATGCTGTCGGTACTGCTAAATAAAGCCAAGCGGTGAATCCCAGAGAAGCGATAAACAACAGGGTAACAATGGTTTTAAATCGTGTTAAAAATATTAAGGAATCTCTATATTTCTTTTGCGTCCAATCCAGAAAAATATTAATGCGGTTAAACACCCAACCCAACGGGCCGCCAAACTTCTTACCTGGGCGCAGTAATATAGCGGCAAGTGAGGGAGTAAGAGTAACTGCCATAAAGGTAGAAAGCAGGACTGAAAAAGCAATTGTCAGGGCAAATTGTTTATAGAGTGCTCCCGTTGTCCCAGGGAAAAATGCCACTGGTACGAACACGGCCATCAATACTAAGGAAGTGGCAATTACAGCACTAAAAAGTTCCCGCATTGACTCGGAAGCTGCTTGGCGGGTATTCATACCTTGGCGGACTAGACGGTCAATATTTTCGACTACGATGATAGCGTCATCAACCACTAAACCTGTTGCTAAGGTAAGACCAAATAGAGACAAACTGTTAATCGTAAAGCCGAAAGCTTTGATAAAGGCAAATGTCCCAATCAACGAAATCGGAATTGTGAGGGTGGGAATAATCGTAGTGCGCCAATCTTGCAGGAAAACAAAAATAACTATCACCACTAGCAAGACTGCTTCAAACAGAGTTTTGACTACTTCTGCCATAGACTCTTGGACAAATTGAGTCGTATCTAGTGCGGTTCTATGTATCACCCCCGGAGGGAAATTTTTAGCTAATTTTGCCATTTCTGCTTTGACGGCCTGGGCAACATTTAGAGCATTACTTCCGGGTAATTGGTAAATCCCTAAACCCACAGCGTCATTCCCTCGAAATCGCAGGAAAGAGTTATAATTTTCTGCTCCTAATTCGGCTCTACCGACATCTTTTAACTTAATTAAAGTTCCATTTGCTTCGCTTTTAATAACTAGGTCTTCAAATTCTGTGGGGCTTTTTAGACGACTTTCTGCACTCAAATCAATCTGATACATTTGCCCCTCGGGAGCTGGTTCTTGACCAATTCTTCCTACACCAACTTGCAAGTTTTGTTCATTAATTGCTCTTGTTACATCTTGCATTGTTAGCTTACGAGCAGCTAATTTATTGGGGTCGATCCAGAGGCGCATAGCATAGCGTCTTTCCCCGAAAATTCGCACGTCGCCCACGCCTTTTACTCTCTTTAAAGTATCGGCTAAATAAAGGTCGGCGTAGTTGCTTAAAAATATGGTATCGTATTCTTTATTTTCGGTGAATAATCCTATAGCCAGCAGCAGGCTGTTAGATTGTTTTGTAACTGTAACTCCTGTGCGTTGTACGACATCTGGCAGTTGTGGTTGAGCAACTGCAACTCGATTTTGCACATCGACGGCGGCGATATCTTTGTCGCGGGAAGTATCAAAGGTGGCTGTAATGGTGCTAGTTCCACTGTTGGTGCTACTGGAAGTTAGATATTTCAGTCCTTCAATGCCATTGATTTGCCTTTCTAGGATGTTGGTTACTGCATTTTCGACAACTTCAGCATTCGCACCGCTATAGTTGGCTGTGACGTTGATTTGGGTGGGGCTGATGTCGGGGAAGCGTTCGATCGGCAATGTGGGAATGCTGATTGCGCCTACCAAAACAATAATTAAGGCGCAGACGCTAGCAAAGACTGGTCGTTTAATAAAGAAATCTGCAAACATTATTTGGGTAATGGGTAGTTGCGGATGGCTAAGGAGTAATTGCTAATGGCGATCGGGATTTAAGGATTAACAGGATTAACAGGATTAATTTTAGTCACCCTCAATTTAATCCTGTCAATCCTGTAAATCTTGAAAATCCTGTAAATCCTGATTCAGAGATTAATTTTTGCTACCCACTGGTAATTTTGTCTTTTTCTCTTCGGGAACCTCTGGTTGTTGAGCCATAATCGGAACACCGTCTGTGAGGTTAAGGATGCCTGCAGTAACAATTTTTTCGCCTGCTTGCAAACCTTCGATAACTTGATAATTATTCCCCTCAATGGCTCCCAATTTCACGGACTTTTGCCGTGCTATTAAAGGTGGCGCTTCAGGTTGTGGCTGTTCTGGCTTTTGAGCTGTGAAGACAAAAGTTTCTCCACCTAAGCGAGTGACTGCTGTTACTGGAACTAAAATTCCGGGGTTCTGTTTCCAGATGACTTTAGCTTTTACAAACTGGAGATTAAGCAGTTCGCCGCTGGGGTTGGGAAAGGTGGCTTTAGCTAAAATTGTTTGGGAATTGGCGCTGACGTTGGGGGAGATAAAACTGATTTGACCTTGGGCGATCGCCTTACCTTGAGCGTCGAGCATTTGTACTGGCAGCCCTAAGCGTAATTGAGGCTGCCGTTCCAAAGGAATTGATAACCGCAAGTCTAGCAATTGGTTCTCTGTCAGGGTGGCAATGGCGTTACCTTTTTGCAAGTAATCACCTACTTTCACTGGTATGTCGCCGATGACTCCCGCGAAGGGGGCGATGACAGCAGTTTCTTGCAGTTGTACTTCAAAGCCGCGCACTTGAGCGGCGGCCTCGGCAACTTGCGCTTGGGCTTGATCGAGCTGTTCTTGGCGCGTACCGTTGGCTAACTGCGCTAATCTGCTCTTGGCTTGTGCGACTTCTGCTTCGGCTTTGGCTATTTCCTCTGGGCGCGAACCGTTTTGCAATTGCCGCAAAGCTTGCCGCTGCTGTTGCAAGGCTGCTGTCCGGCGCTCGATCTCGGCTTGTCTGTTTTTTTGCCGCTGCTCGAACCGCCTTTGAGCTTCTCGGAGGTTGGCTTTGGCGCTGCCTTCTTTTTGGGTGTATTGCTCAAGAGTGTTCGCGGATTCTGCGCCTTCTTTTGCCAATGCCTGATATCTGGCAAGCTGCTGGGTGGCTAACTTTGCTTCGGCTGTGCTTGCTTCTATTTGCGCTCTTGCTTGGGCGATGTCTTCTAAGAGGCTACCTGTTTGGGCATCGGCGAGGTCGGCTTCAGCTTGGCTAACGCGGGCTTGGGCTTGGCCAATTTCTTCTGGCCGACTGCCCGATCGCAGTTGGGCGAGGTTGGCTTGGGC
>JACJNV010000174.1 GCA_014695175.1 Microcoleus sp. FACHB-DQ6 | reverse complement strand
CAGAGGTTTCCCACAACCAAGCCGACTTCGGCAAATCCAAAGTGCGGCTCATCACCACCCGCAGGGGATTATTCCTATCAGGCTGGTGACTTGTCAGTAGAGGATTGTCCAGACGCACCGTATTTCCCCCAACAATCACAGCATCGCAGCCGACGCGCAATCGGTGTACCTCGCTCCGAGCCTCCTCGCCTGTCACCCAAGCGCTGTGGCCGCTACTGGTAGCAATTTTACCGTCCAAAGTCATTGCATATTTCAAAATTCCAAAAGGCCGGCGGTACAAAATCCGGTGCACAAAAGCCTCGTTGAGTTTTTGGCAAGCTTCCCCTTCCACTCCCGCCACCACTTCAATGCCAGCCTCTCGCAACCGGGCCAGCCCAGTTCCAGCTACCAAAGGATTCGGATCGACCATGCCAGCCACTACTTTTGCCACCTTGGCCTTAACTAGAGCTTCGGAACAGGGGGGAGTCCGGCCGTAGTGGTTGCAGGGTTCCAGGTTCACGTAGACGGTCGCTCCTTCGGCGAGTTCCCCCGCTTCCCGGAGCGCAAAAACTTCGGCGTGAGGTTGACCGGCACCGGGATGAAACCCTTCGCCGACAATCTTGCCGTCTCGGACAATTACAGAACCGACAAGGGGGTTGGGTGCGGTTTTGCCGAGAGCGCGGCGAGCCAATTCTATGCAGCGGCGCATCATTACTCGATCGAACTCTTGAATTTCGCTGTTGTCCAGTTGTTTTGTACCTTGCTGCTGTCCGTTAGCTAAGCTGGCGATCGCTTGAGCGTCCGCCGAAAAAGTTTCCATAAGATTTTGGTATGATATCTATCCCTGAGTGTACTGACTTTGATGTTAATTTTGGCTGCGATCCGACGATCGATTGCGGCTGGGGCAAACTGTACGTTACCACTGAGATATTGCACCATTCTCAATTAGCCTTTTATGAACAGGCTGTCCGGCCTGTTCCACAAAAGATAAATTTTCTTGTGGAACAGGCCGGACAGCCTGTTACTGACAATGGTGCAAGATGTGAGTTACCGGGAGTGAAGGGCAATTTAGGGCGATCGGGCAGGCACGCCCCAACAAATAGCTTTAACATGAGGAAAGAATAGCAGGCGCTTGAAAAAACAATGAGTCAGGACATGAAGCGGGAATTTGCCAACCGCGACGAATTAATTGCCTACGTGCGTGAACAGTTCCCCGAAGCCGCCGCCCGGGACAGCAGCGTACCCCCAACCCCAGGCGGGCGGAAAGCAGCCGAGACAGCCCTGCAACAAGTCGATCCCGGCAAGTACGCCTCAACCCGCAATTTCCTCAACGGTGCGATAACCCGCTTGTCGCCCTATGTGCGCTACGGAGTTTTGAGTCTGGCGGAAGTCCGGGATGCCGTGCTGCAGAAGGTGCGGCATCGAGAAGAGGCCGTAAAACTCGTCAACGAGTTGGGTTGGCGGGATTATTGGCAGCGACTGTACGCGGAATTGGGCAACGGGATTTGGCAAGACCGGGAACCCTACAAAACTGGCTACACTGCTAAAGATTACAGCGAAACTCTGCCGGAGGATGTCATTGAGGGATCGACTGGTTTGTTTTGCATCGACAGTTTCAGCCGCGAGTTGCGAGAAACTGGTTATTTGCACAATCACCAGCGGATGTGGACTGCCGCTTATCTCGTACACTGGCGCCGAGTGCGCTGGCAAGCCGGAGCTCGCTGGTTTTTGCAACATTTGCTAGATGGAGATCCGGCGAGCAATAATCTTTCTTGGCAGTGGGTAGCAAGCACTTTTAGTCACAAACCTTATTTTTTTAATCGGGAAAATTTGGAGCGTTACACTAAGGCGGTTTATTGTCGCGATTGTCCTATGTACGGGCAATGCGATTTTGAGGGAACTTACGAATATTTGGAAGGGCAGTTGTTTCCTCAGGGAGAAAAGGTCGATCGTAGCGGCGGTTCTAAAAGTTGGCAAGACTTTCAAAAGCGCCGAAAAAATTAAGGAAGTTCGGCAACCGATTCGCTTTCTTCGGATTTAACGGATTTAACACCAATTCTCCATTACCAATTACCAATTCCCAATTCCCCATTCCCAATTCCCAATTCCCAATTTATGAACAATCCGATTATTTGGCTGCACGGCGACTGTTTGAGTCCTGAAGGCCCGGCTTTTAAAGCGCACCCAGAGGCACCGGCAATCTGGGTTTGGGATGACGCGCTCATTGATGAATGGCAGTTGAGTCTCAAACGAATGGTGTTTATTTACGAATGTTTGCTGGAGTTGCCGGTAGTTATTCGGCGGGGCGATGTGGCTGCGGAAGTTATAGCTTTTGCTAAAGAATCCGGCGCGAATCAAGTGGTGACTGCGGAAAGTCCCAGTCCTCGGTTTCAGGATATTTGCCGGGAAATTAAGCGATCGCACCCTGTAGAAGTTTTGCCACCCGAACCCTTTGTCCGCTACGATGGTTACATTGATTTGAAGCGTTTTTCCCGCTATTGGCGCGTCGCTGAAAAATATGTTTTCTAATTGTAATTGGGAATTGGAAATTGGAAATTGGAAATTGAAAAGAGGTGTTCTTTTCTCTTCTTCCCTCTTCCTTCTTCCCTCTTCCCTCTTCCTTCTTCCTTCTTCCTTCTTCCTTCTTCCCTCTTCCCTCTTCCTTCAACTCCCCTTCAAACGCTCCAACAGCCATTGAAATCTCGATGCCGCCAAATCTGGATTTTCGACATTTTCCGGGATAGCCCCCTCGTCGTCGGGCTCTTGATACATTAAACCATCACTATCATCGCCGAAGCGCTGGACTGTACCCCGCAGTCTCGACGAAAGAAATTTGGTAATCGCCCGATAAAACCGCAAGGAAAAAAGCACGTCTTGCTCTAGTTTTTCAGTTAGCAGCCGCCTCGGAATTGACAGGATGACGCACTCTTCAATTGCCGTGACGGTAGCAGAAGGAAGCCTCCCGTCTACAAAAGACATTTCGCCCAAAACTTCTCCGGCAATAATTTTTCCAATTTCTTTGTCGCCCAAAGATGATACAGCAACGCTCAAAGTTCCCTCCAGAACTATGTACAGGGCGTCTAAGGGCTTACCTTCGGTGATGAGGGTTGTGCCGGGGAGGATTTGGGTGCGGGTGCCGTTGGCGAGCATCCAATCGATGTCGCGATCGCTCAATTCGCCTAAAATGACTAGAACTTTGCTCATAAAGTCAGGTTGAGATGAGATAATTTGTATTTTTTTACTTGTTTAGTTGCGTGCTGTTGTTAGATGGTCAGACCCTGAGCGAAAGCGAAGGCTAAACTTTACAAATAGAACACTAAATTTTACACAATTTTCATAATATTCAGTAATGTTGACACGATCGAGCCACAAATATTTCTCGGATCGGTGGTATTATTCTACATTAATTGTCACGGACTGTGCAGCAGCCGATCGCGTTGTTTTAACTGCACTTGCTTTGGGCGGCGGGGCTGCCAAAACTGTTTTGAAAGCTTGTTGTCTCTTGATTTCGAGCTGGTGCGCCCTCAACAACCGGATTTTTCCGGCGTGGCTGCTAGTGCAGCGCCCCCAAGTACAGTATTGTAGAATGCCAGCCAGACGCGCGATCGACATCTCAATTAAACAGGAGCAAGGGTGCAATCATCCCTAGGATTGATTTTTTGCCGATCGATCGGTAAATTAAAATTAGCCTCTAAACCCACCGTCCGTTCTTGAATCTAATCAGCTTGAGAGTTGACTATTCAACGGTAAAATGGCAATCTAGGAACAACACAACTCATATTTGTGTCTTTTTTTAGCAAAGCTCTCGACGGTCGCCCTCAAACACTTACACTTTTAACACACCCTTCATTGAGGAGTATCTATGAATAGTCTATTTTCCAAGTCTACTTTTGCGTTAATAAATCTTGCAGCTTTAGCTGTTTGTTGCAGTACCATGTCAGCGAAAGCTGAAACTGGCAACTTGCCCGATGTCGCTACAACTGCAACAATAGCCGCTCAAAATATTGACCAAATTTCTGAGCCGACAGCAACTTCAGCAGTTAAACCGGACGCAGAAACAACGGCTAGTAATAAAAAAATTGATTCTATCACTTGGAGCGAACTAACAGAAGCGGCAGAGCCAGTCGCCTCTGAACCGGCAGCCAACTTGCAAGTATCTATTGCTGCACCCGAAAAATCGGAAGCAGCAACATCTGAAATTGCTGAGACAGAAACAGCGCAAAATACATCTATTGCTGCTGAGACTGAAAATTCGGAAGAAACCGCTAAAATTGCTGATAATGGTGTCAAAGTGCAGTCAAAAGTCGAGACTGCCAAAAAGAGCGATCGACCTACCTCAATTGTTGCCGAGAGCAATAATCTTGAAGTAACAGCAACGAAGGAAGAAAAAGAAGTCCAAACAGCACAAGAATTGTTGAGCAATCCTGTCAGCACTTCCGCCTCAGCTCTGACAAACCAACCGAAAGTTGCTGAAAAACCGGCCACTCTCTCGGAACCAACTGAAACTGCCTCAGAACCAACTGAAAAAGTGGCTCAAGGAACTCAAATCCGACCAGGCCGAGCAACCCGTTCTGGGCCCAGCTACGTCGGCATTGGCGGCAATGTAGGTTTTGGCGGAGATTCAGCCTTAGGCGACGGTTCATTTGCGATTATTAGCAAAATCGGTTTGACGAACAATTTGTCGGTGAGACCGACTGTTTTGTTCCGCGACAACTTAACTCTTGTAGTTCCCGTTACCTTCGATTTTGTATCTCAAGAGACCGTCGAAGTCAGCGAGGATTTTGTGATTAGTGCTGCTCCCTATGCAGGTGCTGGCGTGATAGTTACTACCGGGGATGACGGTAATTTTGGCTTCCTGATTTCGGGGGGTGTAGATGTGCCGCTGACGAGAAATTTAACAGCAACAGCGGGATTGAATATTGGTTTTGTTGACGGAGCTGACGTGGGATTGTTAGTCGGTGTCGGCTATACGTTCCCGAATCTTGCCCGGTAGTGTTGGTGTTTGAGCAAACGCAGGACAAATAAATAGGCGTGGGGTTGGCTGTAGGAATACGGTCAACCCTTTTTGATGGAAAATCTGCCTATGCGATCGATGTAGGGTACGCCACAAGCAGAGAGCGCCGAGATTGATTTTTGTGAAAGATATAATGATGGTTGGATCGATCTGAGATGTTGCGTCATATTCAATAAGCTTTTTATGGACGGGCAGGATGCCCATCCCACAATCAAATTCACTCTTTGTGGAACAGGCCGGAAAGCCTGTTCTTGAAAATGGTGCAAGATATGGGATCGATCGCACTTTCTCACCCACCACCCGAAAAAACCGTGACTAAAACAGAAATCTTAGCAGCACTCAAAAACCTGACAGCAGAAGAACGCCTAGAAATCATTGAAGCAGCTTCGCGGATGATGCGCGAAGAAATAGAAGAAAAAGCCCAGCGCAAAGCCGAGAGAAAGCGGAGACTCAGAGTTGCAGCAGAAGCAGCAGTCAAAGATTATATGCCGGGAGGTGCTTTACATGATTTGTGGTCGGCTGATAGCGAACCCTATTTTGAATCCGAGGAAGAATACCTTAACGCAGGGATAAAAACTAATGCGTAGAGGCGAAATCTGGCTGGTTGCGCTTGAACCTAGTGTGGGCGCCGAAATCGGCAAAACCCGTCCGGTAGTAATTGTCAGTGATGAAACGGTTGGAATTTTGCTGCTTGAAGTTATTGTTCCCATCACTGAGTGGAAAGAGCGATACACCGAGAGAAATTGGATGGTTCGACTAGAACCCAGCGACGAAAATGGCTTGACTAAACTCTCCGCCGCCGATACTTTTCAAGTCCGTTCCGTTTCCCAACAAAGATTTGTCCGACAACTCGGAACCCTGTCCGAGACAATTATGGAAGAAATTGCAGAAGCACTGACAATTGTTCTGGATCTGGATTGAATAACTAGGCAACAGCGTACAAATAGTGTTATTTATAGATAGATTGTATGGCGCGATGGCCTAAATGATTCCTATACAACTTACACTCAAAAATTTTCTCAGCTATCGCGAAGCTGCTTTAGACTTTCGCGGCCTGCACACCGCTTGCATTTGCGGGCCTAACGGTGCTGGCAAATCCTCCC
>JACJNV010000173.1 GCA_014695175.1 Microcoleus sp. FACHB-DQ6 | reverse complement strand
CTCGAACGGTACCGTAGCCGCTGGTTCGACGCTTATTGCGAATCTGGGTACGGCTGCTAGCAATCTGGGAACGGCGGACTTTGTATTTACAGGTACGATCGCCTCTTCTGATACTGGCACTACTGTGACTGGTACTACTACCAACTCAGGCAGTGTTGCCGATTTAACTGCTGCTGGGAACACTTTCCCCGTCGCCTTTAACAATTTCGGTTCAGGTGCTGGCGGTTACAACTTCACCACTCCTGTCTTGTTTACCGGAGATGCGAGTGCTAACAGCGTCACGGGTACTGAGTTTGCTGACATCTTTAGCGGCGGCAGCGGTGCAGATATTCTGACTGGCGGTGCTGGTGGGGATCTGTTTGTTTACAAAGCAGCAGGCGAAGGCGGTGATACAATTGCCGACTTTACCTCTGGAAGTGACAAATTCCAGTTTACTGCGAGCGAATTCGGCAATTTGACTACGACTAACTTTGACGGTGTGACGGGTTCAAATCCTGACATTACTGGCCAAGAGTTAGTGATTTTCACAGGTGGCAGTTATGCCTCTTTGGAAGATGCACAAGCTAAAGCCCTGGGCAATTCTACAACTGCTGGTTTCTTCGCATTTACTAATGCCTCGAACGAAACGGTGTTGTATTTTGACTCGAACGGTACCGTAGCCGCTGGTTCGACGCTTATTGCGAATCTGGGTACGGCTGCTAGCAATCTGGGAACGGCGGACTTTGTATTTACAGGTACGATCGCCTCTTCTGATACTGGCACTACTGTGACTGGTACTACTACCAACTCAGGCAGTGTTGCCGATTTAACTGCTGCTGGGAACACTTTCCCCGTCGCCTTTAACAATTTCGGTTCAGGTGCTGGCGGTTACAACTTCACCACTCCTGTCTTGTTTACCGGAGATGCGAATGATAACAGCGTCACGGGTACTGAGTTTGCTGACATCTTCAGCGGCGGTTCTGGTGCCGACATTTTCGACGGCGGTTTGGGTAACGACAGCATTTCCGGCGACGATGGTAATGACAGCCTCTTCGGCGGTGGCGGTAGCGATACTCTCAACGGCGGCATCGGGAATGACACTTTAATCGGTGGTGTGGGAACTAATGCTCTCAACGGCGGTGCTGGTTTGGATGTGTTTGTGTTCAGCGGAACTACTGCTGACGGCGGGGATTTCATTACCAATTACAGCATTACTGATGATGTAATTAACCTCGACAGCACTGGTTTTGCAGCCTTTACAACCGGATCTGGGCCTTTGGGTTCGAGTTTCTACGCTTACAGCAGCACAGTGTCTGATGTAACTGTGTTTGAAGCAACTTTAACCGGGCCGTCCATCATGGCTATCTACGACGGTTTGTCTACTAAACTGTATTACGATAGCAACGGTTCTACGGTTGGTGGTAACAGTTTGTTTGCCACTGTCGATGTCAATTTGGGACCGACCGGTAATACTGAATTGTTCTTGTTCTAAACGGCAAGAATCCTAATCGGGATATCGGTACGGTTAGGGACACAGCATGGCTGTGTCCCTACAAGATACGGGTAAGGACACAGCCATGCTGTGTCCTTTTTTTTGTAATTGTTAAACAATTTAGTGGCTATTTTTTGGGTAGGGAAATGGTATTGCCGTGTCTTCTTTTGCGTTGTTGTCGATGGTTGGAGTCGATCGCACTCGCGAGGGCAATTTCACCCTCCAATCCGGTTTATTTTACCCCTTATATCGATTCCGGTTGTATCGGAATGATTAAACCGCAGAGGACACAGAGGGTACAGAGAAAGGGAAGAGAGAGATGAATAATTCCGATGCCAACGGATTTGATATTATCCGAAAGCAGGACACGGCGCCGTGCTGTTTCCCTACAATTAATCAAGCGGTGGTTAAATTTGTATTCATTAATCCCTCTCCTGTGCAAGTACAAACGCCCCTTTACTTTTTGATAGTAAATTGTCATAAGTTTGATTTTAGTCAACAGCTTTTTTAACAATTAAGCGTAAGAGCTAATGATTATTATTAATAAGCTTATGATAAAAATTTATAGTTTAATGGTAGGAGTGAAGCTGGCAATGCCCACTCTACAAATAGAGTCCTCGATCGCCCAAATCTAAAATCTATGAGTGCCGACTTCTGTGCCCAAAATTCCTTGTCAGTGAGTTTCGCAGATGTGGAGGCGGCGGCAAAGCGCTTGCGGGGCAAAGCTTTCCAGACGCCTGTGCTGGCTTCGGAAACTTTCAACAAACAGACGAATTCTCAGGTTTTTTTCAAGTGCGAAAACTTTCAGCGCACGGGTTCGTTTAAATTTCGGGGTGCTTGCAATGCTTTAATGCAGCTATCTGAAGCCGAAAAACAGCGGGGAGTGCTGACTTTTTCTTCGGGAAATCACGCGCAGGCGATCGCCCTTGCCGGACAGTTGCTAGATATTCCTGCTACTGTTGTCATGCCTGCAGATGCGCCAAAAGTCAAGCAAGAGGCGACTCGCGGCTACGGTGCAGAGATTATTTTGTACGATCGCGCTCAAGTTGCGCGGGAAGAGCTCACCGCCAAAATTGCCGAGGAGCGACACTTGACAATTATTCCTCCTTATGATGACGCGCGGGTGATTGCGGGACAAGGTACGGCGGCGCTGGAATTAATCGCAGAAGTTGGGGAGTTGGATTTGCTGCTGGTTTGTTGCGGCGGCGGGGGTTTGCTGTCGGGATGCGCGATCGCAGTAAAAACTTTGTCTCCGCAGTGTAAAGTAATAGGAGTAGAACCCGAGCAAGCAGACGATGCGGCGCGATCGTTCCGCACGAAAACGCTAGAAACTGTTACTAACCCGGATACGATTGCTGACGGTGCGCGCACGCCATCTTTGGGGAAATTAACCTTTCCTTTGGTGCTGCATTATGTTGATGATATGGCAACAGTTTCCGAAGACGCAATTCGCAGTACAATGTTTTTTATGTGGGAACGGATGAAGATAGTTGTCGAGCCGACTGGAGTGCTGGGGGCAGCAGCTTTGCTTTCAGGTGTTGTGAAAGCTGAAAATGCGAGGATTGGCGTAATTGTTAGCGGGGGAAATGTCGATTTTAGTCATTAGTTATTGGAGATCGGAATGATTTAACCGCAGAGAACGCAGAGAACACAGAGGGAGACAAGTGAGAGATGAATAATTCCGATGAAGTGCGGAATTGATATTATTAGTTAAGGAGCTTTGAGATGCTGCCATTAATCTTTGATACCTGCGTGCCCAGAGATGAGATTTTATCGGGAGACTTGTCTCTAGATTTATTTGCAGCAAAATTGCGGCTGGTAGTCGAAGGAACTGCACCTCAAGTTTATCAAGATGCCAATAAATTCTTTGCCAATACCTTCGCAACTGATGGCATTAAAACCCTAATCCGGGAAGTTTTCAGCCGCTTGATGAAGCAAAGCGCCGGGGCTGGGGTAGTTCGTTTGGAAACGAGTTTTGGGGGCGGCAAAACTCACGATGAAATTGCACTCTGGCATATCTGCAAGCAAGGGCGAGAAATTCACGGATTGGAACGCTTTACAGATATTACCGTGATTCCCGATCGCCCGATCGCCGTTGCAGCCATCGACGGTCGAGATTTAGACCCAGAACAAGGAGTTTATCACTCGGACAGCGGCTTGACAACCTACACTCTTTGGGGCGAAATTGCTTACCAAATTGGCGGGATTTCCGGCTATCAGTTACTGCAAGGCAGCGATAAAAGCGGTGTCAGCCCCGGTACTTCGGTGTTAGAACGGTTGACGGGGGGACAGCCGACTGTGATTATTTTAGATGAAATTGCGCGGTATTTGCGATCGGCAAAAGCGAAACAAATTGGCAGAAGCGATTTAGCCAAACAAGTGGTAGCTTTTCTATTTTCGCTGATGGATTTGGCGGCAGCCTGCGATAATTTAGTATTGGTTTATTCCCTCGCCTCGACAGCAGATACTTTTGCTGAAGAAACGGCAGAATTGCAAGAAACGATGCGCGCTTCCGCAAGACAAGAAAGGGTGTTGAGTCCTTCTACAGATATCGAAATTTACAACATCGTCAAACAGCGCGTGTTTGACAGAGTTAGCGAGGAAGCGGCGCAAAAAGCGGCATCGGAATATTTGGCGGCTTATCGCAATTGCCGCGTTAATTTGCCCGATGGCTGCAAAGATGCGTCATACTCAAAAGCGATCGCCCAAAGTTATCCGTTTCACCCGGAATTGTTCAATCTTCTTACTAAAAAAATTGCTTCTATTCCCGAATTCCAGAAGACGCGGGGCGCTTTGCGATTGTTCGCGCAAGTGGTGCGGCATTTGTGGGAAAATCGCGACGGTTGGATGTTGATGATTCACACGCATCACATTCCCATAGGGATGGATGGCGAAATTACTAACGATCTGACTTCTCGGTTGCAACGATCGCCCCTGCGAAATGCGATCGGCGCTGATATCTACAATCCCGATGGTAGGCCGGCTTACGCACAATTGCAAGATGGGGAATGGATAGCAGCGGGAAAACCGCCGTTTTCTACTTGGGTAGCCCGATCGATCTTTTTGCATTCTCTGACTCAGGGAAATTCTTCGGGTATTCGGCTGGCTGAGTTGAATTTGTCGCTGCTGACTCCAGGGGTTGACAGCGGTTTTGTCGATCGGGCTTTAGAAAGATTGACGAAGGTAGCTTGGTATTTAGACTTCGATCCGGTAACATCTTTAGCCAGGTTTAAAGAAGAACCTTCGATCAACAAAATTATCACGGAGGAGAAGGAACAAGTCGGGGTAGTATTGGCGAAAGAAGATTTGCGAACTCGCCGGGATAGCATTTTTGCCAAGAAATTCTTTACCTTAGTTTCTAATATCGAAAGTCCCGGAGATGTAGACGACAACCCGGATGATGTGGCGTTGTGCGCGATCGACTTTGACGAAGCGACGGTGAATGCTTCTACCGACGCAGCCCCGGAATTAATCGAGAGAATTTTTAACAATAGCGGCGAATCGGGGAAGTTTCGCACCTACCGCAATCGCTTGTTATTTTTGGTGGCAAATCGGCTAGAATTAGAAACGGCGATCGACAATGCCAGAGAATATAAAGCAATTCAAAATATTCTCAAAAGTCAGAATCGGCTGGCAGATTTATCGGGAAGCCAGCAGAAGCAATTGAAAGAACGGGAAGGGGCGAAAGATATAGCTGTGAGAGTATCTTTGACTAATGCTTACCGCCATTTATTTTATCCCTCAAATGACCAAGTAAAAGCACCGAAAGGATTGATGCACTACACTCTTACCGCGCAGGATGCGAGTATGGTGAAAGGCAAAAACAACCAGCAAGATGTGATTCTTAAAGCCCTCAAAGATTGCGGCAAGATTCGCGCCGAAGAAGCTAAACCTTTCGCCCCGGCTTTTATCCTGCAAAAAGTTTGGCCTGCGGGCTTGGATAGTTGGACGACGAAGGCGCTGCGCGATGCTTTTGCTAAGGATTTGAGTTTGAATATTCTCCTTGATGCGGAAGTTTCGATGCTGCGGGAGACGATTCGCGAAGGTTTGAAAATGGGCAATTGGGATATGAAAGTCGGGGAGAGACTATTTATCAAAACCGATGATAGTATGCTGACACTGCCGGAGACGATCGAATTTAGCGATCGCGCTGTATTGTACAAGCGCGGCATTCTCGAACCTCCAGCGCCCAAAGAAGTGGAACTCAGCGCTCAATTGATGCCGAGTGCAGAAGCGGCAAAACTCGTGCGTGTCAGGTGGAAAGCGAAAGGAGCATTGACGGTTAGTTTGTATCAAGATAATACTTTAGTGCCGGGAAATTTCTTCCCTTCCGATGAGTATGACGCCACCATTGTTAATAACACTATGTTTCGTGTGCTGGCCGATTACGGTAACGGTGAGACAGCAGAAAAAACAACCAATGTCAATCTAAATCCTCAAGTTCCTACCGTGGGAGAGATCACAAATCCTCCTTATGTTGTGGAAACGCTACCGGGGACTTTGTGGGATGCGAAACCGCCGATTATCCAAATTGACGGCACGATAAGTGCGGTATTTACGGGATTGGGCGATCGCATTAGCGACTACAAAGTGCAAGGCATCGAAGTGCTAGAATTGTCTGTGAATCAAGTAACGGATTATCGCAAATTAGGAACAGCTATTGCCCTATTGCAGCGGTGGCAACCGCAAATCGATCAAACCGTAACCATTCAAACCGGCGACCAATTTGTGCGGCTGGAATATCAAGGAGAGTTGCGGGGATTTCAGGGCTTTTTATCGACTATCAACACTTTGTTGAACAGTCCCGACGCGCAAGCAGATGTTAGTTTGAAACTCGCCTTAGAATTCAATCCAGCTTTGTCAGCAAGTGCCTCGGATATTAATAGTATCAAACAAATGCTCGAACGCAATCAAGTAGAACGTTTAAATTTAATGGCAAGGGTGATATATTGAGATGTAGGGGCGGGTTCACATACAATATTTGGCAAAAATTAACAATCTCAAAAACCCGCCCCCACCCCACGGTAAATCGCAATCTACCTCTTTTAACATACCAGCATAATACATAGGCCGGGGCGGGTTTTTGAGATGGTTGGTTGATTGCGTAGATGGTTGGTGAACCCGCCCCTACAAGAATCGCGCTCGCTCGGAGACGATCGGATATGTAGATTAATTGTTGTATAATTAGTGCCATGTAGGGGCGGGTTCTACCAACCATCTACGCCTCAAATAAAATATCTCATAAACCCGCCCCGCCTCATGCAAGAATTTCAATTACGAGTTTTGCCTTTAGAAAATAACAATTTTGCTTTGGAGTTGTATCAATGTGCTTACAAGAAAGCCGGAGAGAAAAAACGTCCTGCTGCTAAAAAATTGGGGCGACTCAAAGGAAATGCCCTGGTTTTAGCCAGACAAACAATTTATGCAACTCTCAAAGCGAATAATTACGACCCGAAAAGTTTATCTCAGCAGCGACAAACTCCTTATATATTATCAGAAGAATCCGGCGTAAGTTTGGCGATTTTATTTCAATCGCTGCAACCGCTATCGAAAACAGAACGAATTGCGAATATTGCCGAAGGGATTATGGCGATGAGTAATGAAGAGGCACATTATTGGTTTGGAAAAATTGCCAATGGCAATCGTTCAAATGCTTTGAAAGCCTTACGAATTTTATTGGGAGATTGAAATTGTGAAAGTAGCGGATTTGACGTATCTACTCGTTTCCAAGCTCTGCCTGGTAACGCATATCAGGAGGCTCTGCCTCCAATCTTTCCCAGCCACAAACGAGGCAGAGCCTCTAGACAACACGACTCATATTAAATTTCGTCATTCCGATAGTCCGTCAGGGGTTGAAACCCCTGCCTCATAGCTAAAGTCGTCTAAAGACGACTAATATTAAATCCGACTTTAATACATTATCTATTCTTTAGATGACTTAGGCAATAACAACGTATTTCTGTTATTACGAGCGAAGCAATGCACCCAAATTTGATATAATTAACTCTTCAGTCGTCTTCAGACGACTTCAGCTATGAGACAGGGGTTTCAACCCCTGGCGGACTGTCGGACTATCGAAAAATCCTACTATCGAAAAATCCGACTGTCTGACTGCGGGAATGTCGAACAATCCAACTGTTGGGGCGGGCTAGAAGCCCAACCCCTACTCCCCACAATAATAAAATTAAATCTTTGTGGAACAGGCATCTTGCCTGTTCCTAAAAACAACAACCAACAACCAACAAATCATGCGCCCTCACCTCTTCATCGAGAAAATCATGCCCGTAAATCTGCTAAACGAGCAGGTTTATTACGAACACGGCGGCAATCCATTTAAAGGATTGCATCGCTGGTATTCGCGCAAACCTTTATCGTTTTCTCGCGCTTCGGTGTTGGGGTCGATTTTACCCGCAGATATTTCTTTAGAAGAGTTTGAATATTTGCTGGGATTGGAAGCGGGGAAGGAAATTAAACTATACAAAACTCCCCCGTCTTCGGTGCGAATTAAAAAGGTTCATGACTATTGCGAGAAAGTGTGGGGGAATCGCACGCCGACGATTTTAGATGCGTTTGCGGGTGGGGGAAGCATTCCGTTTGAGGCGGCGCGGTACGGGTTGAATGTGTTGGCGTCGGATCTCAATCCCGTGGCGGTGGTGACGATGAAGGCGGCGATGGAATATCCGCTGAAATTTGGCCCGGATTTGCAGGAGGATATTGATAAATGGGTGAAATGGGTGGGGGATGAAGCGGAGAAAAGATTAGCAGAGTTTTTCCCATCTTTACCGGGGGAAACTGTGCAGAATTATTTGTGGGCTCATACGGTGGTTTGTCCGAGTTGTCAGTCGGTTGTGCCTTTGAGTCCGAATTGGTGGTTGTATAAGCGCCCGGAAAAGCAGAATTTACATAAATGGTGTGCGGTGAAACCCATTCCTAACTTGGCACAGAAGCGGGTTGATTTTGAGTTGGTGAAGGGGAAGAAAGGCAAGGATACGACGATTAAAACGGATGCAGGTGAGTACGATCCGACTACGACTATTACAATTAGTCGAAGTGTTGGTCGCTGTCCAAATTGTAGTAGGGTAATTGAAGATTCAGTTATTAAATCACAAGCTAAATTATTGGGACTAGGACATCAATTATATGCAGTGGTTTATAAGAAAGGTCAGAGTAGTTTAGAGTTTAGACTACCAATCCAGTCGGATATAGATAGTGTTGCAAAAGCCAATAACTACTTTTCTAAACATTCAACTTTAGAATTATTAAACTTAATTCCTGATATTGAAATTCCCTACAGTCACATGGTACACGAAAGAAATGCAACAGCAGAATTGGGTTTAACACATTGGCATAAATTCTTTAACCCTCGTCAGCTTCTAACGCTTGTCACTTATGTAGAAATTATCAACGAAGCTAAGGCACTGCTACACGCTGAGTATGAACCGGAGAAAGTAGAGGCGATCGCAACTTACTTAGCTTTAGTATTAGATAGATGTGCTGACAAAAATGCCAGACTGTGTATATGGGATGCTGGGAGATGTCATTCTCAAAGAGTATCTACACAGCACGCATTAAATTTAATGTGGAATTACCCAGAATTTAATGGGATTGGGGAGTTGTGGAATTCATGTGCAGATGCAGTTACATCAGACTATGTAGGTCTTTGCGACTTATTCGGCACAAAACCGCACTCAACTGGCCTCCCCGGTATCGAGCAATACGACCCCAAAACCATTAAGATTGATGCAGCATCAGCCGATAGCCTCTACCACATTCCAGACAATTCAGTCGATGCGATTATCACAGATCCGCCTTACTATGGCACAATCCAATATGCCGAAATGTCCGACTTTTTCTATGTCTGGATGAAGCGCACATTAGGCGATATATTCCCCGATTTCTTCTACTCAGAACTCACCGACAAAGATAGAGAAGCCGTCGCCAACCCGTCGCGTTTCCGCAACATGGGCACATCCCCCGACGAACTCGCCAAACAAGATTACGAAGCAAAAATGGTGCTAGCTTTTAGCGAATATTACCGAGTTTTGCGCGATGACGGCGTGATGATAGTCCAATTCAACCACAAAGAATCCGGCGCGTGGGACGTACTCACAAAATCCCTCATCGATGCCGGTTTCGAGATTACCGCATCCTGGGCCGTCAGTACCGAAAGCCCGCAAAACTTGCACCAAGCGCAGAAAAACTCGGTTTCTAGTACAGTGCTCCTCGTCTGTCGCAAACGTGATCCTAACGCCGCCCAAGCTTGGTGGGATGATTTGCGCCCGGAAGTCGCCAATCTCGTCGAACAACGCGCCCCAGAATTTGAAGCCAACGACATCAAAGGAATCGACCTTTATTTAAGCGCCTTTGGCCCCGCTTTAAATGTGTTCAGCCGTTCCTATCCCATCCTCGACAGCAGCGGCGAAGAAGTGCGCCCGGAAGTTGCATTTGCTGAAGCCAGAAAAGCCATAGCAAACTATCGCTTCCGCAAACTTGCACAAACCGATACCGCCGGATTTGACGCCCTGACGCAGTGGTATTTCCTCGCGTGGGATGCCTTTGGCGCTGTCGAGTTCCCCTTCGATGAAGCGCGACAACTCGCCCTCGCCGTCGGCGGTTTCAACGTCGTTGATTTAGCAAAAGTCTACAAATTAATTGACTCGACTAGCGGCACTTGCAAATTTTTGACACCGAAACAGCGGCTGAAAAAAGGAGCTTTTTCGGTCAATCCGCAAGATTTTACGATTACCTATTTAGTCGATGGATTGCACGCGATTATCGGTTTGTATCAGGAGGAGGGAGATATTCAAATCGTGCGCGAGTTTATGAAAAAAACAGCTTTGACTGATAACGATAATTTCATGCGGGCGATAGAAGTGGCGCTGAAAGTGATTCCGCGTATTGGGGATGAGAAGAAACGCATCCCGGAGGAGAAGGCTTTGTTAGATTTGTGGTTGGCGATGGATGAGATTAAGGCGAAGGTTGTTTATCAACAGATGGAAATTCCGTTTGAGGGACAGTTGAGTTTAGATTTGGGTTAGGTCAATTTAAGCTCAAACCCGCAGTCCGGCTTCAGGCAAAACCCGCAGTCCGGCTTCAGGCAAAATCCGCAGTCCCCCAGTCCGGCAGGGAATGAATTCCCTGCCTCAAAGCGAAAGTCCTCTGAAGAGGACTGAAGAATCTCTAGGATTTAATAATTATGATTTAATATATTAAATATTAATAATGTTGTCGGCCGCAAGTGACAAAAGAGGGATGATAGAAATAACTAATCAGTCCTCTTTAGAGGACTTTCGCTATTAGCCAGGGAATTCATTCCCTGGCGGACTCTGGGAAAGCGCCTTAAGACGAAAAAATTTATTAGAATTGTACTTACCTTTAAGTGATATGTGAGTTAGTTTTGTAGTTGCGCGCGCTACGATCCGGTCTGCGCTGAAGCGCAACTACAAACCTTAAAGAATAACTAATAACATGAATTTAACAGATTATACCTGGCGGATTAGCTATTCGAGCAACGAAAATAACCCGATCGCCGATTTCTACATCCCCGCGCTAGAATGTGCTCTACAGTACGATCGCAAATCCGGCTTTTTCAACAGCGCCATCCTCAGTAAAGTAGCGCAGGGATTGGGCGCGATGCTGCACAATCAAGGGCGGATGCGGTTAATCATGGGCTGTCAATTCAGCCCGCAAGATTTGCAAGCTATCCAACAAGGTTACGCCCTCCGAGATGCAGTTACCATGCGCCTCGATACCGATTTACAGCCGCCCAAAACTTTCGCGCAACTCAAACATTTTGAAATCCTCAGTTGGCTGATTCAAAACAGTTATCTCGATATTAAAATCGCCGTTCCCCTCAAATCTAACGGCTTACCAATAGATTCTGAAAGTTTACTCGATCGCCAGCATATTTTTCACGAAAAAATCGGCATTTTCACCGACTGTAACGGCGCACAATTAGCGTTTAGCGGTTCCAATAACGAATCTCTCAGCGGTTGGGAAAGCAACGTTGAATCTTTCCACGTTTATTGTGCTTGGGAAGGCGGCAGAGATGCTGAGCGAGTTTCTGAAGAGATTTTTCGGTTTGAACAGTTGTGGAACAATTTATCGCCGAATGTGCGCGTTTTTGAAGTGCCGGAAGCGGTGAAAAATAAGCTGCTCAACTACGCGCCCAACAGTAAACCAGTCTGGAATCGGGAGTCAGAATTCAACGTCCCTCTACCCCCAAGGGCTGGGGTGTTTCGGGGCAACCACGGGGGGATTGCCCCTACAGAAAACGAGGGTTTTGTAGGGGCGGCGCCCCCGTGCCCGCCCAGTCCCCCCCAAGGGGCGAAATTAGGAGTTATCGGGGATTCTGAACTATCTCTAGATTATGCTAAATTTGAACCGCTTCTCAACTTGTATGCTTCACCAACTTGTCTCGATTATTGTTTAAAATCAATTCCGATCAAACCTTGGCCGCATCAAGTTAAAATATTGCGCCGAGTTGCGGCAAATTTTCCGAAAAGTTTCTTAATTGCAGATGAAGTCGGATTGGGAAAAACCATCGAAACCGGGTTGATTCTGCGTTACTTACTCGTCAGCCAAAAAGTTAAGCGCGTGTTAATTTTAGCACCAGCCAGCATTCAGCCGCAATGGCACGAAGAATTGCGCGAAAAATTTAACTTGCACTTTTGGAGTTATAGCAAAGGTGAATTAAAAAATGCGTATGGGGAGAGGAGTCAGTCAGGGGAAGAGAATATTTGGAATTCCCAAAATCTCATTTTAGCATCATCTCATTTAGTCCGTCGGAGCGATCGCACAAAACAGCTTTTAGACGCGCAACCGTGGGATTTGGTGATTCTGGATGAAGCGCATCACGCCCGCCGCCAAAGCCCGCAAAACCGCAAGGAAACTCCGAATCGGTTGTTACAGTTAATGCAGCAATTGAAAGAAAAAAGCCGATCGCTGTTGTTATTATCCGCCACGCCGATGCAGATTGACGCGATCGAAGTTTTCGATTTATTGCACCTTCTCGGACTCCAAGGACATTGGTCTTATGGTGAGAATTTCTGCAATTATTTTAGCACATTGTCGGAAAAGCCCGATCGCCAAACCTTGAATTTTTGGCAACAGATGTCTGTGGATTACTTCCAGCAAGGCGGTTCGCCCTGTGCTCGGTTGCAGCAATATCTCCAAAAGTGCGATCGGCTACTATATTATAAGTTGCGCGATGTTTGGGAAAAAAACCAGCGAGTCAACCCAAAACAAGTTGCTGAAGACACGGATTTTATCGCCGCTTCCCGCCAATATTTGACAGTTAATACTCCCCTCAAAGATTTGATGTTCCGCCACACCCGCGACACCTTGCGCCAATACTATCAGCGGGGATTATTGGATCGCGATATTCCCCACCGCGCAGTCAGAGACAATGCGATTACATTAGAAAATAACCGCGAAGTGCCACTTTATCTCGCCGTCAGCAATTACGTGCGCCACTTTTACAATCTAGCCCAAAAAGACAACCGCAAGGCGTTAGGATTTTTGATGACTCTTTACCGCAAACGCCTGACAAGTTCGTTTTATGCCATCCGCGAATCCTTACAGCGCCGCCTCGATGGAATTAGCATTACTGAGGATGATTTTCAGGATTTAGATGATGCCGATGATGTGATTATGGAAGGAATGGAATCTTATTTTGAACCAGCCGATCCTGAAGAAATTAAATATTTAGAAGATTTACTTTATCAGTTTGAGAATACTGGCGAAGATAGCAAGCTTTCGCATTTTATCACAATTTTGCGTCAAGAACTAATCCAGCGCGAAAGTGCGATCGTCTTCACGCAATACACCGACACAATGGACTATCTCAGAACTGCTTTACAACAATTATATGGTGCTCAGATTGCTTGCTATTCCGGCCGCGGCGGAGAATTGTATCAAAATGGCCAATGGCGAATTTTTCCGAAAGAACAAATCAAAACCAAATTCCGAGAAGGAATCATCAAAATTTTACTGTGTACCGAATCCGCATCAGAAGGGCTAAATTTGCAAACTTGCGGCGTTTTAATCAACTACGATATGCCTTGGAATCCCATGCGTGTCGAACAGCGAATCGGCAGACTCGATCGCATCGGGCAGATTTATGATACCGTAAGAATACACAATTTTTACTATGACGGAACGGTAGAGGCGAAGGTTTACAAGAAATTGCGCGATCGCATCGATGCTTTTCAAACCGTAGTCGGCAATTTGCAACCGATTCTCGCAACAGTTCCCACTTTCATCGAAAAGGCTGTGATGAGTGCAGATCCCGAAGAAGAGGGCGTTTTGTTGGGAGAGTTCGATCGCATTTTAGACGCGCCGCCTTTGCGCCTTGCCCTCGATGAAATGGTAGCGATGGATGTAGAATCAGATTTGCAAGAAATCCGTCAACCTTTGCCGCCGACTTCTCTGTTTCCTGAAACCATCGAAAATTTGTTTGTCAATTCTTTGATTTTAAAGCAGATTGGCGCTATCTTCGATCTCTTTGAAAATCGCACTTGGCAGCTTAACTATCAAGGTCGCGATTATGCTGTAACATTTTACCCGGATATCTTTGACGAAAATGCTTCCCTGCAATTGATGAGTTTTGGCAATCCGTTGTTTGAAGAAATGCTAAGTGCGATCGCCCTTGTGGCAAACTGTCCTTAATCGAACACTAATCGAACACTGTGGGGCGGACTGTTTAGCTTGTTTCACGAGTTTACCCTGTTTTGAGCTGTGCTAGAGTTTGGTGCTCAACTTTGGCACTTTTAGGACTAAACTACTTTTTATGACGATCGTCCTTTTTATTTAATTTGCACAATGTCTTCAGAAACAAACTCAGCGGCTCAATCTACAACTGGTGCAGATGCGATCGATGTTGCGATCGCCTCGGGAATCGACTTTGACGGTACTCCGATTCCGCAAGCAAAATTAGACCTCTACCAGCAAGTAATGGGATTAGAAGCCGGCAGACAGCGCAGTGGCGTGTCAAATACAATGCGATCGCGCATTGTCCGAATCGGTGTCAAACACATCGGACAAGAGGAACTCGATAAAATGCTGGTGGCGGCAAACTTTGCACCGCTGAAAGAGAAAGAAATCGCTTTTTATTACGGCGGTAAATAGATCGTATTTATCCCGCTTATATCATGTCCGGTTGCATCCTTCATGTAGGGGCGGGGCGGGTTTATGAGATCCTTAGTTTCCAACAATTGTGGTTGGTGAAACCCGCCCCTGATGATAAGGAACAGTCTTAGATGGTAGGGTCACTCTAGAAGGCGGTATTACGCAATGCAGGAAAAATACGGCTGGCGACTGCTGCGAAATTTCTCCCAGATGTGCACGATTTTGCTCAAAAACCGGGCTTTTTGCGTAAGTCCTACTTTTTGTAATCCCAAATATCGATCGACCTCCCAATCCCTGCCGATTTTGCCTAAAATAGACATAACCCACGCTCATAACATCTGTCATGCAAAGTTACACCCTCGCAGAAGTATGTAATCCACAGGGGACAGTCTTTAACCGAGCTGCTGTGGAGCCAGTTTTACTCACAGATAAATCGCAGCCCAGCCACGTAATTATGTCCGCTGATGCCTATCAGCGCTTGATAGAGCGACTGATGGAATTAGAAGATATGCTTTTAGGAAAAGCAGCAAAATCGGCCCTGAGTCAGTCTCAAATGGTTGGTACTAAAACCTTTGTAGAAACACTACAACAACTGGCCAATGGCGAAACTTGATGGTTTACAAACAGTTCTAGACTTTCTCAAGGGTTTGCAACCTAAAATAGCGGCTCAAATTGCTAAAAAAGTGTTAGCGCTGAATGTAGATCCTTTACCCAATGATAGCAAGCA
Source organism: Microcoleus sp. FACHB-DQ6 (assembly GCA_014695175.1). Taxonomy (GTDB): domain Bacteria; phylum Cyanobacteriota; class Cyanobacteriia; order Cyanobacteriales; family Microcoleaceae; genus Microcoleus. The sequence goes on along the minus strand of JACJNV010000173.1, from coordinate 6,143 downwards.
ATTAATAGGATATCCGGGTTATTATCGGGTAGATAGTGGCGAGTATCGGATTATTTACAGCTTTAATCCCGAAGAAGATTTGGTAGAAATTATTCTAGTTGGTAAGCGTAACGATGATGAAGTGTACAAAAAATTAGAGCGCCTTTTTTAAGAAACTCATTTTCAGTGATGCTGCTCTAAATATCTGGTAATTATTTTGATATTACTCCGGTTTCAAAGTGCGTTCCATCAGCGATAAAACAGCGTGTTCGGGAGTAATTGCCCCATTCAACAAGCGGTAAACTTGACGGGAAACGGGAACTTCTATCTCGCGTCGATTAGCTAAATCAATCAACACATTAGTAGTATTGACCCCCTCAGCAGTGCTCTGCAATTCCTGCAAAATTTGCTCTAATGATTTGCCTTTAGCTAATCCGAAACCAACACGATAATTGCGCGATAAAGGACTGTTGCAAGTAGCGAGCAAATCTCCCAAACCAGACAAACCGTAAAAAGTTTCTGCGCGAGCTCCCAAACGAACTCCCACCCGAATCATTTCCGGCAAAGCGCGAGTCAGCAAAGCAGATTTAGCATTAGTTCCTAATTGTAAACCGTCGCAAACACCAGCGGCGATCGCAAATACATTTTTCAAAGTTCCACCTAACTCAGTCCCCAGCGGGTCTTCATTCACATAAACCCGAAAAATATCAGAACTGTAAATATTTTGCACTTGCTTGGCCGCAGCTAAATCCGAACTCGCCGCTACCGTTGCAGCCGGCAACCCCTCCTGAATTTCCTCGGAAAGATTAGGGCCCGAAAGTACCACTATTGAATTGTTAGGAAACGCATTTTGCCAAATTTGAGACGGAGTGCGCGTACTCGCGGGGTCTAAACCTTTGGTAACAGTAACTATAATTGTACCGGGACTTAACTCTAACGCCAGCAGCCGATCGACCGTTGCTCCAACTCCTTTCATCGAAACTGCGGAAACAACAACCTCCGCACCTGTTATAACTGATTCTAGATTAACAGAACTGCTGCGCGACCACAAATTAACTCGAGATCCTTTTTTGTCTCCCAGATTTGCCAGTGCCGAACCCCAAGCACCTCCGCCTAATATTGTCAAGCTTGGCATAGAATTTAGTTTAATGAATTTAACCGCAGATTAACACAGATAAATCACCGATAAATCATAGCAATCAATCTGCCTTAATCCGCGTGCATCTGCGGTTAAAAAATCCTCACCCTACAAATGCGGACGCAATCCATAATGACGGTAACGCCAATAATCTCGTAAAATGCGATCGTGATCGAAACATAATTGATGGGGAATCTGCCAAGATTCAAAAATCTGTAAATTTTTAGCATCGTCGGCGGCTTGAGGTTCGCCCGTTGCAGAAGCCAAGAATACAATACTGATAGTGTGTTTGCGGGCGTCGCGATTTGGGTCAGAATAAACGTAAAATTGCTCAATTAATTCTACATTCAAACTCGTTTCTTCTAAAGCTTCGCGTTTGGCCGCCGTTTCTACCGATTCCCCGTAATCGACAAAGCCGCCGGGAATCGCCCAGCCGTAGGGAATATTGCGGCGTTCTATGAGTACGATCGGGCGATGGGGCCGATCGGCTAATTCGATGATAATATCAACTGTAGGAACGGGATTTCGATAAGTCATTTTGTTGGGCATTGGTCATGGGGCATCGGTCATGGGGAATTGGTCATTGGTCAGGGGGTATTAATGATTTTATATGTAACAAATAACAAATAACAGTCAACTATCGTAAGGTGCGTCGCTCGAAAGAATCTGCAAGTTACATTCAACATCTGGTAGCGACGCACCCTACAAAACGAGCCATAAAATCTGTTATGCTAAACCGCGAATTGGTACGCGCTGGCTTTGCAAAACCTCTGCATAAAGCTTTTCCAACTCAGTAATATTCTGACTGAGAGTGTACCGCTCCATCGCCCGTTGGCGTGCTTTTTGACCGAGCAGCGATCCGAACTCAGGATGGTCGCAAAACAGCGGCAGCAAGGTTTGCAACTGACTCCGTACCCGCTGAGTGTTCAAAACTATCCCCGCGCCTTCCTCCAAGGCCTCGCCGTCAGCACCGGCATCGGTTGCCAAACAAGCCAAACCGCAGGCCATAGCTTCTAGCAGCGACAGGGACAGTCCCTCCACCAAAGAAGGCAAAATAAATACGTCTGCACCCCGCAGAATTTCGATCCGGCGTTCCTCCTCGGCCACAAATCCGAGCCACACAATGCCATCCTCTTCGCCGTAAGACAGTTGCAGCGAGGCGGCTAGGGGCCCGTCTCCCACGATCGCCAACACGTTGCCCCGGCCAAAATTGCACTGTTTCCACGCCTTCAGCAGAGCCTCGACATTTTTCTCCTGGGCAATGCGGCCTTGGTAAACAAAAATTCGATCGGCTTTTAATCGCGACTTCAACCCCGAAGGCCCGGGCGAATACTTCACCGCGTCTACTCCGTTGGGAATCACCGCCACCCGTTCTTCCGGCACTCCCAACTTCACCAAAATATCCCGCTGAATGTAAGAAAATACGATCGTCGAGTCGTAGTTCGCCAAAAACGGAGCGTACAGTTGATACATCAGGTGTTGGGTTCCCGATGTCAAATTCCGCAATTTGCGATCGAACGGCGGGTGAAAAGTCGCCACCAGAGGCAAATTCAATTCTTGGCAAATTTCCGGCAGCAAAAAGTCTAGAGGCGAAAGCGTCAGGGAAGCGTGAACAACATCGGGTTTCAGCCGCCGCAGAGATTTCATCAGCACTGTGCGGGACTTGAGAGTGGGAATCGTATAAATTTGCGATTTGTAGTGACAGGGTAAAGAGACTTCGTTGCAACTCGCGGGCGAGAGCGAATTGGTATATGAGGTTTGAGCAATTCCCTTTCCCAATGAAGCATTTGCCATGCTCCACGCCGTAGTGTTCCTGTCCAGTAGGCCTGCCTCTTGGGCAAAGTGCAGGAAACTAACCTGGTATCCCCGGTCTAACAGTGCGTTAGTGACTTCCCTGGAGTAAGTGACGTTACCGCAAAAAGGTGATTTTTTTCCTAACCAAGCGATGTGCATTCCAGTAAATCAGAGTTTGTTATTTTATGGGAGTCGATCGACTTTGCTATTACTGCTACGGGAAATATACCAGGTTAAGACACCGCCAGCGATCGCTAATCCTGCTAAAGCCAAAAATACTGCCGGCAAACCCAGAAATGTTTCCGCTACCCCGGCCAAAGCCAACGGTAAACTCAAAGCGATATTAGTCGCATTGTTTTGCAGCCCGAAGACTTTTCCGCGCATTTCTTCTGGGGTTTCTGCTTGAATTGTAGTCTGCATCGGCACTCCCACCAATGAGGCAAATAAACCCAACAGGGTAATGAACAGCACCGAGATCCACAAATGCTGTGTAAATGCAGAAAGACCCATCAGAGCAAGTGCCATGCCCATCGATCCGATTAAACTCAGTTGCGAGTGAGAAAATTTGTGGCCGAGATAGCCGACTGTCGCCGCCCCACCAGCCATGCCCACGCCCACCGCAGCCAGCAAAAATCCAAATTGCGACGCTTTCATACCGGGGAGGATTTCTGCCAGCCGCACCGCTAAAACTGCCAAGGCTGCAAAAATGGAAAAGAGAATAATTAGTTGAATTAAAGCATTGCGGACTTTCGGTTGATCGTTGATGTAACGCAGCCCATCTCGCAAATCTGCTAAGGGGTGTGGCGCTTCGTGTTCGGCATCGTTTTTTTCGCCTGTTTTCATCGACAGCAAGAGCACTCCGGCGAAGGCGTAACTTCCGCCTACTACTACTTCTTTGCCTATTCCCAGTCCGCCGCCGAGGTTGGAAAATAGGGTGTCGGCTAAAGCTAGTAAGGGTTCTCCGACTGCAAAGCCAATAATCACCGAACCCATCATGGTTGTGGTGTAGAGGGAGTTTGCCGACAGCAGGTGGCGGCGTTCCACAATTAGGGGAATCACTGACTGTTCTGCTGGGGCGAAAAATTGAGTTAGAGTCGAGACTAGGAATGTCACTAGCAGCAGCAAGCAGAATCCGAGCGGCAGTTGACCGAGTTCCCACCCGTCAGAGAGCCACAGCAGCACGGGCAATGTTAAAACAAAGGCTCCCCGCAGCAGGTTTGTGGCGACCAGCACTGCTTTTTTCGACCAGCGATCGACATACACCCCTGCAGCAGCCCCGAACAGCACTGCGGGAATGGTAAAGGCGATCATGATTGCCGATACCCACCTGCTGATGGTTTGGTCTGGCGCTTGAAAGCGACTGGCTACGAGGGCGATCGTCAGTACGAGATAAACTTTATCTGCTAGTTGGGAGAAAACTTGCCCGCTCCACAGTGCTAGAAAATTTCGGTTTTTCAGAACTGGCAGAAATCCTGTTTCTTTTTCGGGAGTTTCGGCTAATGCTTCGGAGAGTTCTGCTGCTGCGCCTGCTGTTTGCAGCGGGGGGAGTGCTTCGGGTTGTTGGCTTTTGCCGTTGCTTGACTCTGTTTCTGGAGTTGTGGGATATTTATCCATTTCTGGGTCTTGGACGTTGCTCCATTGTCGATCGGCCAAGGCGGGTTCCGAGCGAAAATCGGGAAAATTTTCTCGTTCTTCCATTTTGTGGTGGGTCACAGCTAAAACAGATATTGTCAAATCAGAATCGGACAGTCGCATCATAGGATTTGGGGTGGCTCGCCTGGGATGGTGGAGGTTGGGGGGATGGGGATTTCAAATTGAGGTGTTAACCCCTAAGTTTATTAATAATCTCGTAACTTGGTTGAGTCGATGCGGGGTATTATCCCCGGCACCTCTCAGTTAGATCCGGACGTGCTGGTTTCCCCGCATCCGGCTCCCGATGTTCTTGGCTTGCGCCTTTGCTCATGTGGATATAATCGTGGCAACTTTCGTGAACCGCTAGAAGGTTGTTTATTTTCCAATTATTGTGACATCCATCTACGTGGTGCAGATGAATCCTTTCATCGCCTAGCATTTTTAAACCACATTCCCCACATTTATGGTTTTGCCGTTTTAAAGCTTTAGAGGTTTCGCCGTTATAGAGTTTGCTGTTACGCTCACTCCAGTAGGCTATGTCTCCGTCGTAGGGAGATTTCTCTCCTTTGACATTGACAAATTTGTTTTCGGAGTAAGGAACCGTCGGGAATGCTTTTTCTATCAATTTCTTGACAGTATAACGATTCTGCTTTGCTTCCTTGTTAAATACCTTGAAGGCTCTCTTGTTGAGGAACCACAGTGAAAACCGTGACCCTTCCAACTTACAGTAGCGATGGTAGTTTCTCCAACCTCTAACTACAGGGGCTAATTTCTCAGCTTTGACCGTAGCACCATAATTCGAGCTGTTAACGATGTGTTTTACCTTCTGACGGAAAGCTTTGAAATTGTCCACTGATGGAACGCATCTAAATTTCCCGTTGTTTTGCACTTTGAAATGCCAACCGAGGAAGTCAAATCCATCTGTCGTAGCCGTTAGCTTGGTTTTCTTTTCACTAACCTTCATGCCTCGTGCTGCCAGAAATTCGCTGACTTTATCAAGTATTGCCTTCGCATCATCTTTAGGTTTCAGAATTATTACCATGTCATCCGCGTAACGGACTGATTGATGTATTTCTTCAATCCCATTGAGAGCAATATTGGCTAGTAATGGACTTACCACGCCCCCTTGCGGGGTTCCTTGTTCTGGAAATCCTGGATTGACTCCTGATTTTAGACACCGGAATATTCCGGTCTTGATGCCTAATGGGGCGATGAGTCTTTCCATAATGCTATTGTGGCTTATCCTGTCGAAGCATTTTTCGATATCGAGTTCTATGACTCGCTTGGATATTCCGTGGGCTTTTGAGCTTAGATTTAGGAAAAGAAATTTCTGCGCGTCATGCGCTGACCTCCCTGTCCTGAATCCGTAGCTACGAGCGTGGAAGGTTGCTTCGTGTGCTGGCTCTAGCGCGTATTTTGCGAGGCATTGCCACGCTCTATCGGCGATAGTAGGTATCTTAAGGAGGCGGGTACTCCCATCCTTTTTTGGGATTGGTATTGAACGTAACTTCTGATGTTTCCAGTTGTTACTTTTGGCTCTGAGTTCTTCACTCAGAGCCAACCTTTCCTCAAATGTGAGTGAGGCTCTTCCATCGATTCC